>DAHXNK010000014.1 GCA_027365415.1 Acidobacteriaceae bacterium
TCAGCTCGCAACTGCTGCTCCTTGCCCAGAAGGTCATTGAGCCACCGGAAGCAGGTAAAAAATGACGATTAAAAATCTTCCGATTCGTCGCAAGCTCGCGTTGCTTCTTCTTTCCTCGACCGTGATGGCGCTCGCTCTGGCATGTGCAGGTTTCACGATTTATGAGCGCGCTGATTTTCGCGCCACCGCTGCCAGCGAACTTGCCACGCTAGCGGACACGCTGGGTGCAAATACCGCAGCCTCCCTCGCCTTTGAAGACCAGAAAACAGCCGAGCAGATGCTGGGAGCGCTCAAAGCCGAGCATGACGTTGTGGCAGCCTGCCTTTACGATGAGCAGGGCCACATCTTTGCGGTGTACCGCAGAGCCGATGTTCGCTCGTCTGTAAAACTGCCCGCGCTGGGTTCCGAGGGTGCTCACTTTAGCCAGCATTCGCTTACGCTGTTCCGCAGCGTGTCTCTAAATGGAGAAAAAACAGGAACCATTGGTATCGTTTCCGATCTTGGTGGATTTCGTTTGAAGCTGCGGCAGTACGCGAAAATCGCAGTTCTTGTTCTGATTGTTTCCATAATCATCACCTATCTTGCGACGGTTGAGATGGTACGTCTCGTCAGCGCTCCGCTCGTGCAGCTTGCTTTACTGGCAGAGCAGGTCTCCATGCACGAAGACTATTCGCTGCGCGCCCCTGTACTGAGCCAGGATGAGGTTGGAACGCTGGTGACCTCTTTCAACCAGATGCTGGAGCAGATTCAACAGCGCGATTTCCTGCTACAGGAAACGAACAATGGGCTGGAGGTACGCGTTCAACAGCGCACGGCTGAGCTTCAATCTGAGATTGCGGAACGTCAGCGAATCGAGGCGGAGTTACGATGGCAGGCAGCCTTTCTGGAGGCACAAGGCAACGCAACCATCGAAGGCGTTATGGTACGCAATAGCCAGCGTGAAATGATCTTCCAGAATGAGCCTTTTTGCCGCATGTGGAAGATTCCCTACGATAAAGAACAGGGAGAGTTGTACGATCCCGGACTGAACTTCTTCGCCAATCTCACCACCGACCCCGCTGCGTTTCTTGAACGATCTGCGTGCCTAGATACACATCCTAATGAAATTCAAAGAAATGAAGTGTACATGAAGGATGGTACGGTTCTCGACCGATATTCGGCTCCCGTTCTAGGGAAAACTGGCGAGTACTATGGCAGAATCTGGACCTTCCGAGATGTGACGGAGCAGCGACGCAATGAGAATGCGCTGCGTCACGCCAAAGAAGTCGCCGAAGTGGCCAGTCAGGCAAAGAGCGAGTTCCTAGCCAATATGAGCCACGAAATTCGCACGCCGCTGAATGGTGTCGTCGGCATGACGGAACTAGCGCTGGATACAAGTCTGACTGCGGAGCAACGGGATTACATGGAGACGGTAAAACTTTCTGCAGACTTGCTTCTTGGCGTAATTAACGACGTTCTCGATTTCTCCAAGATTGAAGCGGGGAAAATGGAACTGGAAATGGTTGACTTTCGGATACGCGAGTGTCTGGAAGATACTCTGAAAACTCTCGCATTCCGCGCGGACGAAAAAGGGCTGGAACTGCTCTGCGATATTGCCGCAGATGTGCCGGAGATCGTGCAAGGAGACACTGGACGTCTTCGGCAGATCGTCGTCAACCTTGTGGGCAACGCCATCAAGTTCACACACGCGGGAGAAGTATCCATCCACGTTGAAAAAGAGGAAGTGCGCGATGACGCTTGCGTTCTCCACTTTACGGTCTCCGATACCGGAATTGGTATCTCCCCTGAAAAGCAGGCCGTTATCTTCAGCCCCTTTGCGCAGGCCGATTCCTCCACCACTCGAGAGTATGGCGGAACAGGACTAGGCCTGACGATTTCATCGCGACTCGTATCCATGATGGGCGGCAGAATATGGCTGGAGAGCCAGTTGGGGAAAGGAACACAGTTCCACTTCACGACTCAATTCTTAACCGCTCAGGCCGCCGTTGCTCCGCATGCTATACCGACAGAGAGCTTTAAGAATTTGAAGGTGCTGATTGTCGATGACAACCAGACCAATCGCAGAATTTTATCCGAGATGCTGCGCCAGGTTCAGGCAAAGCCCTACGATGTTGAGAGCGGCGATCTGGCATTATCCAAGCTGCTGGAAGCGCATGCAATGGGGGATCCTTTCCACCTCATCCTGACAGACATGCACATGCCGCACATGGATGGGTTTATGCTGGTCGAGCGCATCCATCAGAATGCGGAACTGACAGCCCCGGAAGTTATGATGCTAACATCTGCGGGATATGGTGGACATGTTGAGCGCTGCAAGCAGCTTGGCATCACAGCTTACATCCTTAAGCCTATCCGCAGATCCGATCTACTCTTTGCCATCGCTACCGCATTGAAGCAGAAGCACACTTCTCTGGAGAGCGCGCCTCAGATACAAAACCAGAAGGATGGCACAGAAAGTCTTCGCATTCTCCTGGCTGAAGACAATCGCATCAACCAGAGACTCGCAGTGCGCACATTGGAGAAGATGGGCCACACGGTGACCGTTGCCAATGATGGCATAGAAGCATTGTCGTTGCTGGAAGCTGGGATCTTCGATCTGGTATTCATGGACATCCAAATGCCACTTTTGGATGGAATCGCAGCAACCAGAGAAATCCGCGAAAGAGAGAAGCAGACTCACCGCCACATTCCCATCATCGCGATGACGGCACATGCGATGAAAGGAGATCGGGAGAAGTGCCTGGAATGTGGCATGGATGGGTACGTCTCGAAGCCAATCCTCCGCACTCAGATTGAAGAAGCGATTGCCCTTGCATCTGCGAGCTAGACAAAGGCAATAATTACCTTGACTCCACCAAGGGGATAGCAGAGAATGGTGGTGGGCGATGATTTTCGTGCGTGATCTCGCATCCCTGTTTTTTAGGAAAAAGTCGGGAGTCGTAATGCTTCTTGCAGTTTACGCGGATGATAGTGCCGATGCCCGTCACGAAACCATATTCACTGTTGGGGGATTTTTGGGATACCCTCACATGTTTACAAAAGCTGAACTTAAATGGGATGCGTACCTACGAAGCAAGAAACTTGATTACTTTAAGGCAAGTGAGATTGAAAGGCTTGATGGAGAATTTGATCCGCTCAAGTTAATGATGACTCCCTATGCCGCTCGCGCTTTTGCTGAAAGCGTCCGTTATGATCTCGGCAAAATCATCGCTGAAGAGAATCTAGGTGGAATATCACTGAGTCTCGACGTTAAGGCTTTCCGTAAGGTGCTCTCCGAACATAGTGATTTTTCCAATTACTTTGAAACTAAAGATTGCAGCGTCTACATGTTTAGGCATTTCATCATTCATTGCGTTGGTTTAATGATTCGAGATATGCCTAAATTTCATCCTGAAATCGCCTTTGTTTTTGACGATCATTCCAAATGGAAAGAGGCTGAAGAGTCTTATCGATTATTAAAAATTAATTCCCCCTTTTCATCCAGAATTGCATCCATAACTCATGCTGACGACAAAAAGGTTTGCGCTTTGCAAATGGCCGACCTATGTGCTTACGAGGGGAGGTGCCACACCTTGAACATAATGGGACAACGCGACGAACGGATTGAATTTAAGAGCATGGCCAAAAATCATTCATGGTACTCTTTTTCGATGTTTCGTGAGGAACAACTTTTACAGCATTTAATGGAGGCCCGAAATGGAAAATTGTTCGTATAACAGCGAACTCGAAAAATTCAACACCGTTCTCCGTAAAGTTATTTCAGTGCCGCGTGCGGAACTACTGAAGCGCGAAAAGGAATGGAAGCGCAAGCAGAAACGGAAAAAGCAACAACGCAAAAGGAGATATTCAAATGATGTATCAACAAAAACGAATGCTTGAGCTTTCAGACCTCATTTCTTTTTGCTTTACATGCAAAGGGTGTGGTATCTCTTTGTCAATTCCAGCATCGGCAAATTTGAAAAGCGGAAGGCTTGAAAAATGCCCTTCTTGCGATGATGTATGGATGACTCCCGTAACTGGTTCAGTAAGAAAGTTCTTGGATTTTAAGCAAGCATTCAATTCCCTCACATCATCCTTTGAAGGCGGGAAAGTTGATGGCTTCACTCTCACTTTAGAGATTGCTTCCGACCCCGTTTCAACCGCTTAGAGTTAGCAGGTCGCTGTTTCTAATCCCTTCCCTGTGAGTTCGGCGAAGGTCAACCACTTGCCGACAATCTGAGACAGTACGCGATTGAATCGGCCAGCATCATTCATATCCTTGCGGTTGTTGTACCGGAAGGTTTGCTCATCGAGGTAACGAAACAGATGGAATGGCTCGACACTCACGTAGGTTCCGTTGATGCCACGCTTCAACAGGCCCCAGAAGTTTTCGAGTCCGTTGGTATGGATGCGACCGTTGACGTATTCAACAGCATGGTCAACAACCTTGTGCGCGTAGTCGGTAGCCCAACCCTCCTAGGAAAGCAGCGCGTCGGTGTAGAGCGCCGCGCCAGCTTCGACATGCTTTTTGACTTCCGCTTGCAGTACAGCTTTCTTGCGATTCGAGACAACGATGGTGCGAACCATGCCGCCGTGCTCAAGGATGCCCATGACGGCAGTCTTGTCTTTGGTTCCTGTGCCAGTGATACGACGGGCTTTGACGCTCAGGTGCATGTTGCGAGCTTTACCGCCGATAAAAGTCTCATCGGCTTCGACTTTTCCGCCCAGCTTACTACCAAAGGAATCGTCCTGCATGGCGAGCCGAATACGATGCAACATGAACCATGCCGCCTTTTGGGAAACATTGATATCCCGCGCAATCTCATAGCTGCTGATGCCATTCTTGCAATTGGTGAGGAGCCAGATTGCAGTGAGCCACTTGTCCAGCCCAATCGGCGAATCTTCCATCATGGTTCCAACCTTGATAGAAAACTCCCGCTTGGCGTGATGGCTGGAGCAAGTCCAGGTGCGGCGATGCGCCCGGTAGTTGACTTTATCATTGCCACATGTAGGGCACTTCACAACTCCATCGGGCCAACGCTGCGCCACAAGATGAGCAATACAGCTATCGGGGTTCGAGAAATATACGATGGCTTCTTGAAGGCTCTTAGGTTCAGTGTTCATAACATCCCTCACTGTCTAAACTTTAGCAAAAAACACTGGTGGAGTCAAGGTAATTATTGCCAAATTTTGGGCATGAACATGTGCTCACCACCTTCACGAGCTACGGCAAGGTCGCAGTAGACCGGCAAGGGGAAATTATCCGGGGAATCGGTACGCCCAAGCAATCAACCCAGCCCGCTATGGAAGACCTTGCGGAAGCCGTGGTCAAAAGACTGCGGGATGCAGGCGCAAGCCTTCCAGCGGGGCAGTAACTCGTTGCGCTATGCAGCAGAGCCACGGAAGGGCAGCACCTTGCCGCCGCGCTGTGTCTGTTCGAGAAAATTCGCCCAGTCCTGCATCATTTTGGCGCGTGGCTCCAGATACAGCGCATGGTTATAGGCGGCGCTGACGGCGTTGCGGGGGGCGTGGGCAAGCTGCAATTCAATGTGCTCATGCACGTAGCCCTGCTCATGGAGGATCGTGGAAGCGAGTCCACGAAAACCGTGTCCGGTCATCTGGCCTTTGTATCCCATGCGCTCCAGCCCTTTCAGTATGGTGTTGTTACTCATGGGTTTCTTGGCGTTGCGGTCTCCAGGGAAAAGCCACTTGCCTTCGCCGTTCAGCGTTCGCAGCATATTGAGCACATCCAATGTCTGTTTGGCTAAGGGAACAATATGGGGAGTCCGCATCTTCATACGCTCGGCAGGAATGTTCCAGCGTGCCGCCTCGATGTCGAACTCTTCCCACTTGGCCCCAATCAATTCGCTGGTGCGGACAAACGCAAGAGCCATCAGCTTCATGGCCAGCCGCGTGACGTGAGTTCCTGGATAGACTTCGATAGACCGTAGCAAGCCGGGCAGTTCCTTGGCATCAATGCGGGCATAGTTGGTTTTGCGCGTGGATTTCAAAATGTCGGCAGGGCGGATTTCGCTCGCTGGGTTTCGCTTCGCATATCCGTGGGCAATGGCGTAGCGGAATATCTGCCCCGTGGTCTCCAAAGCACGCTTGGCAATGTCTCGCGCCCCGCGCTTTTCAATGGCCTTGGTCATCGCCACCAGCTCCGGCGCTTCAATTTCAGCAATGGGCCTCGCGCCAAGAATGGGCAGAATATCGGCTTCTATGCGCCGCTTCACATAGTCCGCATGGCGGGGACTCTTCCCCTGCCTCCAATGTTCCAGCCAAAGCAGTGAGACGCTTTGAAAGGAATTTTCCGCTGCCGACTTCTCGGCCTTGCGCTGCACCATTGGGTTTACGCCAGAAGCCAGCAGCTTGCGTGCCTCTGCGTGGCGATCTCTAGCCAGCGACAAAGACACATCTGGATAGCTGCCGAAAGACATGAGCTTTTGTTTGCCTTCATGTCTGTATGTCCAACGCCAAATTTTCCCACCAGAGGGTGTTACCCAGAGAAAGAGACCTCCACCATCACTGACCTTGTGGGGTTTCGACCCCCGCTTTATGCGCTTGATCTGGATGTCCGTCAACTTCATCAGAACGCCTCTTTTCCAATGTACCCACAGGCAGAATTGAATATACCCACAAATGTACCCCCAGTAGCTTATGGCTTCAATAGTACAGCTTTGGACGTAAAAAGACGAACCCCCCAGCATTTACCGGGGTTTTCCTGTGATGTTTGGATTTTCCTGGATGTCCTAAAACAAGTTCTTGGCGGAGGGAGAGGGATTCGAACCCCCGTTACCCGCAAGGGTAAAGCGGTTTTCAAGACCGCCTGTTTCAACCACTCACACATCCCTCCGCAAGGTGCCACGCCGCGCTGCGCCGCGCGGACGACCCTTCGGCCTGCTACCAGAGTAAAACAAGCCCACTCCCTATGGGGAAAAGAGTGCCGGAAGGGTATGCTAGCTAGAGAGACAAATCCTCCGTCGGCAGAGATTTTCTGTCCGTCGAGAAGGCGATGCGTCGCGGCCCAGAATGGAGTTGCGTCGCTGCGCAGTTGGCTTGCATCCAAAGGGTTCTAATGGTTCCAACGGTTCACACGCACAATCCGGTCACGTTTGCCCGCACGCTGGCCAGCGCAAAAAAAACAATGGTGATCAGCGAGATCATCCACTTGGCACTGGACAGCTTTCGCGCCAACAAAGTTCGCTTTGCGCTGACGGCGCTGGGCATGGTGATGGGGTCGGCTTCCGTGATTCTGGTAGTCACCATCGGGCTGACGGGCAAGCAATATGCCATCAACCTGATCCAGGGGATCGGTGCCAACATGATCGTGGCGGACTACCAGGGCGGAAGCATGGCCGCCGCCGACGGCGATCCAGATTATCTGACCAAAGACGATTTGAGCGCTGTACTCCAGCAGGTTCCCGACATCGTCGCCTCCTCGCCCATGCTGGAAATGCACGATCGGATCAGCTTTGGTGGTGGACATGTCAAAGACATCCTGATCCTTGGCGTCTCGCCGGAATATCGAGATGTGCGCAATCTTATGCTTCTGTCGGGGCGTTTTTTTGACGATCAGGATGAACTCAGCCATGCCAAAGTAGCTGTCGTTACCGAGGCGTTTGCGAAGAATATGTTTGGCAGCGATGCCGCCGCCATCAACAAGAACTTTTCCATCGACGGCATCCCTTTTACCATCATTGGCACCTTCAAGGAGCGGGTCTACACGTTCGGCATGTCGGAAGTGGCCGATCAAACAATCCTGATCCCCGACCCAGTGGCGCGCTATTTTACCGGCACGGATACGGTAAAGCAGTTGTTCTTCTCCGTGGGAGATTACAACGATATCCGAAGAACGCGCGATGCGATTGCCAAGGTGATTCAATCTCGACATCGCGCCAATTCCACCTATGACGTGAACGAATATACGGCGCTGGTCACCACAGCCGCGCAGATCGCAGACATTCTCACCTTGGTTCTGCTGCTGGTCTCTGCCGTTACGCTGGCCGTCAGCGGCGTGGGCATTATGAACATCATGCTGGCTACGGTACGGTCGCGCATCCGCGAGATCGGGATTCGCAAAGCCGTCGGTGCCACGTACCGCGAGATTCAGTTGCAATTTCTGACCGAAGCGATTCTCATCTCGCTGAGCGGCGGATTGGTGGGAACCTTTGTTGGACTGGCGTTGCCGTTTTCCATCGGAGTATTCACGGACTATCGCATCCCAGTTTCCTGGTGGTCGGTTGTTATTGCCTTGGGAACGGCAGTTCTGGTGGGCGTGTTGTTTGGCACGCTACCGGCCACGCGGGCCGCGCAGATGGATCCGGTGGAAGCGTTAAAGTACGAATGACGGGTTCCATTGCTGGGTGTGTGCGACGCATCGACTTTCCGATGTGCCCAATCAATCTCTCGACTGCATGAATTCTGGGGCGACGGGATTTTCGTACAGGGAATAATCTCGCGTGACCACGGTGATGCCAGAGGGAGAGACAAAGTAGTTTTTCTTGTCCTCGTTGATGTCGTAGCCGATAACGGTTCCCTCTGAAATATGCACGTCGCGGTCAATAATGGCGCGACGGATGCGGCAGTGGCGGCCAATGTTGACATGGGTGAAGATGATGCTGGAGTCGATCTCAGCGTAAGAGTTAATGCGCACATCCTGTGACAGAACGCTGTTGCGCACCGTGGCACCGGAGATGATGCAGCCGCCAGAGATGACGGAGTTGATGGCCATGCCCGTGCGCCCCGGTTCGCCGAAAACGAACTTCGCGGGTGGATACTGGCGGACGCGTGTGCGCATGGGCCAGCTTTTGTCATAGAGATTGAAGATCGGCGAGACCGAGGCCACGTCCATGTTGGCGTCATAGTAGGCATCGAGCGTGCCCACATCGCGCCAGTACAGCGCCTGCTGCTTGTTTTCATCGACAAAATTGAAGGCCGCCATTTTGTAGTTGCCCAGCAGCGCGGGCAGAATGTTGTGGCCAAAGTCGTGTTTGGAGTTGGGGTCTTCGGCATCGCGCATCAGAGCGGGCAACAGGACATCTGTATTGAAAACGTAAATACCCATCGAAGCATCCACCATCTCTGGACTGAACGGAGAGCGTATTTTCGTTTGCTGGGGCTTCTCCTGAAAGCCAATGATCTCGCCGTTCTTGGCGACCTCGACGACCCCAAAGCGGGAGACCTCCGATGGATCAATAGCCAGCGTGGCCAGCGTGACATCGGCCCCGGAATCGACATGCTGCTGCATCATGCGGCCATAATTCATCTTGTAGATGTGATCGCCGGAGAGGATGAGCACGTACTTGGGCTGCTCCGCGCCGATAGAATAAATGTTCTGATAGACGGCATCGGCGGTGCCCATATACCAGTTGGCGCTGACGCGCTGCATGGGCGGAAGAATTTCGATGAACTCGCCCAGTTCCGTGGCGACAGCCGATCCCCAGCCCTCGCGGATATGCCGATTGAGCGAGAGCGCTTTGTACTGCGTCAAAATGTAGACGCGGCGCAAGCCGGAGTTGATGCAGTTGGAGAGCGTGATGTCAATGATGCGATACTGGCCGCCAAAGGGAACGGCTGGCTTGGCTCGGTCGCGCGTCAAGGGGAAGAGGCGCTCACCCGCGCCACCAGCCAACAGAACACCTAATGTGTCTTTCATCTCCAACATAGCTCTGAACCATGCTCCCGATCTGAAAATTTACGGTCAGTGCAAAGATAAAGCAAAAATTCCACTGCGCGGGGACAAAGCCTACGTGTCGGCCTCATGTCCGCTGGGATGGATGCCATCAGGATCTGTGCCATCGGGATCCGTATCCATGCGAATTCGCAGCGATTGCAAAAAGTGAAGATCCTGCGGGGTAAATGGCCCACTTCCCTGCCCAGACGGGCCAACGGATGGGTCAGCCTGCGTTGCCGTAGGCTCGGTGTCTGGCGAGTCCACCTCGTTGAGTCCAATGGTGGCCTCCAGCATCAGGAGGACATCAAAGCCTTCGGCGCGAATGTTGCGTACGACGCCCGCAATATGCTCCGAATCCGCGACCGTTTCCTGAATCGCCTCGCCCAATTGCTGAATCAGGCCGCGCAATTTGGAATTCAAAATCCGCCTCCCCGCGACATGGAATCTGGCCGTCGTTTTCCAGCCGCGTTTCTCCTACCTTACTGCCGTTTTCTGGCTACGGCAAATCCAAAAGCGGAGGCTGCTACACTTTTCTGTCATGCGATATGTCACTTTGGGTCGCAAGTTGGGGCGCGGAACACGGCTGGCGGCGGACCGTCTCCGCGAGCAGGCGCGCGCGGCTGCCCAGCAGAAAGCTCCTGTATATCTGGCGCAGAGCCGCAGCGTGGCCGCAAAAGGGAGACACGCCAGCCAGTCCTTTTGGAAGCGGCTGGCCCATGCCGGACGCACGTTGTGGCATGAGGTAACGGGTGTCTTTTTCGCGCTCTTCGCGCTGTTTTTTGCCCAGGGAGTGTGGCGCGCCCACGCAGACTGGCATCAGGGCGCGGAGCATCGGCATTTTCTGCTGTACCTAGCGATGACGGGCCTGTTTGCCTACTTTTCGATCAGTTCGTTTGTGCGGTCGCGGCGCAAGCCCCACGGCCGGTGAGTCCGATTCGCATCCCTGGTGAATCGTAGGAGACGGTGGTGGTATGGCTGGAAAGCTAGCGAAGTGTGGAGGAAGCGGGATGAAGATGGAACAAGTCCCATCGAAGGTCATTGCATGGGAGAGTCTGCCCGTCACCGTAATGCCTGGCGCAACCGGGAGCGCACAGGTGTGGACATCACAGAGCGGGGAAGTGGCCTTGCGCAGGATTGAATTCAGTGCGGGCTATCGTGCGGATCATTGGTGCGCGAAGGGTCATCTTGCTTTGGTACTGGCGGGTTCGTTGATCATTGAGTTTCAGGACGGACGAAGTTTCGATGTAGCCGCCGGTTCCAGCTTTCAAATTGGCGATGGGGATGGACTGCACCGGGCGTATACCGATGATGGCGCAACGATTTTTAGTGTGGATTAGGTTTTCCTGGAATTTGCCTTGTTCTCATGATTTCCAGTACAAATTTTCATGGCAGTTTCTGCCAATATATGTCAGGATACATTTATGGCGAAACCATCCATGCAGACTTCGATGAACGTCTCCCTGCCATCCACGCTGAAGAAATATGTAGAAAAGCGGGTGAAGGAGAACGGCTATTCGACTCCAAGCGAATATATGCGGGAACTCATTCGCATTGACCAGCGCGCCAGCGAACAAAAAGATAAATTGGAGGAGTTGCTGCGCGAGGGACTAGTCGGCCCGCGCACGGAGGTTACTCCGAAGTTCTGGGATGATATTCGCAAGGATGCCCCTGCGCGTTTGGAGAGGCGCAAAACCACAGGAAGAAAACGGACAGCATGACGGAGAAAGCCCGTTCGGTCATCCTTGGCCGTGCGGCAGCGACGGACATTTCTTCCATATTTCTTTATCTGGCGATGGAAGCGAGTCTCGAAGTTGCCGATGGATTTCTTCAGTCGCTTGCGACAGCATACAAATATCCGCAAAGATTTCCAGAAAGCGAAGTAGAACTTTCCGAGTGCAGCCCGGATATTCAAAAGATGCGCCGTTGGCCTGTTCCAAGATTTGCGAATTATCTGGTGTACTACCGCATGTATGAAGGGAATGTTGATATCGTTCGCATTTTGCACGGTGCCCGTGACGTTCGCGTGTTGCTGGAGAATTTTTAACTACGGTTTGACCCGGTAAAAATGGCGGTGCTACCGTTGAAGAGTTCCTCCCAGCATTCAGAAGGACTCTTTCCGTGTCTGCGACAACGCCAGCAACTTCGACTCATCCCATTGTTCCGCAAGAAGCCCTGCGCAAGACTGCACTGAACGTAGTCCACCGCCAGCATCGCGCCAAGATGGTGGATTTTGGCGGCTGGGATATGCCCGTCGAATACAGTGGCCTGATTGCCGAGCATATCGCCGTGCGCACGCGGGTGGGCCTGTTCGACGTGAGCCACATGGGCGAGATTCAACTGCGCGGACCAGAGGCGCTGGACGCGGTGCAGCTTTTCTCCATGAATGATGCCTCAAGGCTGGCCGAAGGGCAGGCGCAATACTCCGCGCTGCTGACACCGCAGGGAACCTTCATCGACGACATTCTGGTGCATAAGCTGAGTGCCAACGATTATCTGCTGGTGGTGAACGCAGGCACCTGCGAGAAGGATTTTGCCTGGATCAAGCAGCAGAGTCAGCGCTTCCACTGCCATGCAAACGACTACAGCAGCTACTACTCGCAACTGGCGATTCAGGGGCCGCAGGCGTTGGCCGTGCTGCGCAAGCTGACCAGCGTCAATTTGGAAGCGATCAAAAACTACTGGTTTGCTTGGGGCACGGTCTGCGGCGTGGCAAATGTGCTGATCTCGCGGACAGGCTACACCGGCGAAGATGGCTTTGAGATTTACATTCCCGCTGACGAGGCGACCAGCGCGCGGGTGTGGCAGGAAGTTCTGGAAGCTGGGCGTGAGTTCGAGATTCTGCCCTGCGGGCTGGGCGCGCGCAACACCCTGCGACTGGAGGCGGCCATGCCGCTCTACGGCCATGAGATTGACGACCAGACCAATGTTCTTGAGGCAGGACTGGAGCGCTTCTGCAAATTCGACAAGCCGGATTTCATCGGCAGGCAGGCGCTGGTTGGTATTCGCGATGGTGGCGGCCCACAGCGCAAGCTGGTCGGGCTGGAGATGATGGAGCGCGGTATTGGACGCGATGGCTATCGCGTGCTGAACGCGACGGGCCAGCCGATTGGCGCGGTCACGAGCGGCTCCCCGGCACCGTTTTTGAAGAAAAATATTGCGATGGCCTATGTGCCCGTTGCAAACAGCGCCGTGGAAACGGAGTTGGCCGTTGAGGTGCGCGGCCAGCCAGTGAAGGCAAAGGTGGTGCCGCTGCCCTTTTATCGTCGTCCGAAGAAGTAATCCAAATACGTCCACGTTTTCCACTGGCAAGGGGGAGCTTACGCAACCCCGACATACAATAGAAAGAGAGCGCACAACATGGCCTATCCCACCCGGTACCGCTATACCCGCGAACATGAATGGATTCAGATTGACGGCCCAATCGGCAGACAGATTGGCACGATCGGCATCACAGACTACGCCCAGAACTCGCTCGGCGACATTGTGTTTGTCGATGCGCCCAAAGTTGGCGCATCGGTAGAGGCTGGCAAGACCTTTGGCAGCGTGGAGTCGGTGAAGGCGGTCTCGGATTTGTTTTCTCCGGTGAGCGGCACGGTGACGGCGGTGAATGAAGCACTGAACAGCGCGCCAGAAACCATCAACACTGCCGCGCATGAGAGCTGGATTATCAAAGTGCAGTTGGCTAAACCTGGAGAGGTAGACGCGCTGCTCTCTGCCGCCGATTACGAAAAATTTATTTCTGAAGAGACCGCGCACTAACGTTCATTCCCAAAAGATTGGCATTCCATTTACGATGCGCTATTTGCCCAAATCTCCCGCTGACCGAGCCGCCATGTTGCAGGCGATCGGACTTGGCTCGATTGATGAATTATTTTCGACGATTCCCGCTGAGTATCGCCTCGAACACGATCTGAAGATTCCGTGCGCGATGAGCGAGCAGGAAATCCTTGCCCACTTCCACGCCGCCGCCGATCGAAACGCCAATGGTTATGCCAGCTTTCTTGGCGCGGGTGTCTATCGACACTATCGCCCCGTGGTGATTGATGCGATGGTGCAGCGCGGCGAGTTTCTCACCAGCTATACACCGTATCAGGCAGAAATTACGCAGGGCACGTTGCAGGCGATCTTCGAGTTCCAGACGATGATCTGCGAGCTGACCGGCATGGATATCGCGAATGCGTCGATGTATGACGGCTCGACCGGCGCGGCTGAGGCCATGATGATGGCCGTGCGCGTGACCGGACGCGATCATGTATTGGTGGCGAAGACGGTGCACCCAGAGTATCGCGAGGTGATGGCCACCTACGCGCAGCATCAGGGGCTGACGAAACAAGTCGTGGGCTATGGCGAAGATGGCCGCATCGACCGCCAGAAACTTGAAGCTGCCATCACCGAGCAGACGGCGTGTGTGCTGATCCAATTGCCGAATTTTTTCGGAACCATCGAAGATGTGGAAGCCATCGCCGCGCTGGCCCACGCCAAGGGCGCGTTACTGATTGTCTCGATTGCTGAGGCGCTGTCGCTGGGCATTGTGAAGCCGCCCGTGGAAGCGGATATTGTTTCGCTGGAGGCGCAGTCCTTTGGCGTGGCTCCCAGCTTTGGCGGGCCGTACTGCGGCGTGATTGCTTGCAAGGAGAAATTCCTGCGCCAGATGCCAGGACGGCTTGCGGGCGCGACCAAAGATAAAGATGGCCGCCGCGGATTTGTGCTGACGCTTTCCACACGCGAGCAGCATATTCGTCGCGAGAAGGCGACCTCGAACATTTGCACCAATCAGGCGCTGGTAGCGCTGATGACCTGCATCTACATAACCATCTACGGCAAGCAGGGCTTAAAAGAATTGGCCGAGCAAAATCTTGCCAAGGCGCATTATGCCGCGCACGCGCTGGCCGTTGTTCCGGGCAGCAAGCTGCTGTTTACCGCTGCGCCGCGCTTCAACGAATTTGTTTTGCAATCGACAGAAACGCCCCATCAGATGCACCATCGGCTGCTGGGGCAGAAGATTATTGGCGGTGTGTCGCTGGCCAAGTGGTATCCAGAACTGGGCAACGCCACGTTGTGGTGCGCGACCGAGATGAACACGCGAGAGCAGATCGACGGAGCCGCGCGCGTGCTCGCGCAAAAAGAAATTCCGATGCTGACGCATGTATAGCGATGGCGCTGAACGATAGAGAAGAGCAGAGAAATCATGACCACGGAAAATACGCCAGTATCGACGGACAGCACTCCCTTTGTGGGCAACACGCGCAAGGTCTCCCAGCACGTCAATCAGAATGAAGGGTTGATCTTTGAGAAGTCCTCGCCAGGCAAGAAGGCCTATCGGCTGGCACCGCTGGATGTACCCGAAGTAGACGCGGCAAAGCTGCTGGGGGCCGCCGTCCGCACCGACCTTGGCGCGTTGCCCGAAGTGAGCGAGATCGAGATCATCCGCCACTTCACGCGGCTTTCGACGTGGAACTATGCGATTGATCTGGGCATGTATCCGCTGGGCAGTTGCACCATGAAGTACAACCCTCGCGTGAATGAGGCCGTGGCGCGGCTGGAGGGATTGGCGGACGCGCATCCTTATCAACCCGAAGTGCTCTCCCAGGGAGCGATGCGGATTCTGCTGCAATTGCAGCAATGCCTGACGGAGATTACCGGCATGGATGCCATCACGCTGCAACCTGCGGCGGGCGCGCATGGCGAGTTCACCGGCATTCTGCTGGCGCGCGCGTATCACGAGTCCAAGGGCAATCCGCGTAAGAAGATTTTTATTCCCGACTCGGCGCACGGCACCAATCCAGCGACGGCGGCCATCTGCGGCTATCAGGTAGAGAATCTGAAATCGAATGCTCAGGGCATGGTGGATGTAGCGCAACTGGAGAAAATGGTCTGCGACGATACCGCTGCGCTGATGCTCACGAATCCTTCGACCATCGGCGTGTTTGAGAGCGAGATTCACAAGATCGCCAACATTCTGCACGCCAAGGGCGCGCTGCTCTACATGGATGGGGCCAACATGAACGCGCTGGTGGGCAAAACGCGGCCCGGTGATTTTGGCGTGGACGTAATGCACTTGAATCTGCACAAGACATTTTCCACGCCGCATGGCGGGGGTGGGCCAGGATCGGGGCCAGTCGTCTGCAAGAAAATTCTGGAGCCGTTTCTGCCCGTGCCCGTCGTCGTAGAAAATTCCAACGGAACGCTGCATTTTGAGTACAACCGCTCGCAGAGCGTGGGCCGTGTGCGCGCCTTCTATGGCAACTTTGGCATGTTTGTGCGCGCGCTGGCCTACATTCTTGCCAACGGCCCGGACGGCCTGCGCCAGACCACGGAAGATGCGGTGCTCAACGCCAACTACATCCGCAAAAATCTGGAGGATGTCTACGATCTGCCCTACACCACGCCCACGCTGCATGAGGTGGTCTTTAGTGATCGGCGGCAAGCACGCAACGGCGTCAAGACAGGGGACATCGCCAAGCGGCTCATTGATTATGGCTTCCATCCCTATACTGTGTCGTTTCCGATGATCGTGCCCGGCGCGTTGATGATTGAGCCGACGGAGAGCGAATCGAAAGAAGAGCTGGATTTGTTCATCGACGCGATGCGACAAATTGCGCGCGAGGCGGAGGAAAATCCATCGTTGATTTTGAATGCGCCACACTCCACGCGCATCTCGCGGCTGGATGAAGTGGGCGCGGCGCGCAGGCCGGTGCTGCGGTGGAAACCCGAAGCCCTGGAGATGGCATGATCTCCGTCTTTGACAAGCAGCGAATCAATGCCACGCGCGGCATTGATTTACCAAAATTTGTGCGCTGACCGCAAGGAAGCAGCCGGAATCCCCTTCGCTGCACACATCTGGGCACAGCGCAGTAGGATACCTCTCGCGACACCGTTTCCAGTTATCTGGAACCTTTGATCAACCGAACGGGGGACTTGGCAGACCCACATGTGGAAAAATTGGAGATCGACGGGGTTGAATCACCGGAGATTTATCTCTTTCCCGTTTTGAGGATCGGTTGTCTGAACCCTAGCCAAAAGCATTGGAGAAAGAAGAGGATGCTTTCCGAATTTTGACTACTTGTCATCGAATGATTCTGGCTGGAGAAAATCAAAACCGCCCTCCATCCCCGGTCTGCACTACACTCATTTCTGAACCCAAATGGCAGATGGATTTGCCCAATCCGTAAAGCAGCAGGCAGACATTGTCCGCATCATTGGCGACTCCGTGCGGCTGACCAAGGCTGGCGCGCAGAGCTACAAAGGCCTGTGCCCGTTCCACAAAGAAAAATCGCCGTCTTTCAATGTTCACGCCACGCAGCAGTTCTTCCACTGCTTTGGCTGCGGGCAGTCGGGCGACGTGTTCACCTTTGTGCAGAAGATGGAGAACATCAGCTTCCCGGAGGCGGTACGCGCCGTGGCGCAGAAGTGTGGCATCCCTTTACCGAAGCAGGAGTTTTCCAGCCCCGAAGAGGCTCGCGAATCCCGTCTGCGCAAGCGTTTGATGGACGCGCACGAGACGGCCTGCCGCTACTTTGAAGAGCAACTGCAATCCCCAGAGGCGGCTGCGGCCCGCGAGTATCTAACGCGGCGCGGCGTCACGGCAGAGGCGATCAAAGAGTTCCACATCGGCTACGCGCCAGACTCCTTTTCCGCGATGCGCGACCGCATGGGCAGCGAGTTTGACGAAGAGGCGCTGCGAGCCAGCGGACTCTTCAGTTGGAAGGAGCAAGAGGACAGCCAGGGCGGCAGCAAGCCGGGGCCAATGTATGCGCGCTTCCGCAAACGCATCACCTTCCCCATTCGCAATGAGGCGGGCCGCGTGATTGCCTTTACCGCGCGCGCTCTGAAGACGGACGACAAGGCTGGCCCAAAGTATTTGAACTCGCCAGAAACACCGCTGTATACCAAAGGCAATGTGCTTTTTAATCTGGACAAGGCCAAGCAGGCGATTCGGCAATATGAGTTTGCGCTGCTGGTGGAAGGCCAGATGGATTGCATTTCCGTCTATATGGCCGGGATTCCCAACGTGCTAGCCACCAGTGGCACGGCCTTTACTGAAGCGCAGGTACGACTGCTGACGCGCTACACCAAACAGGTGGTGCTGAACTTTGATCCCGATACCGCCGGCGCAAATGCAGCGGAAAAATCCATTGCCATGCTGGTGGAGGAGGGCTTCAGCGTTAAGGTCGTCACGCTGGAGAGCGGCCTCGATCCCGACCGCTTTGTGCGCGAGCGCGGCGTGCAGGAGTATATTGCCGTGCTGCGCGCGGCGCGTCGGCATGGGGACTACTTGATCGAGCGCGCGCGAACCTTGTTCCCGCCGATCACGCCGGATGCCAAGGCCAAGGCTATCAACTATCTGCTGCCGCACATCCAGCGCATTCCCAGCCGCATTGTCCGCGATGAGTTTGCCGCCGATGCCGCGCAGAAACTGGGCATTGACTCCGCTTTGGTACGGCAGGAGCTGCGTCAGGCCGCTGGAGCGAGACGCAATACTCTGCCCCCAAAATCTACCCCCGAAACGACCATCAGCAAGGCGGAAAAGCTGTTGCTGCGCGTGCTGGCCCAGTCGGGCAATGAGGCGGCGCGAGCGCTGGCCTGCGAGCGGCTGGCGGCAGATTCCTCGCTGCTGGATGGGTTGACGGCTTCGGCGCTGCTGGATACGCTGCGACATGCGGTTCCCGTGGGCAATGCGCTCGACCTGATCTCCGATACGGCCAGTCGTCACCTGCTGGCAGCGTTGCTGATGGAGGACTCTCAAAGCACGCAGGAAATTTCTCCAGCGATGGTCGAAGACGCGCTGCACGCGCTGCTTCACAGCCAATTGGAGCGCCGTCAGCGCGATCTGCGTCGGGAACTGATCGAGGCCGAGGCGCGTGGCGACACGGCCCAGGCGCAGACGCTGATGGAAGAGAAGATGGCTCTGGATCGCGCACTGCGGGAGGGGTAGCTTTGGCAACGCGGAACACGAAACGAACGCAGCAAAAACATCGTCCAATGTAGGTACGAGTGGAGACCGGGGGAGGCAACACTTTTGCGGCTTGACTTCGGATGGAACTGGCCGATACGTGCTAAACTGTGTTCGTATGGGGATGTGCGCCTCGGCACTTGACAATGTGCCTTTCATTGGCCAGCCGTCGCGGCTTTGACCGCAGGAAACGTCCAGCCCACGGACAACAAAATTCATGTATCGCATCGCGATAGACGAGGCGCACTTGGCTCTTGAAGATAAATTCGAAGAAGAGATTGACAGCTTAATCGACACCGGCAAGGAAAAGGGCTACCTGACTTACGGCGAAGTAAACGATCTGCTGCCCGGAGATGTGCATTCCCCGGATGAACTGGACGACCTGATTACCACCATCGGAACGCAGGGCATTGACCTGCTGGAAGATGGGCCGAAGTTCGGCCCGGATAAGTTTGACGCGGAAGCTGGCGAGGAAAGCGATGACGTTGAGCTGGATCTGACGCCGGGCGCGATGGAGAACACCAAAGACCCGGTGCGTATGTATCTGCGCGAGATGGGCACGGTGCCATTGCTGACACGCGAGGGCGAGGTCGAGATCGCCAAGCGCATTGAGCGCGGCCAGATGCGCGTGATGAAGGCCATTTCGCGCTCCTCCATTGTGATTCGCGAGATTATGGCGCTGGGCGAAGATCTGAAGCGTGGCGTGCGCAATGTAAAAGAAGTGGTGATCTTCGACGAAGAGGAGCTTACCGAGGAGATCGTCCAGGTACGAGTCAAGCAGACCACCGCGCGCATTGACGCTCTGGTGAAACATCAGAAGAAGGCGCAACATCTGGCCGAAAAACTGGCCACGCTAAATCCCAAGGAAAAGGGCAAAGCCCGCGAACATCGCAAAACTCGATGGCATCTGGGTCGCGAGCGCGTTGAGGTTTCGCGCATCGTGCGGGAACTCAAGTACACCAACGGCGAGCGCAAGCGCCTGCTGGACAAGCTGAACAAGACCGTGGATGCCATGCGCACGCTGGAGCGCCAGGTCAAGACGCTCGACCAGAAGTATGAGCAATCCAAAAGCGAGGAGATGCGCAAAGAGTATCGTCGCCAGCAAAAGAACTGCAAGACGGATTTGGAAAAGCTGGAGTTGGATGCCGGAGTCTCCATCGCCGAACTCAAGCGCACGCAGCGCGAGATGATCCAGGGCGACATGGATGCCGAGCAGGCGAAGCGGGAGTTGACGGAAGCCAATTTACGCCTGGTCGTCTCCATCGCGAAGAAGTACACCAATCGCGGGTTGCAATTTCTCGACCTGATTCAGGAAGGCAACATCGGCCTGATGAAGGCGGTGGACAAGTTTGAATATCGGCGCGGCTACAAATTCTCCACCTACGCGACTTGGTGGATACGTCAGGCGATTACACGCGCCATTGCCGATCAGGCGCGCACCATCCGCATTCCGGTACACATGATCGAAACGATCAACAAGCTGATCCGCACCTCGCGGCAACTGGTGCAGGAGCTGGGCCGCGAGGCCAGCTCCGAGGAGATCGCTAAGCGCATGGACATTCCCGTGTCCAAGGTGCGCAAGGTGCTCAAGATCGCGCAAGAGCCAATCTCACTGGAAACTCCGATTGGCGAAGAGGAAGATTCCCATCTCGGTGACTTCATCGAAGATCGCGGAGCAGTTTCTCCCTCCGATGCCGTGATTAGCGTGAATCTGAAAGACTACACTTCACAGGTGCTGCGCACGCTGACCCCACGCGAGGAGCGCGTCATCAAAATGCGCTTTGGCCTGGGCGATGGCTCCGAGCACACCTTGGAAGAGGTTGGCCAGAGCTTTCAGGTAACACGCGAGCGCATTCGCCAGATTGAAGCCAAGGCGCTGCGCAAGCTACGGCATCCTTCGCGTTCGCGTAAACTGCGCGCTTTTGTTGAAGGCGTTCGCGAACAGTAAACGACACACTACGGAAGCAGAAGAAAGGGTCGCATGAGATGCGGCCCTTTTGCATTCCCAACATCATGACGGAGGCTTGCCTATGTCCCTCTTTCCGATTTTCCTGAAGCTGACCGGAAGGCATTGTCTGGTGGTAGGGGCCGGAACGGTCGCGGAATCGAAAATCTCCAGCCTGCTACGCGCCGAAGCAAAACTGACCGTCGTTGCGCCAGAGGCGTTGTCCAGCCTTGCGGAACAGGCGCAGGCAGGACACTTCCAATGGCAACAGCGCAATTTCGCTCCCAGCGATCTCGATGGGGTTTTCCTTGTCGTAGCCGCAACCTCGTCGCTAGAGGTCAATCAGCAGGTATTTCGACTGGCCACGGAACGCGGGATTCTCTGCAACGCTGTAGACGATCCACCCAACTGCGATTTTTATTTTCCTTCCATAGTGGAGCGCGGAGCCTTGCAAATTGCCATTTCCACTGCGGGGGAGAGTCCGGCACTGGCGCAACGCTTGCGCAAGGAGATCGACGCACAGCTTGCGCCGGAGATTGGCGCATGGCTGAACGAGTTGGGAGAACTGCGCCGCGAAGTCTTGCAGCAACAAGCGCCAGGCGAGGAGCGCAAGCTATTGCTGCATGAACTTGCCAGCCTCCCTTTGTGTGCGCTTTCCACCTGCCCAGCACGACAACTCGCCCATACTGTGGGAATGCCTCAGCGCAGCAATGCTAAATATCTCCGCAAAACTTCTACATAACGGTGAGGGTGATGGTCGTGATCTGGGGTGTTCCCGATGTTGGGGTCGCTGCGACGGTCACGGTTGTAGTCCCTGCAGGCATGACACGCACCGCCGCCGTACTCGAAGCCAAGCCAGCGCAGCCGGAGATGCCTGCCGCCAGCGTGTCGATGATGGGAGCCACAACCACGGAGCCGGATACATCTTACGCATGAGCTTGGGTCACAGGCAGAACCAGCAACACAAAAACCGCCAGCAGCAGTGTGGGAAGATTCAAGGAACAATTACTCCCTGCAAGCCTTCTTTTGGCTTGAGTGATACGGACAACAGATACGAGGGCGAGAATGCGCGACGCAAATGTTGGCGTGAACATGGCGAACTCCCTCACGGAATTATGATTTGTGATGCAAACAACAACATTACCGAGAACGAACATCCGCATGCCATCGCGAGCGCGCACAGGGGAATATCCAACTCGCAGATATCCGCATCAACTCAGCTCATTCAGGAAGATTTATTACATATATCACGCATCCATAAAAATTACCCCTAGCAATCGGCACAAGATTTATATTTGTTTTCGGGGGCGGCGAAACCTGCCACCAAGCTGGTCGAGGCAGCACAGCGCGATCATGCAGGGATGGCATGGACGCAAGTAAACTGATATACGACATGGCCAAGCAATTTGATCGCATGGAATCCGCGCATCGCGAATTCATCCTGAAGCAAAAGATTTTTTTTACCGCCAGCGCCGCACCAACAGGACGCGTGAATGTCTCCCCCAAAGGACTCGACACCCTGCGCATCCTCGACGAGCGAACGGTCGCCTATCTTGACCTGACCGGAAGCGGCAATGAGACCGCCGCCCATCTGCTGCAACTGCCTCGACTCACGCTCATGTTCTGCGCGTTTGAAGACAGCCCACTGATCCTGCGTCTGTATGGAACGGGCAGAACCTGCTTGGCTGGCACCCCGGAGTACGCGAAATTGTTGCCTCGGTTTACTCCCCAGCCCGGTGCGCGACAAATCATCGTTCTGAGCGTCGAGATCGTGCAGACCTCCTGCGGCTTCAGCGTGCCGCTCTTCCACTTTGAAGAGGATCGGACAACGATGGCGCAGTGGGTTGAAGCTAAAGGCGGCGAAGCGGGGCTTCTGGAATATCGCAAGCAGAAAAACACAAAAAGCATTGACGGATTCCAGACAGGAATGTTCCCGGAAACCGAAGCGTAGCCGCTCACGCTACAGCGCGCTTATTCGGCTGCCGCTTATTCGACGACCAATGTTATATGGATCGAGCGTTGGACTGTCCCACTCGTCGCTGTCACTGTAATAGTGGAGTTGACGATATGCGCACTGAAAAATCCGCCGCCCGCGCAACCGCTCAAACCAGTAGCCGCGCCTAGGCCCAACACGGCAAACAATAGCAGCGCCCAGATGCGCGGCATCCGCTGCATTCGTTTGCGCGCAGGCTTGATTGCCGCCAACGGCAGCAGAAGCAGACCCAGCGCCATCGGGGCCGGAGAATGCTCGGCTGGCCCACGCGGCAGGTTATTGCTGGCAGTCAGCGCGGGGGTCTGGATGGTCAGCACCGTTGTTGTTGCGCCGCTTCCGGATGGAATCGTCGCTGGCGCAAAGGTATAGGTTGCGCCGGATGGCAGCCCCGTCGCCGCCAATGTAATCGCGCTCGGCAGAATCGTTCCACCGACCGGGGTCACGGTAATGATATAGACAGCCTTGCCTCCGGGCGGCACGGTCTGCGATGCGGAACTGTTGGCGGCTATGCTCAGCGCGAAGTCCGTCCATGTTTGCACTACGGGAGCCGAGGTGCTGGCGCTGAAATTCACATCCCCGGAGTACACCGCAGTAATCGAGTTCGCGCCTGCATTCAGACCGCTCGTCGTTGGCGTAAAGACCGCCTGCCCATTGGCGTTCAACGCGGAGGTTCCCAGCAGCGCGCCGCCGTTGAAGAAGTTCACCGTACCTGTCGGCGCGCCAATCGTCGTCGAGACGACCTGCACAGTAAACACAAGTGGGTTCGTCGTAGAACCGATGATGCCGCTGCTGCTCAACGTGGTAGCCGTGCCTGCCTGCGTGACGACAAGAGAAAACGGCGCGCTGGTCGCAGCGGGATAATTGGCATCACCGCTATAGTTGGCCGTGATCTGGTATGTGCCTACGAGGAGTGAGGCCGTACTAAACGTCGCCGAATTGTTGCTCAGCGCAACGGTACGCAGCACAGTGGATCCGGATAAAAAAGTAACCGTCCCGGTTGCCGCCTGGGTTCCGCTGGTGAGCGTGGCTGTCAGCGTCCCCGTTCCATACATCGTCGTTGCCGGGCCGCTGAGTTGCAATGCGTCCACGCCCTGAGCGCCGCTGCCGCGCAGCAGCAAGGTCTGCGGCGTCAGCCCCGCGCCATTCAAGAGAATGGATCCGGTGGCCACGCCCGTCGCCACAGGAGCAAAAGCAAGATTCACCGTACAACTGGCACCTGCGGCCAGAGTGATCGGGGCTGCGCTGCACGTTCCGCCATTGGCAAGAGCGAAGTTGCCCGTCAGATTGACCGTTTGTACTTGCATCGAAGCACTGCCAGTGTTGGAGAGCGTCACGCTTTGCGGCGCGCTGACCGAGCCGACGGGCTGGCTGGTAAAGGTGAGCACAGGAATTTCCATTGCTCGAATGCGCTGGTTCTGACTGTCGGCGATCCCTACATTTCCAAACGCATCGAACGCGGCTGCGCGCGGCGTATTGAGCGTGGCGTTGAGCGCCGCACCATTATCCCCGCCATACCCCTGATTGCCGTTGCCTGCGATGGTGTTGATGACGCCATTGCTCACTTGGCGGAGGACATTGTTGTCGCTGTCGGCAATGACCACATTGCCCGCCACATCGACGGCAACTCCCGTGGGCAGCGCCAGACTGGATTGCGCGGCGCTGCCGCTATCGCCGGAGTAGCCCAGCGCCCCGTTGCCTGCAATCGTGCTGATGACACCCGCCGCGTTCACCATGCGAATACGTTGATTGTGGCTGTCCGCGATATAAAGATTGCCGCTGGTATCGACGGCCACGCCGGTCGGCGTATCCAAGCCAGCAGCAGTGGCGGCTGCGCCGTCGCCGGAGTACATCTGCTCGCCATCCCCAGCCACGGTAGTGATGATGCCGCCGCTCACTTTGCGAATGCGGTAGTTGTCCGTGTCGGCGATATAAAGATTGCCGCTGGCATCCACGGCAACCGCCTCCGGCAGAAACATGCTGGCCGAAGTAGCCGCTGCGCCATCGCCGGAAAAAGCCGCCGTGCCATTACCCGCGACGGTACTGATGACACCCGCCGCGTTCACCCTGCGGATGCGCTGGTTGTGGCTATCGGCGATGTAGAGATTGCCGCTGGCATCCACGGCCACGCCCGTCGGAGTATCCAGCAGCGCGGCAGTAGCTGGGCCGTTATCGCCAGCAAAGCCTTCGATGCCGTTGCCCGCAATGGTGGTGATGATGCCAGTCGTATCGACTTTGCGAATGACGTCATTGCTAGCATCGGCAATGTAGAGATTGCCCGCAGTATCATAGGCAACTGCGGCGGGCGAGGCCAGCGTTGCGCTAGTCGCGGCAGATCCATTGCCGGAGTAGCCCAGCGTGCCATTGCCCGCCAGCGTCTGCACCGTGTTGGTCGGCTGCACAGAAAGGATGGGCCCCTGCGCCTGCGCGGGGAGAACAAGGACTTGCGCCGTCGCCACCAGACAGAGCAACGCGGCACAGAAGCACACCGTCCGTTGTGGCCATGCGCCTCTCTGATTTCTCCCGTCGATGCTTTTTTCTTCCGACATACGCAAACCTATGCTTTCTTCAAGCCTTCTTTCTACCGCTCCTGCCAACCGACGAGTCATTCTGAGCGCAGCGAAGAATCCAGAGAATTCTCGCGTAGAAAAAATCTTCCACGCTCCCTGTGCATCCTCTGGATTCTTCACTCGCTACGCGGAGCCTGCCCTGAGCGTAGTCGAAGGGTTCAGAATGACTCTTTCTTTGGTACATACACTGCGGTACATAACACTACTTCCGTGCGACGACTTCCGCGCGGGCTTAGCTGCGCGAGGGGAAGATGCCCTGCGTCGCGATGATGAAGTTGACCGTCAGGTACGGCTGAATGTTCGGGTGCGGCAGGTTCCCACCTGCGTTTGCTGTATTGAACGTGGCCATCGCCTGGCCAGCGGTTGCTGCTTTGGCATACGCCGGGGTCGGGGATGTACCCCTGCCGTCGGGAGCCAAAACAATCGCTGGAAAAGTGTTCGCCGGGCTGGTTTCCGTGGCATTTGCCGTCGAGCACGGGATGGCTGCTGTATGCAAGTGCTGCGGCATCTGGCTGGATACCAGCGTGACATCCTCCGCGCCGCCATTCTGTCCAAGCACATAGGGACTAAGGGCAATACCATTGCCCATGTGGATCGGCACGCGACCTTGCAGGTCAGGCAGGGCAAAGGTTCGTTGTCCATCTCCGCCATAGGTGGTGCCCAGCAGCGAAAACAAAGCCGTATACTGCGCGATCGGCAGCAACTGTCCATTGCACAGCGCCCAGCCCTGCGGGGCAAAGTTGAATCCCACCATCAGGATGCTTCCAAGATAAACTTCCGGCATTTTTCATTTCCCTTTCTACGGTTGCACTGCGTTAGGGGAGATCGCCATCCAGGTTTACACGGAGCGACAAGTACACGTTGCAAATCGTTTTTCGCACTCGCTGCACGGCTTACTCGCAAACCAATCCAACATCGATTTGGTTAAACGGCGTGCCCGATGTTTGGTTGAACTCAAGACCAATTTGATCTCCCGCTGCTACAGCAAAGGTGTGTGTCGTATCCTGGCACGTACTCACATTGCCGTTTGTCTTCACGAAACAGGTCATGTTCGTTGTCGCACCGTTGTGCATTACTGTCAGCGTCGTCGTATCTGTGCCTGAGCCTCCTAAGCTGGATGCATTACTCACGCCAACAACGAGTGCTTTCATCGTGCAATTGACGGGGAAAACCGTAAACGTCCCATACCCTCCATAGGTGCTTGAAGGGACGGCGTTGACACTCACGTTCTGTATCGGCGATTGGTAGGCTGTGCCCGCCGTTGTTGGATTTTCAAATTCCACATGCGTATCGTATGCGTTCACTCCGCTGCCATTTGCGCCTTGTGGAATTGTAAAATTCAATATCGCAGCACTGGTTGTTCCGGAATTGGTGACGCTGGCGCTACTGCCTGCTGCCCCTGTCGTCGTCGTACCGATACTCACAGTCGCCGCTGCACCTGCTGGCCCGGTCGCTCCGGTGTTTCCCGGCACACCCTATATCCCTTGCGGGCCAGCGACACCAGCCTGCGCCAGCACCGCCCAGAAGGTCGGGCTGCTATTCGGCGTGTTCCCTACGTTCGCCGCTTGCAGAGAAATGTAGCTGGAGCCGTCGGTATAGGAAACTGCATCGCCCAACGCGTAAGTCGTCCCCGATGACCATGCGCCCTTGAAGCTGACGGGCGGCCCCGTCGCACCCGTGGCTCCCGTCGCGCCAACCGGGCCTTGTGGCCCCGTCGCACCCATGGCTCCGGTCGCGCCAACCGGGCCTTGTGGCCCTTCCGGGCCAATCGGGCCTTGTGGCCCCGTCGCGCCGATCTGCGCCAGCAGCGACCAATTGCCTCCCGATCCCGACACATCGGTTGGGGGATCAATATCCGTATTGGCTTTCAGTGCGATGTAGCTAGAGCCATCGACGGAGCAGGCGGCACAGAATACCGAATCACCAATCGCGTAGGCCGTCGTACTCGACCAGTTTCCCTTAAATGTAACGGGCGGGCCTTGTGGGCCAGTCGCTCCAATTGGGCCTTGTAGTCCGATTGGGCCTTGTGGCCCGGCTGGGCCGATTGCCCCGATTGGGCCTTGTGGCCCGACTGGGCCGATTGGCCCTTGCGGGCCAACCAATCCCTGCGGCCCCTGCGGGCCAGCCAGTGTGATATTCAGTTGCGCCGGATGTGCGGTCGCATCATTTTCCTTGGAATCCAGTACCACCGACCCAGCGGACGAAGTGAGCGCGATACCATCATTGCTGGATGGCGTGGACACCCAGCCCTGTACCAGCGCCGTCACATCCACAGTGTAGAAGGCATACCCCTGCGTGGCGCCGAAGGTTCCGCTGGACGCGCCCAGTGTGGGAGCAGCGGACGAAGTGGCGCTCATCTCATTCCATGCGCTGGTAACGGCCTGCAACGTAATGGTGCCAGGAGCATAGATACGGCTGACGTAAACACGGAGCGTCGCGCTGGCAATCTGGCTGGCCGTGGTTCCCGCTGGCAGCGAGGAAAGATTGAACTGCAACAGCGCTGTGTTGCCATTGCCCACATAGAGATTCGAGAGCGCGCCAAAGTTGCTGACCGGACGCGAGGGACTCAGAAACGTGTCGCCAATCAGTGTCGCTTCCGTCGCTCGCGCCACGCCGCTGGCGCAGAACAGCAGCGTCAACATCGCCAGCAACCCAAGCGGCAGCCGCACCGCCGAGCGCGCACAAGAACATGCAGGAACGGAGGAAGTCATAGTTATCTCCAGCTAAAAATTTGTACTGCCGCAACCACAAGGTCGCAGAATGCCGCCAGTGGGCGACGCGATGCCGCAAGGAACATGTGATGTCCATCTGGCTTACCCGTGACGCGCATCACAATTGAAGTATTTTAGAAATTATACGGGCATTTCTTGAAAAAAGTCCATAAAAAATGGGTAGTGGGCAATTTGAAAGGCCTACCCTCAGGAGCTGAAGTCCGCGTTAATTTTTATGGAGTTACGGACGGGCTGAAGCCCATCCCCTTCAAGAAATCGCTGAACAAGTCAGCGTTTTGAAGGAGCGGGACTTTAGTCCCGCCGTAAGCACCTGAGATAAGAGCGGGCTTTAGCCCCTGAGGGATAGCAGTGGAACCTGATCAGAGCTTCCTCAAGTCAGACTCAAATTGACCCACTACTGATTTTTGCCTTACTTGTGCGATACGGGGGAAAAGGACTTGTCGGTATCGTTCGCGGTACGAATTTTATAATCCGCATATTGAATCGTCAGAGTTGCAGTTCCCCCTAGGCGAATCATTGAAACGCTCTTGTCTTCACTGGAGAACCAGAATTCTCCGATCTTCACGTAGCTGTGCGTTAGCTCCCCGCTGGTGATCCAAAATGAAGGAGTCTTGGATGGAGATCCTTCGATACGGCAGATCGCAAAGTCCTTGTCATTCACCCATATCCGCCCGCGATATAACAGCTTATTGGGAACGACGGGCTGAACGGAGATAACGTAGGAGCAGCCATCGCTGGCTGGCTGGTATTCGAGATGGGTAAAGTTGTAATTTTCTCTGTTGGGAAGCAGAGCTTTTCTATTTTTTGCTTGCTGCGACTCCGCCTCCACGCTGATCACTTTCTTGAGAATGTGATCCACCAAAAACTTTGATCCGCTCTCCGATATCATTTTGAAGTTCTTGGTGTCAGGCGCAATGTAGTCCAGATCGACCACCATTTCGGCGTGTAAGTCGCCCAAAAATCCATGATAGACAATCTTGTATGTGCGCCTGCCCTGGTATCCCTGAAGCGCGGTAAATCTTTTTACATTCTCTGTAATCAGATTGTCCACCACCTGATTGAGCGTCAGGGGCGGCGGCGGCGGCGGGCCAACCTTGGCAGGAGGGAATTGTGCCATTCCGCGACTCGGCAGAAAAAATACGCACACAAGAAAAGCTATGGCGAAATACAACCCGTAATACCCGCGAATGGACATGCAACCCTTACAAATTAAATTTTTTCGACAGTAGAAGCAAATGCAGCGCCATATCGATCATAAGCGCTATATATATTTTCAAAAACGTGTTCCCAGGAATTTGATTGCGCATATTCGCGGGCGGATCCTCGCATGGAGGTCAAAACATCAGGCCGAGCCATCATCTCCATGACAGACGCGGCAAATTCGTCAAAGGTATTCGCGACATATCCCGTAATTCCCTGCTGCACCGTAAACTTCGGCCCACCGCTTGCGGTGACGACCGCAGGCACTCCCGATGCAAGCGCTTCCAGAACGACGAGACCAAAGGTATCTGTCTCCGAAGGGAACGCCAAAATATCCATATTGGCGTAAGCACGCGACAATTCCCTGCCAGCAAGCACGCCACAGAGTTCCACATGCAGCATGTTCTCGCGCAACCATGCTGCCTCTGCTCCCTGGCCCACCACAACAATCCGAAAATTCTGATGCCCTACCTGCAGCAAACGATCTTCCAGCCGCGCCAGCCAGCGAATGTTTTTTTCCGCGCTCAAGCGTCCAACATATCCAATAATAAATGGCCCCGCTTGCCGATCTCTATATTCTGGAGAAAATTTTTCAATATCGACACCGTGATCCATCCGCAGGCACTGCCTTCCCGTCGCTTTCGCAAGGGTATCCATGATCTCCGGAGTGGGCGCAAACACCAGCTTGGGGATTTTGTAAAAGCGCGTAGTGATCGCAAAGCTGCCTCGCTCTGCGGAGCGCGCTGCGGCGCTCGCCACAGACCTAGGGAGAAACGAAAGCGCCTGCGCGACGCGCATTCCCGCGAACCGGGGAAGATCGGTTTGCCAGAACGCCGCCAGTGGAAGATGTAACCTATGCGCGAGCATGGCCCCCAGAATACCGACATCGCTTGGGCCGGTAATTTGCACCACGTCGGGATGGAAATCCTGGAGCAGCGCCGCAATTTTTCGATAGTGCCGCGAGAACAACAGGTCGAAGGCATGTGCCTTGTCCAGAGGAAAGGTCAGCGAACCGCGCCGCAACTCCACCCTTGTAACCGAACCGTTCTGGACAATCTGATCCTGCGAACCAGCGTGAACGAGTAAAAATGGAAGATCCTTTTGTTTTGCAAACGCTTCAAAATGCCGGGCATACACGGCCACTCCGTCGATCTCATGGTATGCATCAGGAAAAAACGCGACCCGCGCGCCCCCTGCCCTCAAAGCATGACCCCGGATGCATTTTCCGGAAACATATACGCATCAATCGGATCGGCATATACGCGCTTCAACGCCCATTGCACCGTCGTATACTCCGCCAAGCGGAAAAACGAAAAGGCGCTTTTCATGTATGTCGGGGGAGCATCCCAAAGAGCGGCAAGTGGCTGGTAGCCGTTCTCTGTGCCATCTGGGTGAAACACGCGCTCGTCCCAGGAACGAGAGCCAACGGGGTGTTCCGGGTAATAGCGAATCGTGTCCAGAACGGAGCGAACGACGCGCACGCACATCGGATCCGTGTAGTGCTGCATAAACAGAACATGGCTGCGTTGCTCGACTCGGATTTCATGCACAAACTCGGCAAAGCTCCGCGCATTACTCAGATTTACATTGGCATTCGGCTCACAACCATGCCGATCCCCGCCAGAGATTAAAGGGCGCTGCCAACGATCCGCCAGTGGCACAACTTTTTTATTCTCTTCCTGCCGACGCATTCCATTGAGTTCAAACGCATGAATAAATTCGACATTCTTCTTCAGGAACGCATCCAGATGTTGTGCGTGTTGCTCCACCCCAAACCCGTACATATTCCAAAACGGGTGGTTGAAAACAATCAGTACCTCTGGAATTTCATGCAGCCTCGCAAGCAGTTCGGTAATCGTTCGATCTGAAGATTTTTGCGTAAACGCTGCAAGATCGGCAAATATCTCCGGCACCCGGTTGCTGGGCAAATTATGGATGCCAAGATGAAAGATTGTTTCTCCGAAAGGGATGCTCCACTCAAAGGAGAAGGGCACCTCTGCCGTTTCTTCTGCGTATCGCAGCAGGCTCGGCGCCTCGATGGAGTCATGATCTGTCAGCGAGACCAAACTCGATAATCCAAGGGTATTCTCAATCTGATCGCGCTCCGCCTCAAACACCTGCTTGGGAGTCAGGGGGGGAGTCCAATAGCCACGCGAGAAATCGACGGGAATCGTGGACTTTCGACACATCCGCTCCTGGGCGCGTTGCAGCATGGGCCAGCGTTGCGTAAATGCCGGGACAAAATGCATCTTCTCTTTGGAGCACTTGGTATGACTATGGAGAGAAACACCCGTGCGATACTTTCCAACGCACGCAGCGTCCTTCCAAATGCAAGATATGTTTTTCAGTGCCATAGGCAAATAACCTCAGAGGAGCCTTTGGAATCTACCAGCGTGTAATTAGAACCGAGCAGTTACGCAATTATAGACCCATTTCCGATCAATACAGATCAAAATAGGGTAAATATCATGCCGCAGTTTCCAATAAAGATCCCTGTGCCTGTTGGACTGTCCCGCAAGCATAAAGGTAAGCGCGCCCCAGGGAGACTTTCGTAAACCATAGAGGACTATGATGGAGGCTACTGCCATGCTGAGCCAAGTTCAACTTGCGCGCGAGCGCATTCGCGACTTCATCTGCTATACGCCCTGCCAGTATTCCGCAGACTTGTCTGGAATCACAGGACAGCAGATTTATCTAAAACTGGACAACCTGCAACGCACCGGGGCCTTCAAGGAACGCGGCGCGCTCAACAAAATTCTTCTTCTCACCGAGGAAGAAAAGCGTCGGGGCATTGTTGCCGCCAGCGCGGGCAATCATGCGCAAGCGGTTGCCTATCATGCCACAAAGCGCAAGATTCGCGCGCAAATTGTCATGCCTCTGATGACGCCTCTGGTCAAAGTGTCAGCCACGCGCGGCTTTGGCGCCGACGTTATCCTACATGGAGCCAATTACGACGAGGCCTACGACGAAGCCTTGCGGCGCAGCAAAGAACAGAGCTTGACGTTTCTCCATCCCTTCAACGATCTGGCCGTGATCCACGGACAGGGAACAATTGGGCTGGAGTTGCTCGAACAGATTTCCGATTTGGAAGCCGTTGTGGTTCCCATCGGCGGCGGCGGGCTGATTAGCGGCGTGGCGGGCGCGCTCAAGGAGAGCAATCCGACCATTCGCGTCATTGGAGTGCAGACGGAGCGGCTGCCTTCCATGTTAGCGGCATGTAAGGCAGGCAAACCCGTCACGCTGCCAGCGGAAGCCACCATCGCCGACGGCATCGCGGTTCGTCGAGCGGGCGATCTTACCCTACCCTTCGTGCAGCGCTACGTCGATGAAATGGTCACAGTCGATGAAGAAGAGATCGCCAGTGCCATCCTGGTTCTGCTGGAGCGAGAGAAAACTTTAGCCGAGGGAGCCGGAGCCGTCGCGCTGGCGGCGCTGTTGCACAAAAAAACTTCACTAACGACGCAGCGGACGGCGGTTCTGGTCTGTGGCGGCAACATTGACGTGAGCCTGCTGGCAAGAATTATCGAACGCGGATTGGTCAAAGATGGCCGCCGCGTGCGCATCCGCGTGCATCTCTCTGACCGTCCCGGAGCACTACATCTACTGACAAAAATTCTGGCGGATCAGCAAGCAAACATCGTCGAAACACTACACAACCGCGCCCACTATGGCGTAAATCTGGGAGATACGGTCATCGACATTACGCTGGAGGCTCGCGGCGCAGCGCACATCCAAACCATCTCCGCTGCTTTACATGATGCGGGGTATAAATTCGAGCGCATTCCGTAGCAAAGGCCGGAGTGGATCAGATGCCCTCGCCCATGCTCACATAGTCGGATCGCGCGAATTGCTGACTGCGATACTGGGCGCGCTCTGCGTCCTCCGCCGCCAGCACATTGGCCGGTTCCTCTGGTCGCGTGGCCTGCTGCAACTCTCCATCCAGTCGCTCCAGACGCGCCTCCAACCGCTTCACTTCCTCGGCCAGCGCAACAATGACGTCTGAGAGTGGGTCGCTCACTTCATGCGGATCGGTAATCAACACCCGCTTGCCGCCAAGATAGACGATGTGCGCCGGAACTCCCACCACGGTTGAATCGGGCGGCACGTCGCGCAGCACCACTGACCCGGCACCCACGCGAGAGTTTTCTCCGATGGTAATGTTGCCAAGAATGTTGGCATTGTTGCCGACAAAAACGCCATCGAGCAGCGTGGGATGCCGCTTGCCCTTGTCTTTTCCGGTGCCGCCGAGAGTCACGCCCTGGTAGAGCGTCACATCGTCGCCAATGACGGAGGTCTCGCCGATGACCACGCCGATCCCATGATCGATAAACAATCGCCGCCCGATCTGCGCTCCCGGATGGATTTCAATTCCCGTCCAGAAGCGCGTGATCTGCGAAAGCACCCGCGCCCCCAGCTTCCAGTTCCTGCGCCAGAGCCAGTGGTGCAGGCGATGCGCCCACACCGCGTGCAGCCCCGGATAGCAGAGCAGCACCATTGCCAGAGACGTGGCCGCAGGGTCGCGCTCGAAGACGGATCGTATGTCCTCGCGAATGGATTCAACCAGATTCATACCGTCACAGGCGAGGTCTTGGCGTGCAGCGCTTCCTGACGCAACTCATCAAACAATATGGTGGAAAGATAGCGCTCGCCAAAGCTGGGAATGATTACAACAATCATCTTGCCCGCGCTCTCCGGGCGGTGCGCCACCTGAAGCGCGGCATGGATGGCCGCACCAGAAGAGATGCCCACCAGCAGACCCTCTTCTTTAGGCAGACGACGCGCCATTGCAATGGCATCGTCGTTGGTGACGGGGATGATCTCGTCAATCAATTCTGTCTTGAGTACCTTGGGTACAAAGCCCGCACCGAGACCCTGGATTTTATGCGGCCCCGGCTTGTTGCCAGAGAGCACGGCGCTGTCCGCTGGTTCCACCGCAATGGCGCGAAATGTCGGCTTCTTGGCCTTGATGTACTCGCTCACTCCAGTCAGCGTGCCGCCGGTTCCGATGCCCGACACCAGAATGTCGGCCTTGCCATCGGTATCGTTCCAAATCTCCGGCCCGGTCGTCTCCAGATGAATCTTTGGATTGGCTGGATTGTTGAACTGCTGCAACATGTAGCTATTGGGAATCTCGCGGAGAAGTTCTTCCGCCTTGAGAATCGACCCCTTCACGCCATTTGGCCCCGGTGTCAGCACCAGCTCCGCTCCAAAGGCCAGCAACAGAATGCGACGCTCGATGCTCATCGTCTCCGGCATGGTCAGAATGAGGCGATAGCCCTTTACCGCCGCCACAAAAGCCAGCCCAATACCGGTGTTTCCGCTGGTCGGCTCAATCAGCACGGTCTTTCCCGGCGTAATCTTTCCCTCGCGCTCCGCCGCTTCAATCATGGCAAACCCGATACGATCTTTCACGCTGCTCATCGGGTTGGAACTCTCCAACTTGGCCACCACGGTGGCGTTGCATCCCGCCGTCACGCGGTTCAACCGAACCAGTGGAGTTCCGCCAATTAAATCCGTTACGCTCGCTGCAATCTTCATACCATCTCCTTCCAGAAAACTGTATACCGGAAGCATACCGGATTTTTGATTTTCGGAAGAGAAGAACACATCCATAATGACTCCACGTCTCGACGATGGCGCTCTCAACACGACGAGTCGGCTGCTAAAAATCCAGATGCATGCGCACGGTCTGCACATCGACGGGGCCGCGATCCTGGTTGTAGCCCGGATGCTCAATGAAGGTGTTTCCCAGCGCGTAGTAGAGTCCCTTCCACGCATGGACGTTGTAGTAGGCTTCCACAATATCCTCACGCGCATAGTTCAGCCGTCCATCGCCAAGTAGAAATCCCAGCCCGCCCAACTTGAGATAGTTCTGATGATCCTTTTTGATGGCGTTGGTGTTGAAGGACACGCCGATATTATCTGCCGGACGATGCCACGCGGTTCCCAGATAGCGTCCGCCCAGCACAAAGGTCTGATCCACCTCCGTATAGGCATAGGATTCATGCTGGCCCTCGTTCCATCCGAAACGGCCACCGAGCGCAAAATCCCGCGTGACAACCTGCTCGACATTCACGCCAAAACCATATTTCAGCGCGCCGTAATGCTCGACCGAAGTAATCTCCGGCGTCGGTGTCAGACCAGCCAGATAGTTGTTGACCGCGGTTCGATACAGCCCCATGTGGGCATTGTTGCCGTAGGCCAGCAGACGAATGCGACCATCATGGCCAGGAATCAATCCCTTGCGCAATTCAAACTCCGCATTTTGGCCACGGGCGTTTTGCAGATCCCAACTGAGCGTAATGCCGTTGGCCACGGTCGGCATCAGCGCGATCGCATAGCGCACGGCCCAGATGCGATCCTGATATTCCAGCGCCGTGGCATAGGTGTAGCCGCGTGTGTCAGCGGCATAATCCCATGCGCCGGTGTTATCGATGCTCCAATCCATAAATTGCAGATGACTGTCGCTCAACACAGAGTTGATGTCGAGGATATCCGGCAGCGTCATTTTTCCCACGCGAATATCCAGCCTGCGAACGGGAACCTGCGTGGCCAGCGCCAGCGGCCCTCGCGCCTGCGAAACGGTTTCGTTGGTAAATCCAATCGTCTGATGCCACTCGGCGCGCGCGGTATAGGGCAGGATGCTCAGGTTGGGATTGCGAACCACATCCAGATTGGTGAATCCGCCCAGCCCAAGGGCCTGGCTGAGTCCGCGTCCACCGGCATTTTCCTCGTCGTAGATCAAGTCGGTTTCATACCGTGGCGCGGGACGAAGCTGATAGGCCAGCATCAGCGTGGCCACCTCGGATGCCTTGTACTGGAACGGAGCAGTAAAGCTGTTGGTTCCCTGATAGGGCGAGTGAAAATTTGGATGCATCTGATAGATGGTGTTTTCCTGCCCGCTAATCCAGTAGCGCGTGCTGTCAGGATGCGGGAAGAAGGTGATTATCGGCGCGAACGGTGCTGCGTGAGGAGATACATCTTCGGACGGCACTTCGGTTCCATCCGCGCCGCGGCCCTGTGGGTCGTCAAACCAGCTATCCCTCATCCAGTTATTGCTCAGCCAGCCGTAACTGCGCGGCATGTTGTAGCCGGACGCGATGTTCACAGCGATCTGCGTATCCGAAGTTTGCGGACACGGCGCAGACGGCAGCGCGGCTTGCTGCGTGACGGCAGGCGGGTACGAAGGCTGCGTGGAAGCAACGTTCTGGTCGAGCGATGTGGGCATCCCCAACAGAGGATGCAAAACTAAGAGTCCAAGCAGGCACGGGAACATAAAAACTTCTCTATCCTAGGAAACGTTAACTTTGTTGCAGAGAGATGAACGCGACACGGAATCTTATGTGCCGAGTGTGCAAGTCAGAACGTGAAGATCAGGCGCGTGACGATTAGGCGCATCGGGAGCATTCTATCGACGCTTCGATGGAGCCTTCGCTTGGCGCGGATTCTTCCGTATCGTTCGCCACGGCCCGCCAGAGGCAGACAACTGGGAGACGGACATCGCCAGTCGCGACCCAACGGCAGGCAAGAACCGGAATGCTGCGCTTTGCCAGTTTCAAAGGGGGCGTCAGCTTCGGATAAGGGAGACTCCGAACATTCTGGAGATATGAAAGACGACGTGGCGCAATCAGAGTCGTCGATATCAAGCGCATGATTTCCCCCTCCGTTTCTGGCCGCCGGAACGCAGAGGCTCGTAGTTTTTATAGCATACCCCCCTTAGGTATGCAAACTGTATCTCTCAACGGGCTGCGGCATCTCCTGTTGCTGGTAGGGAGGGTCTTGGGCAGGATAGCGCAATGTTCTACGCAGTGGTTACACCGGGCAACAAATTTCCGATGGACGCGCAGCGCAAGGTTTGCCCCCGCTGCACTCCAGCCATTACAATCGAACTATCGCTGTAGGCGCGTAGCTCAGTTGGTTAGAGCGCTACCTTGACACGGTAGAGGTCAGGAGTTCGAGTCTCCTCGTGCCTACCACATTCTCAATAACATGCACTCTTTTCGGTTCTCGAAAAGGGCACAGATAGGGCACAAAACCCCCAGCCCATTGTATCCACAGTCCAGACACCGCATACGCGATTACCTTTGGTACGTCCTGTGCCGGAAAATTTGCCTATCTCATAATGTTGCAACGGGCAAATGGCGGGATCAAACAATCCGGTGATTACCAACCCTGAACTTGCCAACGTGCCAATTCCAGTTCCCCAAAATGGACATCCAGAAAACTATCGCCACCGAAGCTAGCCGTCGCCGAGAAGAAGCCCGTCGTCTGCCTGCCGAGGCCGAAGCTGGATGGAAAGCCGCGAAACACTAGCTTGAAGAACAATTGCCGGAGCCAATGCAGCCATGATGACAATTTTCCTAGGATTTCTGGATCGTACTGGAGAGTGTGGAATATAAAGCTGGCGGAGAGAGTGGGATTCGAACCCACGTTACCTTGCGGTAAACACGCTTTCCAAGCGTGCGCCTTCAGCCACTCGGCCATCTCTCCATGCAGGCGGGTCAAAGTTTGAATGT
>DAHXNK010000150.1 GCA_027365415.1 Acidobacteriaceae bacterium
GGTACGTGGGCATTCAATCGAAGAGTCAGCTGTCGAAGGCGCAGTACTACGGTTACGCCCCATCATGATGACCATGCTGGTGGCCACCTTGGGATTGCTTCCAGCGGCCATGTCGCACGGCATCGGTTCGGACTCGCAACGCCCCTTTGCCATCGTGATTGTCGGCGGACTGATTGCCGATCTGGTGATGAGCATCTTCCTGCTGCCTACGCTGTATGTATGGATCGCAAGGGACCATGACGTTCTTCCATCTCCCGAGGGAGAATTCGAAAATTGAGCTTACTCCTTTACAAAATCGTGCAACAGCGCCGCATATTCGATCCAGTGGCTGGCATGCAAGTGTCTATCCGAACGAATCTTGTGGCCCTCGGGAATTGTGGACTTCAACTCGCTTACCGCACAGTTCGTAGTTATACGCTGGGAATATTTTTGCTGGCGTGTTGTGCTGTCCAGCTATATGGCCAGCGGGTCCCCTCCACACCACTGACACTGCAGCAGGTTATCGAAATTGCGCGTGCCAAGAACCCGACGCTGCTCTCCGCCGAGCAGAATGTGCTTTCAGTAAAAGCCCAGGAAATACAGGCAGGCGTGCGGCAGAATCCGTATTTCACTCTGTATGGCAGCAACATCACGAACTCGGCAAACTCAAATACACCTTACGCGTACAGCGCTCAAGTGTCGCGGCTGTTTGAACGCGGTCAAAAGCGCCGCTGGCGCCTGGACAGCACAAGATCCACAACCGAGCAGACCGCGGACCTTTACCGCGATCAGGAAAGACAAATC
>DAHXNK010000151.1 GCA_027365415.1 Acidobacteriaceae bacterium
ATTAACCGCTCGGCCACCTGTGCACATGCTTCCATCCTCGTCGTCCTCGCTCCTGAATCCAAGAGACTGTCCTGGGAAATTATCCTTCGCATCGAAAAAAATCCGACACACCTCGGCCAGCTTTCGGCTTTTCTGAGGCAGACTTTCTGGCAGGAGACGCGGCCACAAGAGACGGAACCGAACCTTTCGCAATCAGTACCCGAAGTGCCGGCGCCGATTGCCGTGTCTGGCAGTTTGTAGCGAACGTCGCATTCGGATTGGCGGGCAACCATCTGCTGGAGCTGGCGAAGGGACTTGAACCCCCGACCCTCTGATTACAAATCAGATGCTCTACCAGCTGAGCTACGCCAGCCCGTAACCAATTCCGATGCGGGAACGCGTGACTCTGCGCCCGTCAGACACAGAACTAAAATTATCACGCGCGACGATCCATCGCAACCATTCGATGCTCATATGTGAAGTGTACCTTTGCAACAGGAGGGATTGCCATGATCAACGACACGCAGCGCGCCGAGATCGACCGGCTCTGGAAAAGAAAAATCGCTCAGGACGCAGAGCACCTGCCTATCGCCCATCGCCATCGCAATCTGGCCCCGATCAGCGCGGAATTTCTCCATGCTCTCGCCGTTGGCATGGGTGCAGGAACACTGGTAGAAGTGGGTGGCTCGAGCGGCATCTCCACCATTGCACTGGCCAGCGCCGCACAGCAAACACAAGGAAAATTGATCTCGCTCGAGATCGAACCGACCCGGCAGGCTGAGTCG
>DAHXNK010000152.1 GCA_027365415.1 Acidobacteriaceae bacterium
GACGAACCAGCCAAGCATTCCGACCTACACGGATGACGGCTACTTCAATCCGTGGGGGTACCAGCAGCATCCGCAGTCGATGACGGAGTTGAATCCGGTCTGGTCGTGTTCGTCGTCGGGCACGCCGGAGATTTCCGTAGCCGGAGCGGGACGCGAGACGGTCTCCTTCCAGGTCTTCATTACCGCCGCGCCGAGCAGCGTGAATTCATCCGCTCTTACCGGGGTCTCGGTGGATGTCACACCCCTGTCTGGGCCGGGAACAACGCTGACCTCAGATAACACGCAAACCTCCAATGTCCTCCGCTATCTGGAGGGCTACATCCCGTATACCTACACAAACCCGTTCACGCAGGGGTGGGGAACCACTGCGGCTATGAACATCAGTGGTGACATGCCTGACCCGTTGATCCCGTTTTACGATCCCTATGACACGGGAACTCCGGCGGTAGCTACGCCTTTCAATGTGCAGCCGGGGACGACGCAGGCGGTGTGGGTGGATGTTACCATCCCGGCGGGGCAGACGGCTGGGACGTACACAGGAACCGTGACGGTCTCCGGCAATGGCGTTAGCGCGTCGATTCCCGTGAATTTGACGGTGTGGAACGGCACGCTGCCGCGCTTCGACTCTGCCTCCGTAAATCCCGCGCATGCGGATATGCTGAAATCGTGGATGCCGCTGTGGCCAATGCGCTTTCAGAGTGGCGAGGGCCTGCCTTGCGGTGGCCCCGGGTGCAGTCAGGATCAGGCAATGATGCAGAAGTAC
>DAHXNK010000153.1 GCA_027365415.1 Acidobacteriaceae bacterium
TGCGGTGCGGACGCGAACTGCGATCTCTCAACCCCGCTGGCCCATCCCGCTGGAAGCGGCCCACCCACTTGGCCACCGTCTTGGGGCTGACGCGGAAGGCGGCCGCGGCCGCCTTCCGCGTGAACCCCTGCTCAAGAACAAATCTGGCTAAATCCTCTCGACTGCGAAGCGTCAATCGGGCATTCTTATGAATGTCCATTCGTTCTTCTCCTTTGAAACAGATTGCTCGTCACAATCAGCTTCTCCGGTTCAGTTCGAATGGACAACCTCTTGAAATCTCACAGGTGCCCCATTCAAGCCCGCTGTTGGCTTGAGTGGGATGAGAATGCTCCTACTATTCAATCACCTTTTCTGGAAATCTACGATCCCAAAAGCCCACGCGCCGCCGAAGAATTTGGTATCCTCACCTGTTTACCGTCCATTTTTCTGGACGGAACTATCGTTGCTCCCAAGTCAGGTTGGCTATGCCCGTAGATCGCGCAAAAAAACACCAGAAAGATCGCATGGCGGAGACGCTGCGAGAAGAGATCAGCTCCATGATTGAAGGCGAGTTGAGCGATCCCCGCATCCACTTTACCTATGTGAGTGAAGTGCTGCTGGCTCCCGGAGGCAGATCGGCCAGAATCTTTCTGGCCGTGGACGGCGGTGCAGAGGCCGAAAAAGAGACGCTGGAAGCTCTGGAGGCAGCACGCGGACACATTCGACATGAGCTACTGGAGCGGCTCGGCAAGCGTCACATCCCGGAGTTGAGCTTTCAGGTGG
>DAHXNK010000154.1 GCA_027365415.1 Acidobacteriaceae bacterium
CATCGTCATCGATGGCGTGGATGTTGGCGCCGGCAGCAAGCAGCAGGTTGACAATTTCGGCATGCCCCCGAAAGGCTGCATCACGCAGGGCGTCGTCGTGATCGGCATGAACATTGGCGCCGGCAGCCAGCGCGGCCTTGATACCATCAATGCCGCCAATGACGGCAGATTCAATCAGCGCTTTTTCTTTCGTGGTCATGCCCGTCATGCTAGCAGCAACAGCGAATGGTGTCCAGGGCACATGGCGATCGCGGCGAGACGCTATGGGTTCAACGGCGTACGGCGCCGCGCTTTTCAGTGGATGCGGCGATGGCGCGTAACTGGACCAACTCGCCTGGGCGCGAAGCATCCAATAACGCGGCACGCTGCGCTGAGGTCAGCGCAGCTGCACAGGCATCGAGCGTGGTCACCACATCACCCCGATCAGCTTGGTGTGTGTTTTCCAATGCAATGACCGGGTTGGCGCCGGCAGCCAGCAGCAGGCTAACGATTTCGGCATGGCCATTGTGGGCAGCCTGGCGCAGGGCCAAGTCATCATTGGCATGGATGTTGGCACCGGAAGCCAGCGCGGCTTTGACGCCAGCGATGTCGCCCATGCGGACCCATTCAAACAGTAATTTTTTCTGCGATGTCATACCGTCACTTTAGCAGCAACGGCGAAGATTGTCCAGTCCACGTGACGGTGGCGGCGGTCACGCCCGTCCTCAACGGCGGATGGCGCTGCGCTTTTCAGTGGATGCGGCGATGGC
>DAHXNK010000155.1 GCA_027365415.1 Acidobacteriaceae bacterium
CGGCGTCGTCTACATTGAAGGTGCCGTGATGCACGCGGGTGCATTCCCGATTTCCCCCAATACGCCCATGACGCTGATGCAGGCAGTCACGTTGGGCGGCGGCGCTGGCTACCAGGCCGAGTTAGGCGATACGCGCATCATCCGCACCATTGGTGCCACACGACATGAGATCCCAGTGAACCTTGGAAAAATATTGAAAGGAAAGGCGCCCGATCCTGTCTTGCAGAGCGACGACATTGTGCTGGTCCCGACCAGCGCAATCAAAGCAGCCATCAAGGGCGGTGGAGTTGGAATTGCAATCGGTCTCGTATATCTCATTCCATTGCTGTAACGGGCTTTGAATTGGGACTCCAGGCAGTCGTGGAACATTCCAAACAGCCTGAACCATCACCAGTCGTACGATCTGCTGAAAGTCATGTTGCGAGTCGCGTACCTTCTTAGCCATCCCATCCAGTACCAATCGCCTCTGCTGCGCCATCTGGCCCGGCAGCCGGGCCTGGATCTGACGGTCTTCTACACCTCGGACTTTTCGCTTCGCAGTTACCGCGACGCAGGCTTCGGCATTGCCGTGGAGTGGGACGTGCCGCTGCTCGGTGGCTACCGACATGAAGTTCTACCGCGTCTGCTGGATAGCGACACCATCTCCTTCTTTCGTCCTCTGAATCACGGGATATTCAGCAGTTTGAGCCAGGGAAACTTCGATGTGCTCTGGATCCATGGCTACGCGACCCTGAACTCCT
>DAHXNK010000156.1 GCA_027365415.1 Acidobacteriaceae bacterium
GTCTTTTACGGACGAACTATGCACTGGAGTGAATCCCATGAAACGTATTGCACTGGCACTGGCATTCGGCAGCATGGCGGTATTGAGCGCGGCTCAAACCGCGAAAACCCAAAAAATGACGGGCTATATTAGCGATTCCAAGTGCGGCTCCATGCACATGGACAACGGTATAGGCTGCGTCAAACAATGCATCGAAAATGGAAATCGCCCCGTCTTCGTCGATGCGCAGGGGAAGGTCTGGGCCATCGACAATCCTGATTCCGTCAAGCATGACTACGGCTACAACGTGCAGGTCGATGTCGTCGTGGATATCAGCAAAAAGGGCTTCGTCGTGGAAACGGTCAAGCGGACAGGCGGAACCATGGGCGGCATGAAGGACGGAATGCCGATGTAAGCAACGTCGGCACTGCGCTCCAAGTCTCACGATTCGGAGAGCCAGCCGGGTAAGACACAAAAACTGTGGGTGCCGTTGAGGGAGCCATCCCTCATAGGCTGAGTCCCGTTGCGTGTGCTGCATGTACGGCGCGGCTGAAGCCGCGCCCCTTCAAAACACAGACGCGTGCAAAGATTTCCTCGCGGTGAAGGGGACGGGCTTCAGCCCCTGAGGGATGACCTTTCAAATTGCGCCACACGCAAAAAACGCAGAAGAATAAATCGCAGAAAATAATGCTACACTGGGCCGACAAGCACATGTAGATAGAAGCGAATGATCTCTGTCGCAGCGCCTTCCAGCGCGT
>DAHXNK010000157.1 GCA_027365415.1 Acidobacteriaceae bacterium
ACCGCGCTTCCCGAACACTTCACGCAGATTGTTATGTTCCTTTACACCTGCCGCCAATAAATGCGAGCAGACACCTGCCACCGCCGGGATCTTCGCGCCAATCAATAGAGGCCAAAGACTACCGGCAGCTTTCAACCGCAATACTCGGGGAATGCGAAAGTCCGCCGCTCTCAGCGACAGACAGCGCGCCCCTTCGGTCCTCCCATCGAAGCCGAAAGACAGCAAGAAGACCCTGGCCGGTCTCCTGACTCACGCGTCTACAAACTCAGGCTACCTTCCCAGACAATAGCGTCCAGTGGCTGCATACTGCCGTGCCCTGTTCTCCGCGCTTACAGTTACGGGGTAGTGGCGGAGTTGCACCGCGCTTCCCGAACACCAAGGCTGTATAGAGGATATAACGGGATCAAAACCTGCCGTCAATTCTTTTATGAGGTAAAACTGACCCGTGTGCGCCATCCGAAAGCCAGCTGCCCACGGAAATTTCTACGCAGGCGGCTGGTTTGCTGGCGACGCAGCCAGACGGCTGCACGGTCCCGATGATCTTTTGCTGCTTACTTCTTCACATGGTGCGCGATGATCCGGTCCTTGATCTTGTCATACACGCCGCGCGGGAGAATGCCTTTCGTTACCAGCTGGTTCTTGGTCGCGTAGGGTCGGCCAGCAATGATCTTTTTGGCATAAACATCGCCGATGCCGGGAATCGCCTGCAATTGGT
>DAHXNK010000158.1 GCA_027365415.1 Acidobacteriaceae bacterium
GATTGCAATACCTCGTCGGCCATGGCGTGCCGCAGGATGACAAGGCGGCAGCGCGGCTATTCCGCCTTGCCGCCGAGCAAGGATATGCGCCGGCACAGGTTGATCTCGGGACTCTCTATGATCGCGGCCAGGGCGTGCCGCAGGATTTCAAGGAGGCCGCGCACTGGTATCGCCTTGCCGCCGAACAAGGGGATGCGTGGGCGCAGTATGGTCTCGGGTTTCATTATTTTCACGGCGAGGGTGTACCGCAGGATTACAAAGAGGCCGCGCATTGGTATCGCCTCGCCGCCGCGCAAGGCAATGCGTCGGCGCAGAGCGGTCTTGGGTATCTCTACGATGCCGGCCAGGGCGTGCAACGGGACTACAAGGAGGCCGCGCACTGGTACCGCCTCGCCGCCGAACAGGGTCAAATGAAAGCGGAGGTCAATCTCGGCCGGCTTTACGGCCTCGGCCTCGGGGTCGCGAAGGACGAGAAGGAGGCGATGCATTGGTATCGGCTCGCCGCCGAGCAGGGGGATGCGGTCGCGGAGAGAGTTCTCGGGGTTCACTATTTGCGCGGGCTGGGCGTGCCGCAGGATTATAAGGAATCGCTCCGGTGGTTTCGGCAAGCCGCCGAGCAAGGGGATGCCGGGGGACAGCTCGCCCTGGGCCTGGACTATGACTACGGCGCCGGCGTGCCGAAAGATTATGTCGCTGCTTATCAATGGCTCAATC
>DAHXNK010000015.1 GCA_027365415.1 Acidobacteriaceae bacterium
ACTTGTGCATTCCATTCCGACCCACTAGGAATAAATTTGCAAACTGGTCGGTGAATTTTTGAATGACAGGGAACTGGCTGTAGGTTCCAAAGTATGCCGGGTAGGTCTTTGGAACGCGCACGACATGACCATCCAGTACATCGCTGCGCAGCAACATTCCGATCTTCTCCATCTCCGTGATGGCAAATTCTCGAATCTCTGCATCGGGCATCTTCCACAGATCATCGGTATCGTTGCAGAAATACTCCAAGCCAATCCACATTTTTGACGGATCGGCGACCATCCAGGGACTCCAGTTATTGAAGATTTGCAGTCGCCCAACCTTCACATCCGGTTCCTGAATGTAAATCCATGTATCGCGCAGTGGGCTGCCATCTGGCTCCGTGACCAGCAAGCGATTTACGAGCAGACCCACGGTAATAAAGTCGCGATAGATCAACCCCTCGCTGACCTCAATTACCTCTTGCGGAACCTCGCATTGCAAGCTACGAATCAGATGCTGGATCGGCATCGTGGAGATGACGTAGTCCGCCTTGTAGGTGTGCGTTTGTCCGCTGGCATCCGTGGCTTCGACCTTGACAATCTGGTTGCCTGCTGTCTTGAGCTGCGTTACGCGCATATTTTTGTGCAGCTCTCCGCCGCGCTCCGTGACCAGCGAGGCAACATGCTCCCACAGTTGTCCTGGTCCAAACTTCGGATAGAGAAATCTCTCGATCAGCGAGGTCTCGACACCCTTCTGGCTCAGGTCGCCACTCCCTGTTTTCTTTTTGGAAAATGCCTGCTTGATAAAATGGCGCACCGCGCTGGTGAGCGACAATCCTTTGATGCGCTGCGCGCCCCACTCGGCGCTGATGTGCCGCGGATGTACGCCCCATACTTTTTCGGTGTAGGACTCGAAGAAGAGTCGATAGAGTTCTTTGCCAAAGCGGTTCACCACGAAATCTTCAAGAGAGTTTTCTGGCTTGCGCGGCGCTATTTTGGAGGCAAGGTAGCTGATGCCAACCTTGCAGGTGCGGATCACGCCCAGGCCACGCAGCGTATCGCCTGTCAGCTTGATGGGATAATCGAAAAATTGTCGCAAAAAATAAATCCGACTTTTGCGCGGACGCACCAACATCACCAGATCATCGTCAATGCTGGCGGAGCCACTCTTTCTGGCGGCAACGGTGCGTTGCTTATTCTGGTAGCTGATCGGAACCATCGCGCCATCGCCTTCTGCGAGAGCCGCAGGCATCAGTTCCAACCACCATTCCATCACGCGGTCGGACTTGGAGAAAAAGCGATGCCCGCCAATGTCCATGCGGTTGCCTTTATAGCGAATAGTGCGCGAGATGCCGCCGATTTCATCGCTGGCTTCCAAGATGACCGGGTGAACGTCGGAGCGGCGGAGTAGTTCGAGAGCCGCAGTCAGGCCTGCTGGCCCCGCGCCTATGATGAGGGCTGTTTTTTTCATTTGTATGGGCACACTGAAGTAGCGTTTATTGCCAGAAATCTATATTGATTGTGACGGATTCCGGCGTGAAGCACAACCGTGTTGCAAGGCAAGCCAAGGCGCGCGCAACGGCAGGGGAGGGTGTGCTGACCGCAGATATTCTGGAAACATGACACAGAGAAGTCTTTCGGGGAAAAATAATCGCGCTGCTTGGTACACTTCAGATAGACATTCTTTCCGAAGAAAGATTTATCTTGCCTCCCATTCTCAATGCACAGGGCCTCTCCATCCGATTTGGAGCGCAGCCATTATTTCGTAATGTATCCTTCACTGTCTCGCAAGGAGATCGTATTGGCCTGATCGGGCCGAACGGCTCCGGTAAATCCACGCTGATTGGAATGCTTGCCGGACGCATTGATCCCGATGCTGGCGAGGTTGCCATGCGCAAGCTGGCTCGCGTGAGTTTTGTCGCGCAGGAGTCGGAGTTTGCCGCTGGCCAAAGCGTGCGCGAAGTCCTGAGCAACGCGCTGCGAAGGATCAAAGTTCACGAGCGAGAATGGGAGGCGCGCATTGCCGAGACCCTGGGGCGCACGGGATTTGAGGACTTCGAGCAGGAGGCGGCAACGCTCTCCGGCGGCTGGCGCAAGCGGCTGGCAATCGCCGAGGCGATGGTGGAGTTGCCTGACGTTCTGCTGCTGGATGAGCCAACCAACCATCTCGATTTGTCGGGCATTCAATGGCTGGAGGAGTTGCTGAATCAAGCTCCGTTTGCCTGCGTCTTTGTCAGCCATGATCGCTATTTTCTGGAAAATGTTGCGTTGGAAATGGTGGAGCTGAATCGGGCCTATCCCGACGGCGTGCTGCGCGTGCGCGGAAAATACAGCGAGTTCCTGGAGAAAAAAGAGGCTTTTCTGCTGGCGCAAAGCAAGCAGCAGGATGCGCTGACCAACCGTGTACACACGGAAATGGAATGGCTGCGTCGCGGCCCCAAGGCGCGCGCCACCAAGGCCAAGGCCCGCATCGACACGGCACATGCCATGATCGGCGAACTTGCGGAGATGCGGTCACGGTCGCGAACGGCGAGCGCGGGAATTGAATTTTCCGCCAGCGAACGGCAGACCAAGCGCCTAGTGGAACTGGACGGGGTAACATACACCATTGGAAATCGCACGCTGTTTCAAAATATAAATTTCCCAATCACAGCGGGGATGCGCGTCGGACTGGTAGGAGCCAACGGCAGCGGCAAGACAACGCTGCTGCGTTTGTTGCTGGGCGAGGCACAGCCCACGGCAGGCACCATTCGCAAGGCGGATGCGCTCCGCGTGGTGTATCTGGATCAGACCCGCGAACTCGACGAGTCGCTGACGCTGCGGCGCGCGCTGGCTCCCGATAGCGATTCTGTGGTCTATCAGGGGCGCGTGGTGCATGTGGCAAGCTGGGCATCAAAATTTTTATTTACCAGTGAGCAGTTGAATCAGCCGGTAAAAAATCTCTCTGGCGGCGAGCGCGCCCGCGTTCTAATTGCCAAGCTGATGCTGCAACCTGCGGATTTGCTGTTGCTCGATGAGCCTACTAATGATCTGGACATCCCGACACTGGAGATTCTGGAAGAGAGTCTGCTGGAATATCCCGGAGCGTTGGTGTTGATTACGCATGATCGCTACATGCTGGATCGTGTTTCCACCGTCGTGCTGGGACTGGATGGCAACGGCGGAGCAGAGCGTTTCGCGGATTACTCGCAATGGGATGTTTGGCAGGCCGAGCAGCGAGATATCGACGCGGAACGTTCCACGCAGTCCAAATCTCGCGCTGGCGGCGCGTCCACGAAAAAGGGAGCAAAAACAAAGCTCTCCTATCTGGAAGCGCGCGAATTTGCTGGCATTGAAGACAAGGTTGCCGCAGCGGAAGAGATTCTCCACGAGGCCCGCGTTGCGTTGGAGAATCCCTCCATTGCCAGCGATGGAGCGCGCTTGCTGGCGGCGCACGCGCAACTGGATCGAGCGCAGGATGCCGTGGATCAACTCTATGCGCGGTGGGCCGCGCTCACGGAAAAACAAAAATAGACGGACGACTCCTGCGCGAAAAACACATGGAAAGCGGAATCCAGCGTTTATGGTTTCGGTCGCACCACCAGCGAGGATCCCGTCATGTCTTTGGGCTGCGGAAGGTGGAGCATCTCCAGAATCGTAGGCGAAATATCGCGCAGCGAACCATCACTCCGCGCGCCCAACTTTTTTGCCGCCTCTGTCACCAAAATAAACGGAACCGGATTGGTGGTATGCGCGGTGTGTGGGCCGCCCGTTACCGGATCGATCATCATCTCCGCATTGCCGTGGTCGGCAGTCACCAACATCGCGCCTCCGTGCTGCCGGATGGCCTGATAGAGGCGTCCCAAGCAGGCATCGACGGTCTCCACGCCGCGAATGGTCGGCTCCAGCTTGCCGGAGTGACCCACCATATCTGCATTGGCAAAGTTGACCACCACCACGTCGAAGGCTGTGTCCGCGACGGCTTTGATGACGGCATCGGCGATGCCGCTGGCGCTCATCTCCGGGGCAAGATCGTAGGTGGCGACCTTTTGTGATGGAACCAATTCACGGTCTTCGCCGGGGAATGGCTTCTCAATGCCGCCGTTGAAGAAGTAAGTCACATGCGCGTACTTTTCCGTCTCCGCCACGCGCAGGTTGCGAAGGTTGGCCTGCGCCAGCAGATTGGCCAGCAGGTTGTCCATCGACTCCGGCGGAATAACTACGGGCAGCGTGAAGAGTTTGTCGTACTGCGTCATGCACACATAATGCAAATTGTTGGGAATGATGTTGCGCGGAATGGCCGCGTCCAGATCGTCCGCGCCGGGAAGGTCGCGGCCTTGCTGCGCGGTCAGGCCGCTGTTGCGCGCCAGCACCCGCGTGATCTGCCGCGCGCGATCGGCGCGATAGTTGAAGCAGATACAAACGTCTTCATCGCCAATGGTGGCGACGGGCTTTCCTTTCGCGTCGGCGCAGACGTAGGGAATAACAAACTCATCGGTAACGCCATTGTTGTAGCAGGCGCGCAGATGCGCCACGGGATCGGCGTGGATGCCTCCTTCGGCCTGTCCCTTCACCATCGCGTCGAAGGTCTTGGCCTCTCGCTCCCAGCGTCGGTCGCGATCCATCGCGTAGTAGCGCCCGGAGACAGAGGCAATCGCACCCACGCCATACGCGCGCATCTGCTGCTGGAGCTGCTCCAAATAGCCCGCGCCGTTGGTGGGCAGCGTGTCGCGACCATCCAGAAAGGCGTGGACAAAGACCTGCGATAGCTGCTCCTTCTTCGCCAGTTTCAGCAGCGCATACAAATGTCGCTGATGCGAATGAACGCCGCCGTCGGAGAGTAATCCGAACAGATGCGCCTTGCGCCCCTTCGACGCGGCGTAGCGCATCGCATCGACCAGCACAGGATGCTCAAAGAAGCTGCCGTCAGCAATCGCCGCGTCGATCCGCGTGATGTCCATGTGAACCACGCGGCCCGCGCCGATGTTGAGATGCCCAACTTCGCTGTTGCCCATCTGTCCATCCGGCAGGCCGACGAAATGATCGGAGGCGTGCAGCAGCGTATTGGGAAACTCCGCCAGCAGGCGATCATAGTTGGGCTTGCGCGCTTGCGCAATGGCATTGGCAAAGATCTCTGGACGGTATCCCCAGCCATCGAGAATGGCCAGGACGAGCGGTTTATTCTTCGGCATACAACTTCCTTGATCTGGAACTGAAAGCTTTGGTTGCTCGCAAATAAATTGTCATTTGAAGCGCAGCGGAAACCCGCCCTGAGCGAGCCACAGGCGAGTCGAGAAATCGAAGAGTTTGGAATAATTTCGTACGATTGTCACTCATCCCAACTAAAAAAATGATATAGACTCATGGCGTGCGGAGCAACCGGAGGTTGAGCGTGTGGCGTAAACAGCGTTTCCTGAAAATGGTCTTCGGCGTGGTGGCTGTGGGACTGATCCCCAGCGGCAGCGCCTGTGCGCAGATGGCGGGTGGATGGTCTTCATCCCAGGTAATTCAACCGTCGGCGTTAGTGGCGCGACTGAAAGAAAAAGGTCGCCTCCCGCCCATAATCCTTCAAATTGGGTTTGATACGCTGTATCGCAGCAAGCACATTCCTGGCGCGATTTTTGTCGGCCCCGCATTCCGGCAGGACGGACTGGATCGTTTGCAGGCCGCAGTGTCGCGTTTGCCCAAGGCGAGGGAAATTTACATCTATTGCGGCTGTTGTCCGATAGGAAAATGCCCCAACGTCCGGCCAGCCTATGACCTGCTGACGCAGATGGGGTTCACGCATGTAAAAGTGCTGATGCTGCCGACCAACTTTGACCGGGATTGGGTCACGAAGGGCTATCCCTTCACCGGAGAATAATCTGGCGCGACCAGCCGTCCGCAAAAGCGGTCGACTGGTCGGCTTTACTACGCTACGTTACTCGCCGAAGTTAACAGACTCCAAGCCGAGAAACTGCGCGGCCTGGCCCAACTCTTCTTCGATGCGAAGCAACTGGTTGTACTTGGCGATGCGGTCGGTGCGCGAGAGCGATCCGGTCTTGATCTGTCCAGCGCCGGTGGCCACGGCAAAATCGGCGATGAAGGCGTCTTCTGTCTCTCCGCTGCGATGAGAGATGATCGACGTGTAGCCGTAGCGGCGCGCCAGGTCGATGCACTCCATCGTTTCGCTTACCGTTCCAATCTGATTCACCTTAATCAAAATGGAGTTGCCCACACCTTCGTCAATACCGCGCTGCAAGCGTTCCGTATTGGTGACAAAAATATCGTCGCCCACCAGTTGTACGCGGTCACCCAGAGTTTTGGTCAGGAATTGCCAGCCTTCCCAATCGTTCTCATCCAGACCATCCTCCAGCGAGATGATCGGATACTGCTTGATCCAGCTTTCCCAGTAGCGGGTCATCTGCTCGCTGGTGTGTTCGCTCTTGTCAGATTTTTTGAAAACGTATTTCTTTTTTTCTTTGTCGTAGAACTCGCTCGCTGCCGGATCGAGCGCGACAAAAATATCCTCTCCCGGCTTATAGCCTGCTTGGGTAATAGCCTCCAACACCAGCTCGATGGCTTCGGTATTGGATTTGAGCGAGGGCGCAAACCCGCCTTCATCGCCCACGCTGGTGTTCAGTCCCTTGGCTTTCAACACGCTCTTCAGTGTGTGAAAAACCTCCGCGCCCCAGCGCAGCGCTTCGGCAAAGCTGTCTGCTCCGGCGGGCATAATCATGAATTCCTGAAAGTCAACATTGTTGTCGGCATGGGCGCCACCGTTCAGGATGTTCATCATCGGCGTCGGCAGTGTGCAGGCATGGATGCCGCCAATGTAGCGATAGAGTGGAATGCGCAGCTCTTTGGCAGCGGCGCGCGCGCAGGCCATCGAAACTGAGAGAATGGCATTCGCTCCTAGGCGGCTTTTGTTGGGAGTGCCATCAAGCGCAATCATGGTCTGGTCAATCAGACGTTGATTGCTGGCATCCATGCCGCAAAGCTCTGGAGCCAGCGCGCTTTCGATATTTTCCACGGCTTGGAGCACGCCCTTGCCCAGGTAGTGTTCCTTGTCGCCGTCGCGCAGTTCAACGGCCTCATGTTCTCCGGTGGAAGCGCCGCTGGGAACCGCTGCGCGGCCCACCGCTCCGCTTTCCAGAATGACATCGGCTTCGACGGTAGGATTTCCGCGAGAATCCAAGATTTCACGGGCATGAATGGAGACAATTTCGGTCATATTACTCCTTAGAATCTTATGTTGTAATCGGTCGTTGAGCTTAGGCCTGCGATCCACGGAAATTGCTCTTCCGTCCGCGCCGCCAATAGTTTGTATGTACTCAGACATGCCCACTCAGGTTAAATTGCGGATGCGCGCGCCATGCAGAACGCGCGGAAACTTTCTTTTCTTTACCGCGACGATTGTAACAAAATCGCGGGTTCAAGAATGTGATCGGGCGCGGGGCCATCAAAACAGGGGCACAGACGCATCCTACTGTTCATGTTCGATGCGCGCTGCCGGAAAAGAAGCATACGCCGATGGAGGGTGTGGTTTACTATCGAGATACGGGGGATAAGGATAAGCGTTCCCCCCTCGCGTCGGTTGTACTAATCTGAAGCCTGCAAGCGATATGGGTAAGAAACACGGAAAATATCGCTTTCAATACGGAGAAATCCCGTGCCAGCGGAGAAAACCCGAAGATGTGCTGGCGAGCATGGCGGCAGAGTAAGGAGGAACTTCCTTGAAGATCAAAAGATATCTAATAGCAGCAATGGCGATGATGGTGTTGACTCTGGCAGCCCAGGGACAGGCAGCCCAGCCAAGTTCGTATGAGGGGGTCTCGCAGCCCCCGGCCAATGATCCCATTGTGGCCAATGACAATGCAGGGTCAACTCCACCCGACTCTGCGGCGGCGGCTGTTTCCGCTGCCCATCCCTCCGCTTCCGCCACTTCCACTGCGGCTGCCGGAAAGGTTGCTCTGAGAGCAAATGCCGCGCCAACATTCGCAGTGCGTCCCGTGCGTCCGCGTTCCGATGCCGATGCCCAGGTTGTCACTGCTGTGCTCTCCGCTCCCAACGAATTGCCAGAGGGCACTATCCTACGGGTTATGCTGGATCAACAGTTATCGACAGCAACCACGCAGCCCGGCGCGTTATTTTCCGCGCGCATGATGGAGAACATCAGCAAGGATGGTCGCGTGGTGATCCCTATGGGCGCGGTTGTGTTGGGCCGCGTTCTCTCTGTCAGCGAGGGACGTCGCTTCCACGGCCCGGCCAGCATTCGTTTGCGCCCGGATGAGATCGATCTGCCAAATGGGTCGCGCTTCTTTCTCCATGCCGAAGTCTACGACATGAGTTCCCGCAAGCACACCAAAACCGACGATGAAGGCGACATCGTCAGCAAAGACAACGGCAAAAAGACATTGGCGGAAGGCGCGGTGACGGCTGGTGGAAGCGCGGCTACAGGAGCCATGATCGCCGGCGTGCCGGGAGCGATTGTGGGCGCGGCGGTCGGAGCCGGATATGTTACGGCACACTGGCTGTTTGAAAACCATCAGGCCGTGCTGCCGAAAAACTCTGAAGTGGTCTTTGGACTAACCGAGCCGATGTCGCTGGTTCCGCTGCACGATTAGCCGTCTCTGAATACGTCGTGTTTTGAAGAGACGCGGCCTTGGCCGTACAGGGGACGCGGCTCCAGTCCGTCTGTAGCTCATGCGTACCCAGCGCTTTACTTTGCGGCGCTGCCGCGTGGCACATAACAGCGTCCACGAATCTCGTACTTTCCACTCAGCACGCGGGCAATGGCCTCCGAATATGCCGTGTGTTCTTCTTTCAGAATGCGCGCGGCCAGCGTTTGCGCATCATCGCCATCCAGCACGGGAACGCTGCGCTGCACGATGATGACGCCGTGATCCAGCTCCTCATCCACAAAATGTACCGTGGTTCCAGCCACGCGAACGCCGTAATCCAGTGCCTGTTGCTGCGGGTGCAATCCCGGAAAAGCGGGCAACAGAGAAGGATGCATATTGAGAAGGCGCTGCGGAAATGCATCCACAAAAATAGGAGTGACCACGCGCATATATCCCGCGAGACAAACCAAATCGACCTTGTATTCGCGCAGACGGGCAACCATATCGGCATCGTGCTCGGCGCGAATGCGGCCCTTGCTCTCGATGACATGGGTTGGAAATCCGCGCTCCCGCGCCCGCGCAACCCCGGCGGCTTCGGCTTTGTTGGAGAGAACAACGGCGATTTCCGCGTCAGGCAGAGTGCCGTCCGCAATTGCATCTGCAATTGCGAGGAGGTTGGAACCACGTCCAGAGATAAGAATGCCGAGTCGCGTCATCGAATCGCCTTGAAAGTATTTAAGGTATTTCCATCGGTGGATTGAAGTCTAGCTATAGAGTACCTTGCGGTCGCCCTTCACAATTTTTCCCATTACAAAATGATGCTCGCTGGCACGATCCAGCAACGACTTTGCCCGCTTGTATTTCTCAACGGGAACGATGCAGATCAGGCCGATGCCCATGTTGAAGGTGCGAAACATCTCCTCCTGCGAAACATTGCCCAGTTTTTGCAGATGCTCAAAGATTGGCAGCACCGCCCAGCTTCCCATCTCGATGGAGGCCGAGAGATTTTTTGGCAGAATGCGGGGAAGATTCTCCGTAATGCCGCCGCCAGTAATGTGTGCCATTCCAACTACCAAATCTGCCGTCGTCAGCTTACGAACAAGGCTCAGGTAGCTGCGATGCGTCTTCATCAACGCAATGCCAGCTTTTCCTTCAATTCATTCACATAGTGCTCGGCGGAGTAGCGCGCCACTTCAAAAAACAATTTCCGGGCCAGCGAATAGCCATTGGTGTGCAATCCGGTCGAGGGCAATCCTACGATGACATCGCCTGCGCGAATCGCCGCCCCTGTAATGAGCTTTTCGCGATCCACCACGCCCACGATGAAGCCCGCCAGATCATACTCTCCATCGCGATAGAAGCCCGGCATCTGCGCCGTCTCGCCGCCAATCAACGCGCAGCCGTTGGCGCGGCAGCCATCGGCCAGGCCGCTGACCACTTTTTCGGCAACCTCCGGGTCAAGCTTTCCGGTAGCCAGATAATCCATAAAAAAGAGCGGCGTTGCGCCCTGCACGGCAATGTCGTTGACGCAGTGATTCACCAAGTCCTGGCCCACAGTATTGTGGAGGTTCATGTCGAAGGCCAGTTTCAGCTTGGTGCCCACGCCGTCGGCGCTGGAGACCAGCACGGGATTCTTGTAGCGCTCCGTATCCAGCTTGAACAGGCCGCCAAAGCCGCCGATCTCGCTCAGCACCTGCTTGTTGAAGGTGCGCTGGGCCAGATATTTGATGCGCTGCTTGGTGCGATCCCCGGAAGGAATGTCCACGCCTGCATCCGCGTAGGTGACTGAAGGCGTCTTTTTGTGTGAGGGAGCGCTAGACACGATATTTCCATTCCAAGATGGATTCAAAAATAAATTCCGGCAGGTTGAAGATGGTTACATCCAAAGCACTGCAAACATCGCAACAGGACAACAGTTGCCGGGAAGATTTAGTCTATCATCGTCGGCGGTCGCTGCCACTATACTTACATTCGATGCCTAAGCCTTCTGCTCCCAGCCGCCCTGAAACCAAGCCCCTTGAAGCCAGACAGCAGGATCGCTCCCGCCTGCTCCAGCACCGCGCCGAGAGATTCTTTCCCGGCGGCGTAAATTCGCCGGTGCGCGCCTTTCGCGCCGTTGGCGGCGATCCGCCCTTCCTCACCCGCGCTGAAGGAGCCTATCTTTGGGATGCCGACGGCAATCGCTATCTGGATTACTTTGGCTCTTGGGGGCCGATGATTCTGGGTCACGCCGCGCCGAGCGTCGTCCGCGCCGTGCAGGAAGCAGCCAGTCGCGGCACCAGTTTTGGCGCATCCACGCCGAGCGAAGCCGATCTGGCTGAACTCGTCCAACAGGCATTTCCGTCGATGGAGCGGATGCGCTTTGTCAGCTCCGGCACGGAGGCAACCATGTCCGCTATTCGTGTGGCGCGTGCCTTTACGGGGAGAAAACTTGTCGTCAAATTTGAGGGCTGTTACCACGGCCATGCCGATGCGCTGCTGGTCAAGGCTGGCTCTGGCGTGGCGACCTTTGGGATTCCCGGTTCCGCTGGCGTACCGGAAGAAACCGTGCAGCACACGCTGGCGCTGCCCTTCAACGACATCGCCGCTGTCGAGGCCGCCTTTGCCCACCATAAAGATCAAATTGCCTGCGTGATTGTCGAGCCAGTCGTCGGCAATGCTGGCTGCATTCCGCCTGCAGCGGGATACCTTGCCGCCCTGCGCGAGATCACCCAGCGCGCAGGAGTTGTGCTGATCTTGGATGAAGTGATGACGGGCTTTCGCCTCGCGCTCGGCGGCGCGCAGGAGCGCTACAACCTCCAGCCGGACATGACCTGCCTAGGAAAGATTCTTGGTGGCGGCCTGCCCTGCGCCGCCTTCGGTGGCCGTGTGGAGATTATGCAATTGCTTGCACCGCTCGGCCCGGTCTATCAGGCAGGCACGCTGAGCGGAAATCCGCTGGCGATGGCAGCGGGTATCGCCACAGTCGGCTATCTCATTGAACATCGCGAGCGCGTCTACCCGCAGTTGGAGATGATCTCCGCCGCCGTAGCCGATGGTGTCGCGCAGGCCGCGCGGCAGGCAGGCATTGCGCTCGGCACCCAGCGCGTCGGCAGCATGTTCACCTGGTTCTTTCAGGCTGGCCCGGTTACGGATTACGCTGGGGCTGCGCGCTCTGATCTGGCCGCCTTTGCCACCTTTCATCGAGTCATGCTTGACCAAGGCCTTTGGCTGCCGCCCTCGCAATTTGAAGCAGCCTTTGTCAGCCTCGCGCACACGCCGCAGGATGTTGCCGACACCATTGCCGCTGCGCGACATGCCTTTGCCGCAATGTAGGCTGCGTATCCAGACAGGATCAACAGGGATCGCCAGGTGGCCCAGCACCTGCCCTGAGCTTGTCGAAGAGAATCGATTGTTGATGATGCCTAGGGCATTTCGTTTGACCTATGAACTAAATACGTCGCGAACTGCCTTCAGATATTCCATTTTGTGCGTGGTACCCGGCTCCAGATAGCTGCCTTCCGTCCACTCATTCCAAGCATTGATGTTCAGAATGCGCTGCATCCCGCCTTTACGGTCAACGAACTGCTTTGCGGCCTGAAGCGCTTCTTTGAATCGTGCTGGAGTATTCCCCGTCATTACTGCGAGGAATGGATACTCCGACGAAGTGAAGATGTCGCTCTGGCAGGTTCGCGGCGTCGAATCCCATCCCATGCTGACATTTGGATAATAGGGCAAAGAAAAATCTGAAGCTGCATACTCCCAATGAGGAATAGCAAGCTGCATCGCGTCTGCGTAATCATACGATGGAAAACTTTTCGGCGTTGGCCCCTGAACCCAGCAATAGGACGTGGTGCTCCGACAGGAAATATCTTGCAACATCTGTCGCGTGTCTGCCTGTTGCGCCGCAGATTTAAATGAAATTCCCGACTTTATAGCATTCAGATGCAGGTCTTTATGTCCCGCAGCCTGGGTTCGACGACGAAAGCTTTCCAGAGCTTTCCCAGCCTCTGTAACTCCTCCCAGCGCGGAAACCAAGTGAGAAAGCTCAAAGATGGAAAAATACGGGCAATCATCGACTTTGAAATATGATGGATGCGAAAAATACTTTTCGATAATGTAATTCGTGATTCCATCAAACTGCTCCCGATTTACCGCCCCCTTGTATTGCATCCACTTGGGCGCGTTGAGCTTGGATGGGAAGATATTGATCCAATCGTGATTGGCCCACATCAGACAGAACTTTAAGCGGTCGTTGTTGGATGATTGAAGATATCCTTGATCGAGACCGGCGTTGAGAAATGGTTTCCCTTCATACCAATACCAATCAAAAATAAAATAAGTTATTTTGTTGTCTGCGGCAGCTTGGATTTTCTTCTCGAAAACTGCGGGGATGGACTCATCTTCATATCCCCACAATGGAATCTTGGGCTGTTGATGTCCCGGAAATCTGGGTAAGCCGCGTTGCAATATATTCCACTCCGTCCAACCCTTGCCGTGAACGGCTTCATTTCTTGGATCCACATGCCAACTCGGAAAATAATACGCGCCCACCTCATACACATGTTTCGGTGAGGTTGATTCCGAAAGAGCGGGCATGCCGCTTGCGACAGCCGCCATCGCACTTGTCTTGAGAAAGTTTCTGCGATCCGTTTGCATGTTGATCCCTTTATTGGGTTGCACACCCGATGTCTCCCACCCTTGCCACGCAAGGATGGGGCGTTCGCTATTTTTTACGCCGGGGATCCCAGGTCTAAAAATCAAGACCTAGGGCACCCGGATTTTCTCTTACAGCTTGGACTACTCGGCTTCCGGCTCGCGATTCACGATCACTTTTACATGGGCCGTGACTTCGCGATGCAGGCGCACCGGAACCAAAAACTCACCCAGCGCCTTTAACGGCTCATCCAGATGCACCTTGCGGCGATCAATGTGGAAGCCCTTGGCTTCGAGCGCCTGCGTGATATCGGCAGAGGTCACGGAGCCAAAAAGGTGATCGTTCTCCCCGGTCTTGCGCGTAAAGTCGAGCGCGACGCTGTCCAGTTGTTGCAGCAATAGTTCCGCCTCGCTTTTTTCCTTGGCGGAGCGGCGCACAGAAGCGCCCTTCATTTGCTCGATAACGGCTTTGTTGGCGCTGGTGGCCTGGATGGCCAGCTTGCGCGGCAACAGAAAATTGCGGCCATACCCCTCGGCCACCTTTACGACATCCCCCTGGTGCCCCAGGTTGACGACATCTTCTTTCAAAATAACTTCCATGTTCCCATCTCCGTATCTCTGTCACCTCTGCCACTGATTCGGCCGTCGATGTATTGGCGGCACAGGGAATTCAGAGGACAGGTTCGATTCTTTAGCGCCGCAGCGAGTCGCTAGCGGCTAAAAGCGAGTAGCTGTCAGCTAGAAGCGCGCAGCAAAGGGCAGCAGCGCGATGTTGCGCGCCTGCTTGATTGCCCGCGTCAAACGACGCTGGTGGCGCGTGCAAACCCCGGTCAGGCGACGTGGCACAATCTTGCCACGCTCAGCGACAAACTGCTGGAGCGTACGCACATCGCGATACGGGATGGCGTCGATCTTTTCGACGCAGAATTTGCATACCTTTTTGCGACGGAAAAACTTACGCCCGCCGGGGCCGCTGGAGGCTCCACCTCGCCCTGCTGGCCTTGGGCCGCTGGAGGAGGAAGATTCCTGTCGGGGTGCTTGTGTTGTTTCGTCAGCCATGCTGATCTCCTTTTCCTGCGCTGGAGATTGTCTCCAGCATCCAGCTCCGCGCATCTGCCCTGCATCTACGAGGAGCGAAAATAAATGGAACAAATTGTCGAGCCAACCCTTGCAGGCGGAATCTCCGCTTGCAAACATCGCTCCAGCAATCCGCGTTTATGCCGTTGCTTCGGTTGCAACCGCCACGGGTTCCGCAACGGCTTCCACCGCCGCGACCTCCACGGGTGCTGCATGATGCTGCTGGGGCAACGCGCTCTGCTTGACGCGGGTGGAGCGGAGCTGGCGAATTTTAGCCAGACGCTTTTCTTCCTCGTCCATGCGCACGGTGATGAACTTAATCACCTGCTCGGTAACACGCAGGCGACGCTCCACCTCGGCAATCAATGCGCCGTCGGCCTCGACCGTCATCAACATGTACAGGCCATCGTTGAACTTGCGAACAGTGTAGGCCAGCTTGCGCATGCCCATCTTGTCGGTCGTCAACACTTTGCCTTCGCCCTTGGTCACGGTGGCTTCCAGACTGGCCGTCAGCTTTTCGATGTCTTCCTCGACGATATCCGGGCGAAGAATATACATCACTTCATATTTGCGTAGCATCATCTTCTTCTCGTTTCTGTGGGAGTTTTATCTCTCCCGCTTGCGCGGCGCAACCTGGCCGCAAGGCTTCTATTCTCCGGCGCGTTCCCGCCGGTTGCATCGGTTCATGGCTGCCGTCGGCCCCTCGGTTAGGAGAGTTTCAACGGCTTGTGCAACTTCATCCAGCACTCCATCCAGCGTGGCCAGTTCAGCCTTGCGAAAGGGAGTTAAAACAAAATCCCGAACCCGGCTGCGGACACCTTCCGCCGCTTTGGGATCGTCGGGCGCGATGCCGATACGGATGCGCAGCCATTCTTCACTGCCCAGCGCACCGCTGATCGACTGAACCCCTTTGTGCCCGCCGGAGCTTCCGCGCTCACGCACGCGAATGCTTCCCAGCGGCAAAGCAATCTCGTCGTAGATCACAATCAGATCCCGCGACGAATCAATCTCCAGTTCATGAACCAGAGCGGAGACAGCCAGCCCGCTCAGGTTCATATAGGTTTCCGGCTTGGCCAGCAGCACGCGCCGTCCTACAATCTGCGTAGCGGCGGTGATGGCCTTGCCGCGCCGATTGGCAATGGTGGCGCTGCATCGTGCTGCGATGCGATCCACCGCCAGAAAGCCTGCGTTGTGGGGCGTGAACTGGTATTCGATGCCCGGATTGCCCAGTCCCACAATGAGAACCGGCCCCGTTGGCCTCCCCTGTATCGCCACGCCCAGTGATGTTTCCATGCCATCTGCCAATTACTTCTTGGCATCCTTCTTAACGTCCTTTTTGTCGCCCTTCTTGGCATCCCCGGCAGCATCTGCGGTTTCCGGCTTGCCCTTCTTCATAACCTCAGGCTCGGCAGCCGTGGTTGCGGCAGCCACAGCATCGGCAGCAGGCGCAACTTCCTCGCGGATAGCGGTGATGTGGGCCACGGCGGTTTCTTCCTCCGTGATGAACTTCAGCTTGCCGCCATGCGGCAGGTCAGAGACGCGCAGAATTTGTCCAAAGGCCAGTTCGCTGACATCCACATTGATGTGGCCAGGAATATCGGCAGGCAGACACTCGACGGTAACTTCGCGCAAAATCTGATCCAGAATGCCGCCCTGGGTCTTGACGCCCACGGGCACGCCTTGCAGTTGGATGGGAACCTGCACGCGCATCGCCTTGTCCATCGCAATCCGCTTCATGTCGATGTGCATCAGCGCGCCACGAATCGGCTCATATTGCCAATCGACGATCATAACTTTGGTCTTGGCGCTGGCTTTGGAGCCGATCACTTCCAGATCAAAAATTGTGTTGTGTCCAGACTCTGAGTAGAGAATGCGCTGAATCTGCTTGGGGTCTACCGTAATGGCCACGGATGGCTGCTGTGCGCCGTACACGACGGCGGGAATTTTGCCTGACACGCGCACGCGACGAGCAATGTTCTTTGTGAATTTTCCTTCGCGTGGCGTTGCGGTGACAACTTCGTTGGTTACACTCATGTTCGTTTCCCTTCGGGCACGGCTCTATTCCGCTCCCTTGTCGCGGAGAAGGATGTTCTCCCTCGCCGCAGTGGTTGGTTCCAACAGCGGCCCATAAGCCGCATTTGGATTTTCGTTGTCGAAGACTGCGCTAGTTAAACAGCGAACTGACGCTGGTCTCCATGTGGATGCTTTCAATGGCGCGGCCAATCAGCCCGGCAATTGAAAGCACCTTGATCTTTGATGTTCCATTCGCTTCCTCGCGCACTGGGATGGTGTTAGTCACCACCAGTTGTTCGAGTCGCGAATTTTCAATCCTTTCCATCGCCGGCCCGGACAGCACCGGGTGCGTCGCGCAGGCATACACCTTTTTTGCGCCTGCTTCGATCAACGCATCCACCGTCTTGACCAGCGTGCCCGCCGTATCCACGATATCGTCGAGGATCAGGCAGGTTCGTCCTTCCACATCGCCAATGACGTGCATGACCTCCGTTACGTTCAGGTCGGTGCGACGTTTATCGACGATGGCCAGAGGCGCTTCCATCTTTTTGGCAAAAAAGCGCGCGCGCTCCACGCCCCCGGCATCCGGCGAAACTACGGTCAGATCGGGCAGGCTCAACTCTCGAAAGTGGCTGACCAGCACCGGGCTGGCAAACAGATGATCCACCGGAATGTTGAAAAAACCCTGAATCTGCGCCGCGTGCAAATCAACCAACAAAGCGCGATTGGCCCCTGCGGTCGTCAGCAAATCGGCCACCAGCTTGGAGGAGATGGCCACGCGGGGCCGATCCTTGCGATCCTGGCGCGCATAGCCGTAGTAGGGAACCACCACAGTGATGCGTCCTGCCGAAGCTCGCTTGAGCGCGTCAATCATAATCAGCAGCTCCAGCAAATGCTGATCGACCGGATAGCAGGTCGGCTGAATGACAAAAACATCTGCTCCACGCACATTCTCCAAAAGCTGAAAGTACACCTCGCCGTCAGAAAACCGCTGCAAGCGAACCTCGCCCAACGGGATGCCGACGAACTTGCAGACCTCCTCGGCTAATGGCCGATTGGACGATCCGCTAAAAATCTTAAAGCGCTTATCCTCGCTGTAGGACTTGGCGCGTTTGCGGCTGACCGCAGGCTTATCTACCTGCTTGTCTACCGAGGATTCCACCTCTTTCACCTCTTCCACCGCAGTGGACGCAGTTGCCGTTGCATCGCTGTTCATTCCGGACCTCCAAGCTGGTTGGCGTGGCTATTCCGACTGCTCGCGAAGGACGATGGCCTGGTTCGTGCCATCCACGCTTCGGGAGCCAATACATCGCAGGTGTTCCGATCCTGCGACACCTATGCAAAATGCGAACCCATTCGCAAAGCGACGCATGAAAGCGATACGCGCCTTGCCTCCGGGGTACTGCAAACTCCAAACGTACTTCCCTGCTGCGATACTTTCCTGCTACAAAGAATTGGCTGGGCGACTAGGAGTCGAACCTAGACAAAGTGCTCCAAAGGCACTTGACCTACCATTAGTCGATCGCCCAATCCGGAAAACTCTGCACAGCCAGCTTCTTGAAAGGGACGGGCTTTAGCCCGTCCAAATCTATCCAAAATCGACACGGGCTTTAGCCCCTGAGGGATAGATATCCTCGCAATGCGGACTTGCTCAAAGCTCTCCTATCTCGTCTTATCCTTCCACTTCCACAATGTTCTGCCAATACTCCGAGCGGCGGAGGGTCTTCGTCCGCAGCGCGGGTACATCCATAACGGCCAACTGCTCCGTGGCCGCCCGTGCCTGCGCCTCCGTGGCGTACAAACCAAAAAGCGCCGAGCCGGAGCCGGAGAGCGCCGCATACAGCGCGTCTGGCTTTGTTGAGGAAGGAGTACGAAGCTTCTGAAGAATGCCGTGCAGGGAGGGATGCAGCGGGAAAACGACGCATTCAAAGTCGTTTTCAATCCCGGCACGGACAAGCCTGAGAAGCAGTTCCTCGGCCCGGTCTTTCTCTGGAAAGACACCGGTGGCAGGCGTAATATCTTGAGGAGCCACAGCCAAAGCTGAAACCCATCTACGACCTAGCTCTTCCAGCCTATCGGAAGCCGTCGGATGGGTCAATGGCAAACTACGGATTTTGTCAGAAGCCTGTTGCGCCTGCGAGAGATTTTGCCGCGCATCCCAGTCGCGAAAAGCCTGCGGCGTGGAAACGCCAATCGGCGGTACGGCAACAACGCAGGGCAACTCCGGCAGATCGGGCAGCGGAGAAACCTGCTCGCCACGACCTACGCCCAGCACTGTTCCACCCACCAGAAACAGCGGCACGTCGGAGCCAACCTTGGCGGCGATCTCCAACCGAATGGCATCAGGAAGCGTAACGCCCAGTTCGCGCTCCAGGCCAATCAGCGCGGCCACGGCATTGGCCGATCCAGCGCCCAGACCGCCTTGCACGGGCAGATTTTTCTCAATATGGATGGTCACACGCGCCGAGATTTCCATCGCTGCAAGAGCCAGTTCCACCATCTTCCAAGCCGTGTTGCGAGCATCACACGGCACACGATCATCATTACAGGTCATCGCAATCACGCGGATTGCGGGACTGGCTGCGGTTTTGGGCAGCCGCTCTGCCGTCACCGTAACAAGGTCGTAGAGCGCCAGCGTCTGATAGATCGTAGCCAGAGCGTGATAGCCATCGGGCCGCGTGGGGCCAATGGCCAAACCGAGATTGATCTTTGCATGGGAACGAACGCGCGTGGACATCTCAGCAATCATTCTATGCGGAAGCCAGCAACAATCCTGTGTCCTATAATGGCAGCCACGGAATCTCTGCATTTATAGGCGTGCTTCCCGGAGGAACAATCTATATGCGATGGATACGATTTGGCGCTGTAAATAATGAAAAACCAGGAATCCTAGATGGCAGTGGAATTCGCCGTGATCTGTCCGCGCATTTCCACGATTGGGATGCGAACTTTTTTGCGGGGGATGCAACAAATCAACTTGCAGAAATCCTTCGCCGGAATGCGGCATCCTTGCCGATGGTTCCTGAAACCGAACGTTGGGCTGCGCCCGTGGCGCGACCGGGCAAAGTCATTTGCATTGGGCTAAATTACTCCGACCATGCAGCAGAGTCGGGAATGCCGATTCCCACAGAGCCGATTGTATTTCTAAAAGCTGCCAACACCGTGATTGGCCCGTATGACAATCTCCAGATTCCGCGTGGCAGCGAAAAGACAGACTGGGAAGTGGAACTGGGCGTTGTCATCGGAAAAGCGGCCCGCTATCTGGCCTCGCCGGAAGCAGCGCATTCGCACATTGCCGGATATTGCCTGACGCACGACGTCTCCGAGCGCGCCTTTCAACTGGAACATGGCGGCCAATGGACGAAAGGCAAAAGCTGCGACACGTTCAATCCCTTAGGCCCGTGGCTGTCCACGCCAGAGGAGATATCCAAGGTGGATGCGCTATCCATGCAGCTATGGGTCAACGGAGAATTGCGGCAGCAAGGCACGACGGCAAAGATGATTTTCAACGTTCCTTTTCTGGTGTATTACCTCTCGCAGTTTATGACACTGGAATCGGGAGATCTGATTTCAACTGGAACTCCTCCCGGTGTAGGTCTTGGCATGAAACCACCAAAATACCTGAAGGCTGGCGATGTTGTTGAGTTAGAAATCGACCAGCTTGGCCGACAGAAACAACTTTGTGTTCCTGCGTAAGCTTCCTGCCGCCGGAACCAAGGTACATACCCCATCTACACTCTATTTGGGGATGGAATTGCGCGTCCGCTACATGTACAACCGATGTAGATGACCGAAGCGCGCATTGTGTTGACAACCATCGATGACCCAGAGCAGGCACGCTCCTTGGCGCGCGCGCTGGTGGAGCGTAGGCTGGCCGCCTGTGTCAACATTGTGGATCGCGTGCATTCGGTCTATCGCTGGCAGGGCACGGTGGAAACCTCCGACGAGCTGCTGCTGGTCATCAAAACCGTCGCCAGCCATGTAGAGCCGCTCGAACAGGCCATCCGGGAGTTACACTCATACGCATTGCCGGAGTTTGTGGTTCTCTCTGTGGACGCTGCCGCGCCGGAGTATCTGCACTGGATCACATCGAGTACGCAGCCCGGCACGCAATGCGGCACATCCGGCAATGAGGAGTGATCTCCATGCGCATTTTGTATATTGCCGCGCTTCTCAGCATGGGCATTCTTCTAGGGACAGCTTTTTTCGCGCTACGCAGCATTCGCAGGCAGCATGAGAATAAAGAAGTTGACCTGGAACGGAAAGCATGGAAGAAGCATCAGGGCGCGCAGGCATCCGCAAAGGTGCATCCAGCCAGCGCCGATCACGCAACATCAGGAGCGCCCGCCTACACCGCGCTACTGCAAGGCATGATGGTCGGCATGGCGATTGTCCTGCTGGCGCGGGCACAAAAGCGAATGCTGAAAGATTGAGTTCCCCGTATTTGTCCGTAACGAGAAAATTTACTCCCCCTGCCGAGACAAAACAAAAACGGCACACGTTACTTTCCAGAATCATTCCTCATCCAGTCTTGGGAGTGTTGTTCCAGAACAATACGCACCAACTGGCTTCTTGTTCGTACCCCTGTCTTGTCGAACAACTGCTGGAGCGCTGCTTTCACGGAACTCTCCGAGACATCCAGCTTGCTGGCAATTTCCTTATTGCTCAAGCCGTCCAAAACTCCCTGAAGCACCTCTCGCTCTCGCGCCGTGGGAGAGGGCAGAACGTGGCCTTTGCCTGTACGCTCCTTCGTGTCTTTCGCGCTGGCAAGGGCGGCCTGCATGGCGCGCTGGTCGAGCCATGTTTCTCCTGCCGCCACCTGATGAATCGCGTCGATAAGCCGCGAGGGTGAGCTGTGTTTCAAAAATATGCCCGATGCTCCCTCCCGCAACACCCGCAAGGTGGCCGCATCGTCAATGCCCGCAGTCACCATCAAAACCGCGCCGGAAAATCCAGAGGCTCTCGCCTTCGTCAGCAACGACAATCCCCGATCCTGGCCCAGGTCATAATCCAACAACACGACATCGGGATTTCCCTGCTGGAGCAAACGAAGACCCTCGACGACCGTTGCGCTGGCGCCGACGATCTCCATGTCCGGCTCCGCCTGGAGAAGACGGCCCAGACTTTCGCGAAATAACGTGTGATCGTCAATCAGTAGAATTTTTATCGAGCGCCGCATCGTTACCTCTGTGTTCCACAGGATAAGCGAGTGGAAGCTCGACCAGAAAACTCGCTCCGTGGCTCTCTGTTTCGTAGCGTACATCGCCACCAAAGGTACGCATAAAAGCGCGGGAAAGATAGAGTCCCAGCCCGGTATTTTCGGCTCCCGGTTGAAAGGGCTGAAAGAGACGCTCCGGTTGGGCCACGCCACAGCCAGTGTCCGTAAAACGTACCACCAAGTTGCCACCTTCTACTTGCGTGGCAATGGTAAGCCGTCGCTCTGGGGCCGCAGCCATTGCGCGCGCGCTATTGTTCGACAGGTTCAAAAAAACCTGAATCAGGCTTTGACGATCCGCCCACACCCAGGGCAGATCCTGCTGAACGGCCCAAACCACATCGACCGCAGACTCCTGCAAGGAAGGTTCAATAATAATTCTCAACTCATGGAGCAGGGAGGCAAGATCAATGGCCGTCGCATGGGCTGCGGGTTGGCGAAATTCCAAAGAAGCAATTCTTTCCAGAGTGAAAATCAACGTTCCCAGTGCCTCAAAATCCTGATTCTTCGCCAACGCGCCCGCACGCGCCAGATTTTGATGCACCACGGCGATGGCTCCACAAACGTTGCGTACTTCGTGGAAGACGGCTCCCACTAGGATGCGCGAGCTGGACAGCACCTGCTGCAAACTCAGTTCTTCCTGGTTGCGAAGATTGTCCGAGACATCAATCACCATTGCGGCCAGCCTAGGGCCAGCGGATGTGCGGTATGTGGAGAACCACACATTGGAAAGAAACACCTCGCCATTCGCCCGCCATCCGCGGCATTCCATCACCGTGCGCAGCGACTGTCGGTCGCTGGCCTGCACATCCACATTCGCCAACGAAGGCAAATACGCGGTCATTGGTTGCCCACGCAGCGCCCCCGGTTGCAGCCCAAAGAGGCGGTGCGCTGCATCGTTCGCCAGTAGAATGCAGCCCTCCGCATCCGCCGTAAAAACAGCCGCCGGACTGCTTTCAATCAAAATGTTTAATTGTTCTTCGGCGGCCTGCTTAGCTCGACTCTCCTCCTCAATTCGCTGGAGATGTTCGAGTGTGCGTTGACGGCTGCGGAGAAATTCATGCACAAAAAGGCCGACACCATAAAATGCCGCAAAGTATAGGATGTCGCGGGTAATTCCAGTTCGCTGGTTCCAAACAAATTCATCGAAGATTTCTGTAAGCAGTGTGCAGACAAGCGCGACCACTCCCATTTGAACGCGATTCAAAACGCTGGCGGCAAAAATCATCGGAAAAAGGTAGAGAAATCCCAGCGGCAGATCGGTCGCGGCGCGCGCATCCATTAGGGAGATTGCGACAATCATGCCAAAAACAGCGAACAACACCGCCTTGCGATTCCCGCGATACAAAAAGAACAGGATCGAAGGCGCGGGGCCGTTGCGCATCGCTGGCTTATCCGGCTGTAGAGGTATTTGAACCATCGTTCCGTCCCGCTCTCTCCATTCCATTGCAATGATTACACCTTATTTCAAAAACCCGTAGCCTACTCTTTTCATCCATCAATCGGCATATCCTGCAACACGGATTCGGACATTCTCCCTTCCGAATGCCATAATGCGAGTATGGAGATCGGCGAGATTCTGCGGGAAAAGATTCTGCGCGTGCAGGAATATGTTCTGCTGTCTGTTGAGGCGATGGCGAATCTTTTTCGTCGCCCACTCTATTGGGGCGATATCTGCACGCAGGCAGACATCATCGGGGTTGGCTCCCTGCCCATCGTCATCCTGACAGGCTTTTTTACGGGTGGCGTGCTGGCGTTGCAGTCGTCCTCCACGCTGTCAGAGTTCGGGGCCAAAAGCATCACCGGCCAACTGGTCAGCCTGTCGATGATTCGAGAGCTGGGGCCGGTACTCACTGGCTTGATGGTCTCCGGGCGCAATGCTTCTGGCATGGCCAGTGAGCTTGGCTCCATGCAAGTCACGGAGCAGATCGACGCGATGCGCGCCCTGGGCACCGACCCCATCAAAAAACTGGTTACGCCGCGTTTGATTGCAACGGTGGTCATGCTATTTTTTCTCACCATCGTCTCGGATACTGTGGGCACTCTTGGTGGAGGCATGGTGGGAACCACGATGATGAATCTCGATGCCTCCCAATACTTTCATACCAGCTATCAGGCTCTGGCCTATCCTGATGTTCTGCAAGGCCTCATCAAGCCTTTATTTTTTGGCCTGATTATCGCCACCGTCGGCTGCTACTATGGCATGTCCACCAAGGGCGGAACGCGAGGCGTAGGCCACGCCACCACGCAGGCCGTCGTCACGTCTTCCGTTCTGATTATTGCCGTGGATTTCATCATCAGCCGCCTGATGCTCGGCATCTTTGGCGGTTAGAAACACATGGCCCACTCCAACCTGCTTCCCGAACCCGCTCCAATCCCCGACGCAAACGCAGTGCCCGTCGTGGAATTTTCCCATGTCTCAATTGGTTTTGATGGAAAGCAGGTGCTGCGCGACATCAGCTTTACTGCGCGGCAGGGCGAGACGCGCATCCTGCTCGGCCCGGCAAGCTGCGGCAAAAGCGTTCTCCTCAAGCTGGCGAATGGCCTGATGCGGCCCGATTCCGGCAAGATTTATGTGTTTGGCGAGGAGGTGTCTGCCCTGCCGCAGAGCGATCTCTTTCGACTGCGCGAAAAGATTGGCATGGTCTTTCAGGAGAGCGCGCTGTTTGATTCTCTAACCGTCCGCGAGAATGTTGCATACCGACTCCGCGAAGCGCATGCCGAGGATGCAACCGTGGAGGCTAGGGTGCAAGAGGTATTGCGATTTGTGGAGTTGGAACACACCCTCGATAAGTTTCCCTCGCAGCTTTCCGGCGGAATGCGCCGCCGTGTAGCCATTGCGCGCGCCATTATTACCCATCCAGAATTACTGCTCTACGACTCTCCAACGGGCGGCCTAGATCCCATTACCTCGGCGACCATTATCGATCTGATCGTGAAACAGCGCGATGTTTATGGGGGAACATCTCTGCTGGTGACGCATCGGCTTCAAGATGCCTACATGCTGGCCACGCATACCTTCAACCGCGAAACGAATCAGATGCAGCGCATCCCGAACAGCGGACTCGACTTCAGCACCACATTTCTCGTTCTCAATAACACGAGCGTTGTTTTCGATGGCACGTTGCAGGAACTCCAGCACGCCGAAGACCCATTTCTGAAGGAATTTTTAAGCTAAACACATAAAAATCCTATAGGCTGATAGGTCTGCGAGAGCGCGGGGTGGGAGAGAAACACAATGGGATTCAAATTCAAAGGTGTCGATTTTATTGGCTTCGACACCATGTTAAACAGCGACGAGCGTCTGGTGCGCGACAGCACGCGCCAATTTATTGAAGACAATTTGATTCCCATCATCGAAGCCTGCAACCGCGACGAACGCTTTCCTAAAGAGCTGGTACAGTCCATGGGCGCGCTAGGATTTTACGGCGCCAACATTGAAGGCTACGGCTGCGCGGGCATGTCCAACGTGGAGTACGGCCTGGTGATGCAGGAGTTGGAGCGTGGCGACTCCGGCGTGCGAAGCTTCGTCAGCGTGCAATCGGCGCTGGTCATGTTTCCTATTCACGCCTTTGGCAACGATGAACAAAAAAATGAATGGCTGCCGCAACTGGCAACGGGAAAAAAACTGGGCTGCTTCGGCTTGACGGAGCCAGACTTTGGCTCCAACCCCGGCGGTATGCGGACGCGGGCAAAAAAATCTGGCTCCGACTACATCCTCAACGGCGAAAAAATGTGGATTACCTCTGGCACGCTGGCCGATGTGGCCGTTATCTGGGCCAAGGTGGAAGACGAAGAAGATCGCGTGCGCGGATTTCTGGTCGACACAAACTCTCCTGGCTTCTCGGCTTACGATGTCCACGGAAAATGGTCGTTGCGCGCCTCTGTGACCTCCGGCCTGTCGATGCAGGATGTGCGCGTGCCCTCCTCGGCGCTGCTGCCGGGAACGGGCGGCCTGAAGTCTCCCTTGATGTGTCTGAATCAGGCCCGCTATGGCATCAGTTGGGGAGCGCTGGGCGCAGCGATGAGTTGCTATGACACGGCACTGCAATACGCGCTGCTGCGCAAACAATTTCGCGAGCAGCCGATTGCCAGCCATCAAATTGTTCAGGAAAAACTGGTCTGGATGATCCGCGAAATTACCAAAGGGCAACTCTTAGCGCTACAGGTGGGCCGCATGAAAGATGCTGGAACCGCGGAGCATCAGCACATTTCGATGGCCAAGCAAAATAATGTTTGGATGGCGCTGGAGTGCGCCCGCACGGCTCGCGACATTCTCGGCGGCAACGGCATCACCGACGACTACCCGATCATGCGCCATATGATGAATCTGGAATCCGTGAAGACCTACGAGGGAACGCATGACATCCATTCCCTCATCCTTGGCCAAAGCATTACGGGGATTTCTGCGTTCTAGCGCTGCCCGTACAGCCTGCGTTATGACTTCCGTACCTGAATGTGCAGTTCTTTCATCTGCGCCTCGCTCACCGGAGTCGGCGCATCTACCATCAGATCCACGGCCTTGGCCGTCTTGGGGAAGGCAATCACCTCGCGCAGACTGGGCGCGCCTGCAAGGATCATCACAATTCGATCCAGGCCCAGCGCGATGCCGCCATGCGGAGGCGTGCCGTATTCCAGCGCTTCGAGGAAAAATCCAAAACGTTCCTTCGCTTCTTCCTCTGTCATGCCGAGCGACTGAAAAATCTTTGACTGCACATCCTTGCGATGGATGCGGATGGAACCAGACCCCAGCTCCAACCCATTCATCGCCAGATCGTAGTAGCGCGCACGCACTGAAGCCGGGTCGGAGACAAGGCGATCCATGTCCTCCTCATACGGCGAGGTGAAGGGATGGTGCGAGGGCATCCAGCTTTTGCTCTCGGCATCAAATTCAAACATGGGAAAATCCGTAACCCAGATGGGAAAGAATGCCTCACTACCCGGAACGGAATCTGGGTGCTGCACGGCCTTTTCCGTTCTGGCAAACGCGCCATGTTTGGTGGCATATTTTTTGGCTAGCTCCATGCGGAAGGAGCCAGCGGCAGAATAAATCGCAATCTCGCGCTCAGAGAGTCGGCCTGCTGTCTTGGTGTCGCTGGCCTGAATGTGTATGGCTGCATCGCCCGCGACCACAATCAACAGATCGTCGGCTTCGGCCTGCGTGCTAATGCGAATCTTTTCGGCAGCGTGGGGAAAGCTCTTCTCCAACCGCTTCAGGTCGTCAATAAATTTTGCGCCTTTACGCAGATCGAACAAGGGGCGATTTTCTTCGCGCTCCTTGCGTGAAAGCTCGCCGACTTTGGGAATGCGAATGGCAATCACGGGCAGTACTGGATCAATGGCCAGCGTCTCCAGATCGCCTTGCGCAAAGGCACCGCGCACGTCGATCAGCGCAGGCAGACGCAGGTCGGGCTTGTCGCTACCAAACTGCCGCATTGCCTCGTCATAGGTAATCTGCGGAAACGGAGTGGGCAGCGTGATGCCCGCTGCGGCAAAGGCCGCTGACAAGAATCCCTCCACCACGCGAAAGATGGTTGCTTGCTGCGGAAAGGTCATCTCCAGATCAATCTGGGTAAACTCCGGCTGGCGGTCGGCGCGTAGGTCTTCATCGCGGAAGCAGCGCACGATCTGAAAATAGCGGTCGAAGCCGGAGACCATCAAAATCTGCTTGAAGAGTTGCGGGGACTGCGGCAGCGCATAGAAATTTCCCGGATACATGCGGCTGGCAACCAGATAGTCGCGCGCGCCTTCTGGCGTGGAGCGCGTCATAAAGGGCGTTTCGATCTCGTAAAATCCCTCCACAGAAAGGTGCTGCCGAATGGCCAGCGCGATTTTGTGGCGCAACTCAAAATTGCGTTGCATCTCTGGTCGGCGCAGATCAATGTAGCGATACTTCAGCCGCAGTTCCTCATTGCTGATGGCCTCTTCCGCTGGCGAAAATGGCGGTGTCTTGGCATCGTTGAGCATCAGCAACTCGCTGGCTTCAATCTCAATCTCGCCGGTCGTCATTTTAGGATTCACCACGGCAGCATCGCGCAGACGCACCTTGCCGGTGATGGCGATGACATACTCCGGGCGCACATGCTCGGCCTTGGCGTGCGCGGCTGGGCACAACTCTTTATCCAGCACGATCTGCGTAATGCCGGAGCGGTCGCGCACGTCGAGAAAAATCAGATTGCCATGATCGCGCCGACGATTCACCCAGCCCATCAGCACCACCGTTGATCCTGCATCATGAGTGCGCAGCACGCCACAGGTGTGCGTCCGTTCCAAATTTCCTAGAAGATCAAGCACAGTTTTTTCTCATCTTTCCGTTCATCGAAATATCACCTCTGTTGCAATGCTTGCGCCAGTTCCGCGCGCGGAATTTTTGTCTGCGCGCCGCTGGCAAAATCTTTCACCGTCATAATGCTGGATTGCGCTTCTTCTTCGCCGAAGAGGACGATTCGACGCGCCAGCCGATTACCAATTTCAAAAGATTTCTTGATGCGAAAACTTCCATCGCCCAACTCCACCCGCAAGCCAGCGCGACGCAACTCCCGCGCCAGCACCAGAGCCTGCACCTGTTGCGCCTCGCCCAGCGGAGCGATATAAGCATCGGCCAGAGACGCGATTGCCGTAGCATTCTGCGATTCGCGCTGCGCCTGCAGTGTCAGCACCAGCCGATCCGCGCCCATCGCAAAGCCAATCCCCGGAGCCTTGGGGCCACCAATCGCCTCGCTCAGTCCATCGTATCGTCCGCCGCCGAGCAGAGCGTTTTGCGCGCCCAATCCTGTGTGGACAAACTCGAAGGTTGTGCGCGTGTAGTAATCCAATCCGCGCACCAGACGCGGGTTCACTATGTACGGAACGCCGCAGGCATCGAGCGCCGCGCAGACCTGCGCGAAGTGTACCTGCGAATCGGCATCGAGAAATTCGGCAATCTTGGGCAGCGTTTCGATGAACGGCTGATCCTCTGGAATTTTGCAATCCAGCACGCGCAGCGGATTGGTTTGCACCCGCCGCTGGCAATCGGCGCAGAGCTTGGGCGCAATCTCCTTCAGCGCCTCCTGCAATGCCAGCACATAGCGCGGACGATCACTCGCGCTGCCGACAGAGTTCAAGTACAGCTTCCATTCGGCAATGCCCAGCTCGTCCAGCAGTGTGGCCAGCATCTCCAGAATCTCCGCATCGCGTAGCGGAGATTCGCTGCCCGCGCTCGTTGGGCCAATTACCTCCGCGCCAATCTGGTAGAACTGCCGATATCGCCCCTTCTGCGGACGCTCGCGACGAAACTGCGGGCCAATGTAATAGAGCTTTTGCAGCAGGCCCGTCTCGCCCAGCTTGTGTTCAATGTAGGCGCGCACCACGCCTGCTGTATTCTCCGGGCGCAGGGTCAGGGATTGCGCTTTTTCCGACTGCGCGCGCGCGCGATCCTCCCACGTATACATTTCCTTGGAAACGATATCCGTCTCCTCGCCGACGCTGCGAGCAAACAACTGTGTATCTTCAAAGATGGGCGTGCGAATTTCTCCGAAGCAGTAGCGCGCAAAGACGCGGCGCGAGGTCGCTTCGATGTGGTTCCACAACTCGGTTTCTGGCGGAAGAAGATCCCGCGTGCCGCGCGCGGCCTGGATAGCTTTCATGGTCGTATCTCTACGATAAATGGTCGCGGGCTGGCGGCGCATCCGCGCAAAGAGAATTTCTACGCAGCGGCCCCCGACAATGTTGACGGGGCCGAGATTTTCCAGACCCTATATCTTTGGGCCGTAGGAATAGACATTGTCCTGGACATGCACTTCAAAGATGTTCATACCGGGCGGCAGTTGCTCTGAGCAGCCCAGAAATAAAAATCCATCCGGGGCTAGGTGCCGATGCACCATGCGTAACAGATGCGCCCTGTCTTCGGCAGAGATATACAACATCACATTGCGCAGCAGGATGCCATCAAAGACCGGCAGCGGCGGTAACGGCGCGCACAGGTTGAGCCGGGTGAAACTGCACATGGAGCGAATCTCTGGCAGCAGGTTCCATCCCTCGCCCACATGCATGGTGTACCGATCCCGCAGCGCGATGGGCAATCCACGCGCCACCTCCAAATCGCTGTACACTCCGGCGCGGGCGCGCTCGATCATGACCTGGGAAAGGTCGGTGCCAAAGATGCGAACATCCCAATCCTGCAACTCTGGAAATTGTTCCGTTAACAGCATGGCTAGGCTGTATGCCTCCTGGCCGCTGGAGCAAGCGGCACTCCAAAACCGTAGCCTGCGCTGAGACCGACGCGCCTGTATCAAGCGCGGAATCAAATCCTGCCCCATGCGGGTAAAGGGAGAACCATCGCGAAAGAAGCTGGTCTCATTGATGGTCATGGCCTCGACCACCATATGGTGCAGGCTTCCCTCTGGACGATGCCGCAGCAGCCCAATCAGCTCGTGTATGCTTGCCACGCCCACTTTTTGGCCACGGCGCGCAGACGCGATTCCAAAAAATAATCACGCGAGGGATCCATCACATTCGCCGAATGCGTCTGCACCAACACGCGCAAATACTCCCGCTCTTCCTCACTGCACTTCATCGCGCCCCCTGCCTTACCGCATTCGCTCCCTGACCGGAGTGCGACTGCACTGATGCCCCCATACACACCCGGCGCACAATCTCCCCGGCAATCTGATCGAGCGGCAGCACCGCGTCGGCCAGCCCGGCCTGCGCAACGGAACCAGGCATTCCCCAGATGGTGCTGGTGGCGGCATCCTGCACCAGCACCGTTCCGCCTGCTGCGTGAATAGCCCGCGCTCCGTCGGTGGCATCGGAACCCATTCCTGTCAGCACCACGGCCAGCGCATCTGCGCCATATGTCTCCGCAGCAGAAAGAAACAAGGCATCCACCGCCGGTCGGCAATAGTGAAGCGGCGCGTCCTGTAACAATCGCTGCACAACTCGAAGAGCAGCATGCTCCTGCCACTCTAGGTGCGCGACAGCGGCAAGGCGCAAGTGCCAGTCCCCGCGCGCGATCCAGACAAAACCGGCCTGCAACTGCGTGCCTTCGGCAGCCTCCCGCACCTGTAGACGACAATTCTTTTGCAGCCGCTCGGCCAGCAGCGGAACAAACATAGGCGGGATGTGCTGCACCGCCAGCACGGGAACGGGAAAATCCGCCGGCAGTGAGGACAAAACCTGCTCCAGCGCCTGCGGCCCGCCCGTGGAAGCGCCCATCACGACAACGCCCACGACGCGCGACGATGGTTCCACCCTTTGCTGTTGGATTTGCTGTCGCGCAGGAATCATGTCCGCATTGGCAGCTTTCTCCCGACACGCGCACGCGCCCAATGCGCGAATACGCTCCACCAACGGAGCACGAAACGATTCCAACGCCGCCTGCGGCGTAACGTGTACCTGCGGCTTGGCCACGTAATCCGCCGCCCCGCGAAAGAGCGCCTCCAGCGTAATCGCCGCGCCGCGCTGCGTCAGCGTGCTGCACATAAGGATGGGAAGCCGCGGAATTTGCTCACGCAGCCGCGAGAGAACCGTCAATCCATCCATTCTCGGCATGTCGATATCCAGCAGAACCAGATCGGGATTCAGCGCATGAACCATCTCCATGCCGCTGGGGCCATCCTCCGCCATGCCGATCAGAGCAATGTCTGGGCAGGAGGAGAGAATTTTCTGATACATGTGTAGCATGGTCAGGGAGTCGTCGATGGCTACGACGCGAATCGGAAGGCTGGCAGGTGTCGGCATAGCGGTACTCGTTCGTCTTGTCTGCTACGGTTTGCTGTCTGGAGTGTGCGACGGCGCGGTGTGTGAATGCATCCCGGAACACAGCGCAGAACGAATTGCAGATGGCTCCAGGCACTTGGCATCCAGCAGTGGCAACAACCCTTGCTCCAACTTGTAGGCGCCAGCCAGCAATCTTTGACGCTGCGTCTCAACCGTGGCTGGCAGGGGTTCGTAGGTGGAGGTGGCGACAGAAAGCACCTCGCCGACTCCATCCACAAACAGGGCGAACAATCCGCGCGCGCCGATCATCACCACGCATCGGGCCGTGCTTCGGGCCACGCTCGTGCTCGGCTGCATACCCAGCAACATTCGCAGGCAGACGGTCGCCAGCACCTCGCCGCGATATTGCATCAGGCCCGCAATGTATGGGGGCGACAACGGGCAAGCATGGAGTTCCACTGCGGCGGTTACTTCCAGAACATCTGCCAGCCGAAGGGCGAACCGCTCCTCTCCAATGCGAATGGAGCATACGTCGTCATGCAATACTTCTTCATGTACGGCTGCTGTGCGTAGCATGGTCATCCATGCGCCTCCGTTCCGAGTGGCGTGGAGGTTGGGCTTCCTATCTCCTGCCACTGACGACTGTCCAATGCTGTCCAGGTCTCTGGATGATTCGCAAAATCGCGCCACTCCATTGGATCGATCACGCGCACCAAGTCCTCGCCTAGGCGCAGAATGCTCCGCTCCGGCTCCTCTGGATGTGCAACATTCTTGAGAGAGTGCGCCTCCGCCTGCACCATGCCGTAGACGGCGCTCACCAGCAATCCCATGCGTCCCTCGGCATGGGAACAGATCAGCACCTGCCATGTATGGGCGGGAGCGCTCGTCGCCGGAACAATGGCCTCGATGTCCTGGCCGCGCGCGGAGCGCACGCCATCCAGCAGCGGAACAATATCGTCGTCCAAATGCAGCGCCAGAACCCCCCTCAGCGATTGAATGTCCGAAGCCTGCACGGAAACTACATGCTCCACATGCTCAATCCGAATCGCCGCCGGAACATCACGCAGCGCAATATGCAGATAGCTCTCTCCAACGGGAAGCGCTGCAAGGGTCTCAGCCAGCACTGCCGCGCGATCCGCAGAGATTCCCGCAAGATCGGCCAGCACTGCCGCATCGAGAATCAATGCTATGTCACCATCGGCGAGTTGGGCCGCGCCGGAGAATATCGGTACCTCGGTGATGCGATCCAGTGGCTTGGCCACCAGTTCTTCGGTGCCTTCAAACGCATCGACGCGCAGGCAAAAACACCGACCTTCCGTGTTCAGGACAACAAAATTGTAGTCGTCCTTTTGGAAAGAAGGCGCTTCCCGCGAGAGCAGTGCTTCTGGGGAGAGCAGCGCTGCCGGGGGCACCCCCAGATGCAGCAGCGCGCGCAGGTCGGCCAGCGGAAGCAGGTGGTCGCGCAGCCTGTACAATTGCGCCGTCCCTAGGCTTTCGATTCCGGCGATCTGCTCCGCCGAATGCAGCCGATGCATCTCCTCCACCACGGTCTGCGGCAGGGCAAAGCGTTGTCCGACGCAGCGAACGATCAACGCAGGCAAAATGGCCAACGTCAGCGGCAATCGCAGACGAAGCGTGGTTCCAACTCCATCAGCGCTCTCCAGCACCGCGCTGCCGCCCACGCGCTCTACGTTCTGACGCACCACATCCAGGCCCACTCCACGGCCAGAAACATTGGTGACCTGCGCCGCCGTGGAAAATCCCGGCAAAAAAACAAGATTGCGCGCCTCGACATCGGTGAGCGCCGCCGCCTGCTCCGCAGAGATCAATCCTTTTCGAATCGCATGTTGGCGCATGGAATCAGGTGCAATGCCGCCACCATCGTCGATGATCTCGATCAGCACATGCTCACCGACAGAGGCTGCTCTCAGACGCAGATGCCCCTCTGCGGGCTTGCCGTTGGCGCTGCGCACCTCCGAGGCCTCAATACCGTGGTCAATGGCATTGCGGACGGCATGAAGCAGCGGGTCGCGCATCAGCTCCAGCACGCTGCGATCCAGCCGCGTCTGCTGACCCTCCATCTCCAGATGCACCTGCTTGCCACACTGCCGCGCCAGCTCGCGCACCAGCCGTGGAAAGCGGGAAAAGACCTGCTCCACTGGCTGCATCCGCACGCGCATCACGGCATCGCGCATCTCTCCGGTCACGCGATCCAGCCGTTGCGCCAGCGCGCTCAGCGGCCCCTCCCCGGCGGCGACAACTATCTGATTGCGCGTCAGCACCAACTCCCCGGCTAGGTTCATCAATCGCTGCAAGACATCGACATCCACGCGCACCGTGCTGTCGACGACAGAGCCTCCAGCATCACGGCTCACAGGATCGGGACTTGCGATTGCGGCTACCGCCGAGGTACCAACGGGCTGGCTGGCTAACACGGATTCCGACGCTGGTTCTGGCGCTGGAGATGGCACAGGTTCTGGCACTGGAGATGGCACTTGCAGCGCTTCCAATTGGGCCAGCAGGCTTGCATCCTCGCCTTCCGGCTCGCAATCTTGCTGTTCAATGCCACGCAAAATGCCGCGCAGCGTATCCAGCAGCAGCAGCAGCACATCGATTAACGCTGCGCTCACAGCGATTTCGCCATCGCGCAGCCGCGCCAGCAGACTTTCGCCCGCGTGCGCCACCCGCTCCAGCCGCCGAAAGCCGAAAAAGCCCGTGGTTCCTTTGATGGTATGGACAGCGCGAAAAATCTCCCGCAGCAACTCCGGATCCGCAGGCGCATCTGTCAGTTGAGTCAGACAGCGCTCCATGCGATCCAGCCCTTCATGGCTTTCGAGCAGGAACTCGCGGGTAAGATCTTCCATATCTGGTATATCGGAAGATTGAGTCAGCCCTTGAACCAATTCCCTTGCAGGAACGAATGGATAGACTTGCCCGCAGAAAGACTTTTACTGCACTTTTCCCTGCGGACGCAGCCGCCCCATCTCCACCGCGCAGGCCACGGCGTTGATGGCTGCCAGCCGCAGATTATCCGCAGCAATCCACAACCAATATCGCGCGGATGCACCGGGCGCGCCCGAAGCGGAACGCGCCAGCAGGGTCATCCCCGTCTCGCCGGTAATGCCAATGTTGCCCGGAGCCGCCGCCGTTTCCGTCACAATCTCGATATGCTCTCCGGTTAGCGCGGCCTGCATGGTTGCAAGGGGTACAGCGCTTTCCAACTCCACCGCGACGGAGAGCGCATAGCCATGAAAGACCGGCGCCTGCACCACCTGAAGATTCAGTTCCGGCAAATTTCCAGACGAGATGGCCGCATAATGCCGCCGGATATTTTCCTCTGCCTGCACTGGACGCACCTGACCCTCCTCGCCTAAGGAGACCGCCAGATTGAATGCCGCCTGCGCCCCGAACACGTCCTGGGGCAGCGATTGGAAGGAGAGGAGATTGACGGTTTGCTGGTGCAACTCCACAATAGCGGCGTTGCCAAACTCCGATGCTGGAAGCATTAGGGTTGCCCATAATGAGCGCACAGATGCCAATTGGTGGCATCGCGCTGCCACTAGAGCCAGCAGCATGGCCGCCGGATGCGCCGGAACCACTGCCACAGTCTGCAAATCCAGCAGTGTCTTCCGTCGAGCCGTGACCCTTTCTTCCGGTATCCAGGGAGCGAGCACGACCACGCCCGGTTGCTTTTCCAGAGTGCCGGTTAGATCCACAACGCAGGCTCCGGCCTGCCGCGCCGCCTGCCAATGTTTCTCGGTAATCTCTGGCTGCGCGGCAAAAAAAACAAAGTCGCAGCCGTCGAATGCAGTTGGCTCAATGCGCTGCACAAAGGTCACTTCATCTCCGGCGGCTTCGAGCTTGCCAAGAGCTTCCTCGTCATCCATCAAGAGGAAATCCGAGGGGCCAAAGGTCGAAGAGGAGAGCACCTCGTTCAACTCTTTGCCCAGTAAGGTGGCGGCTCCCACGATGGCGATTTTTTGCGGATGAAATTGCATCAGACCTGCTTGGTAGAGGGATCAGGAAACGACTCCTCGGAATGGGAGCGGCGGCGCAGCGTCCAAGAGTAAGCTGCGCGGGCAAAGATACCAGAAAACATATATCCCAGTGTAATAACAAACAAAAGAACCTGAGAAAACAATGCGACAATCGAGACCGTCGCCCCAATGAGAACGAGAATCTGGAAGGGATGCCGATTGGCAAGATTGATTTCTTTCCCACTCCAGAAGCGCCAAGTACTCACCATCAGAAATCCGATCAGGCCCACCATCAACATCCAGATGCCCGCAACCCATCCGTTGAATACTGGCGTACCTCCGAAAAAATGCACAATCGCGGCAATCGCGCCAGCAGCGGCGGGAATCGGCATTCCAACAAAATATTTGCGATCCGGGCGACCAGGATTTTTCGGCTTGGCATCGGAGCTGATGTTAAATCGCGCCAACCGACAAGCGCCGCAGATGAGATAGAGAAAGCAGACCAACGCGCCCACGCGAATCAGCTTCTCGCGCAGAATGGGATCCATCGACATGGGCAACATACGAAAGCCCCAAGTGTACGCCAGAATGCTGGGCGCAACGCCGAAGGTAATCACATCGGCCAGCGAGTCCAGTTCGCGGCCAAAATCGCTGGTGGTATTGGTCATCCGCGCAATGCGACCATCCAGAGCGTCGAACGGAATAGCCGCGCCAATAGCTAGCGCCGCGTAGTCAAAGTGATGCGGGGCCAGCGCCGAGCCTTGCAGACTTTGCGTAATCGCGTAATAGCCAAG
>DAHXNK010000159.1 GCA_027365415.1 Acidobacteriaceae bacterium
TGATGGACATCAAGGAAGCTGTTCAGGCAGCCGCTCCAAGGTTTTCTGAGGCACATATGCCGCGCGACAACGCCCAGCGCGTGGTCGAAGGTGCATGCCATCTCTCGCCATTTTTAGAAGAGCGCATGATGCCCGCAAATAAGGTTCGCCTAATGTTTTGGGAGCAGGAGAGTGAGTGCAGTTGTGGGTGCCCCATCGCCTGCCCTGAGCGAGCCGTAGGCGAGTAGAACGGGTCGCGTCGTTGTCTTTGCGAAGGGTGGGATGAGAATCTTCCAGAGATAAAAATCTAATCCCACCCTTGCGGAGTTCACCCTGAGCGAAGTCGAAGGGCAAGGATGGGGCACCCGTTCTTCCCCACTCAAGCCAAAAGAAGGCTTGAATGGGCCACCCGCCGAATTCTCCAGCGCGCGATTCTGCGCATTCAGAATACACAGAACATTCTATGCATTCGTAGTAGAGCTGAAATTTGGGGCTTTCTCTTTCTTCTCAAAGGCAAATCTCAGCAGGAGAGAAACAATGGTTAAAACGTAGATTAAAAGCGTTGCATAATCCACATAGTTCGGGGTCTTTGGAGCCGCAGATGCTACCACAGCGCGCAAGGCCCAAAGAAACAAGAAGTGGGCTGCAACAAGACCGCCTACATTTGTCCGGTTGCTAGTTAGCACCACCGCGACACTGGCAATCAGAGCGATGAACATCATTAGAAT
>DAHXNK010000160.1 GCA_027365415.1 Acidobacteriaceae bacterium
ATTTCGGCAGCAGCGATGCGTGCAGGTTCAGATTGCCATAGCGCGGCAACTGCAGCATCCATGCGGGAATCAATCTCCCGTAGGCGACAACCACAATGGCGTCTGGACGGATCTCCTGCAGCTGCTTTTGCAGCTCAGGATTGTTGCGGATTTTTTCCGGCTGCGCGACTGCGAGGCCGTGCTGCAAGGCCAGCTGTTTGACCGCCGGAACCTGCACGCCGAGACCACGTCCGCCCGGCCTGTCTGGCTGCGTCAGAACCAGCTCCAGCGAATGGCTGGACGCGAGCAAAGCCTGCAGGACAGGTACGGCGAATTGCGGAGTTCCGCAAAATACGAGGCGCATCGATAGACCAGGTTTCAACTAGATTTTTTGAGGGAATTGGGAAAAAACAACGCTTACCAGTCGCCAGCCTTCTGCAATTTGCGAATCCTTCGCAACTGCAGATCGCGCTTCAGTCGGCTGAGCCGGAAGATAAATAAAATTCCATCCAGGTGATCGATCTCATGTTGTAGGGCGCGGGCCAGCAGTTCTGTGCCTTCCACTTCTACCGGTTTGCCGTAGGCATCCAGCGCTCGGACCTTGACCCCTGCGGCGCGAACGACACGGTCGCGAATCTCCGGCAGGCTCAGACAGCCTTCCTCTTCCACCTGCTTGCCGTTCTTGTCCACAATTTCCGGATTGATCAGGACGATCTT
>DAHXNK010000161.1 GCA_027365415.1 Acidobacteriaceae bacterium
GCAGGTACGGGCGTTCGGCACAGTGAGTTCAACCCTTCGACAACCGAGGCCAGCCACATGTTGCAAATCTGGCTGCTGCCGAATCAGATGGATTTAGCTCCGCAGTATGGGCAGAAGATATTCCCCATTGCTGCGGAAACGAATCGTCTGCATCTGATTGCTTCGCGTGATGGCCGCGAAGGATCGTTTGCCATCCGCAGCGATGCTGAATTTCGCGCAGGAACGTTGGAGGCGGGAGTCAGGCTCGACGTTCCCTTACCACTGGGTCATGGCTGGTTGCAGGTGGCGCGGGGCGCGCTTTCCGTCAATGGAATTGCGCTTGCGGCAGGCGACGGCGCGGCCATCAGTGACGAGAAGCATCTGCATCTGGCAACCGATGCAGGCGCGGAAATTTTGCTCTTCGATCTGGCGTGATCTGACGTAAGAGGATGGTTGCTCCCCACTCAAGCCAAAAGAAGGCTTGAATGGGGCACACGGCTACTCTTGGCGCCCGAATCCTCTGGTGTGGATGCGGATTCCCACGCTGGCCATGCGCGGCGTTCCCAGCGTGAGGATTGGGGTGCGGCCCACATCGATGGCGCGATTCAGCATGTTCGTCACCCCTGCGTACATTTCCATGCGCGGACTGAAGGTATGCGAGATGTACCCGTCGAGCTGAAAATACCCGTTCAGCAGGAACCGATTCGCATCATCGTC
>DAHXNK010000162.1 GCA_027365415.1 Acidobacteriaceae bacterium
GAAAAATCGGGCGCGATGCTGGTCGGAGTTGGCGTGCGAGGGTGGCCCATTCGCTGGATAGCAGGCCGACCAAGACCAGGACGAACAGGCTCCAGGCCACGCCGCCGCGCAGCAAGGCGGCGAGGGCTAAGCCGCCGAGCACCAAGGCCGAGGCGGTGCGGCGCGACAGATCGTGCCATTTGGGATTGGGTTGGGGGTTCATGAGCGCCCCTGCTTTGTTGTTTGGTCCTCGACTTGGTGCAGGTCAGGCGCGTTTGGTGCGGATTCGGGCGGTGCGGAATCGGGGCGGGCGCCGAAGCGGCGTTCGCGCCTGGCATATTCGGCGAGGGCGGCGGCGAAGTGGCTGGCGCCGAAATCGGGCCAGAGCGCATCGACGAAAATCAGCTCGGCATAGGCGGCTTGCCAGAGCAGGAAGTTGGACAGGCGTTGCTCGCCGCTGGTGCGAATGACCAGATCGGGGTCGGGCATGAAGGTGGTGGCGAGGCGGGCGGCGAAGGCGGCTTCATCGAGGCTGGCCGGGTCGAGCGTGCCCGCGCGGGCGGCTTGGGCGATGTCGCGGGCGGCGGCGACGATTTCGGCGCGCGCGCCATAGGATAAAGCGATGACCAGATTGAATTTGGTGTTGTCGCGGGTGCGGATTTCGGCGGCGGCGAGTTCGGCGCGCAGGCGGGCGCCGAACCGGTCG
>DAHXNK010000163.1 GCA_027365415.1 Acidobacteriaceae bacterium
CCATATCGATCCAGTACGGGCTGCCGAGTGCAGCGGCCGCGATGCGTGGCAGCTCCCTGGCGATGTTGTCCGGACCGAGCCCACCGGCGTACCCGCAGGTATGGCCGGGCAGCGGCCATGGCCAGCGCACCCGCTCAATTCCGCGCCCGCCGCTCGAATCGAACAGCACTTGAAGCGCAAGCCCAAAGGGCGGCAGCGCCGCGCGCAGACCCAACGAATGCTCATCCTGCACGATGAGTGCCCGCTGGGGATGCTCCCGAAGCTGCTCGAGCACCGCGCGGGCATGCTCCCGGGTGAGCGTACCGTTCAGCTGAATCCGTGCGAACAGATCGAGGTTGCCGAGCTCAGGGCTCACTTCCCCGGTGTCGAGGAACCGAAACCGTGCCCGGCCGCACACGTGCAGCGCGACGCGACCCGGACCGATGCACTGCTCGATCGTCTCGACGGTCTCGCGAATCCAGGCCGCCGGAGGGTACCGTCCGTTGCCCTGGCGTGTCTCGCTGTAGAGGAACGCCAGCTCGAGTCCTGGTGCCTCCTCGAGCAGGCCGATCAGAGCATCGACCGAGCAGGAGGGGTCCGCGCCGGTGAACGTGACGCGGGTTGGCTTGATCAGGGCCATCCAGAATATCCCTTCGCGGCCGGAAGCCGCGTTATTGCCCT
>DAHXNK010000164.1 GCA_027365415.1 Acidobacteriaceae bacterium
GTCTTTTTGTATTGGGTCTGCCATTTTGGTTCTATCCTGTGCGGGAGTGGGTTGCAGCCGCTTGCACCCAAAGGCAATGCCTCCACCCCAGGCACAGGCCCCCGTCGCTCCTGCACAAAGCGCGCCGCCGATACCGTCCTCTGCTCTCGCGCCCGTATCGCCAGCCTCTGCTCCACCCACGCCTACGCCTCAGGCAAAGCCAGCATCCCCTAAGCCAAAAAAGTTGCATACGTCGGTCAAGCGCTCCAGCCCGAACAAAAAAAATAGCGCGAATCCCACACATGCGCCTTCAACGCCGGGAACAGCGGATGCAGCCACCTCCCCCATTGGACTGCTCTCCGCAGGCGATTCCTCTGAAACTCCGGCTCTGCGCCAACAAACTGCGAATTTGATTGCAGCGACAGAGAATCGCCTGAAGACGGTCAGCCTCAATCTTGCAACGAACAAGCAAGACACGATGGCGCAAATCCATCTATTCTTGACACAGGCAAAGCAGGCACTGGCAATCAACGACCTGCAGGGAGCCAACACGCTGGCAACCAAAGCAAAAATTCTGGTAGATGAGTTACTGAAATAAAACGACAGAAAGAGGATTTATGACACAAGAATGTATCCCGCAATCTTTTGGGAAATACATTCG
>DAHXNK010000165.1 GCA_027365415.1 Acidobacteriaceae bacterium
GTTGTCGTTGGCGATCTGCTTGCGCAAAATTCCCGGAGGCAAGGTTTCATAAAAGATGTGCCCTCGCAGCTCTGGATGCTGTTTCACAAAGCCTGCTATAAGTTGCGGCAGAACGAAAAACTGGTTCCCGCCGATAAAAAGAACAAGCTTGGCATCCGCTGGATTGCCATGCAGGTCCGGGATGTTGTCCACACTGTCTACCTGGAACACGTAGCCTTTGTTTGTTGCGGGATTGTTGGCCCCTTTGCTCCATGGAGGGCTGGATTGGGCGAACAGGGATGCTGCAAAGAAACTGAACAGAGTGGACATAAGAAACAGCTTTCTAAAGTCATTCATCGTAAGATCTCCTTGTTTTCCAGCTTGCAGCTAAACCGTAATGTAGGAAAAACGGCCTTCGCTCTGCAACAGCGCAATCGCCGCAACCATGGACGCGACTACCAGCACGCCGGGGACTGTGTGGGCCAGCATGTCCTTTACGATCTCCTCTCGCTTTTGGGACAAATTGTATTTTTTGATGAGCACCTTGGTCTGTTCTTCCGTGGCGGTATGGCAGCTTAAGAACTTGACGCCACGCGTCTGCAACGCCTGCATGCTGGTGTCCTCATAGAGGGAGTCCTCATTGTCCGGGTCCTGCGATG
>DAHXNK010000166.1 GCA_027365415.1 Acidobacteriaceae bacterium
ATCGGGTTGACGTCGGGCTGGAAATCGAAGCCCGCACATCGACCAGCCATTCACAAGTTGCTGCCAGAGAATCGGATAGCTTTGGTGGGCGCTGCAGGATTCGAACCTGCGACTTCCACCGTGTGAAGGTGGCACTCTACCGCTGAGTTAAGCGCCCCACTTCGCCAAGGGCTGAATTTCCAGCAATGGGAACCGCGAATGGCCCTTGCCGGGTAGGCGGGATGAAACTAAGATGCGTTGGAAGCATCTCTCTTGGCCACAGTATACGCTAGAATCCGAACACACCCAATGGCTGCAATGGACGGAAATCCGGGGCGGAACCATCCACGGGAAATCGACAGGCGCCGGCAACCCGCGGAGCCGGATTCGGCTGACGCTGACCCGCAAATACACCCGGATCATAAGGGCGATCCGCGATGCGGCACTGTCGGCGAAGGCGCTGAGTTGGCCTCCGCGGTAGCCTTATCTCATAGAAAGATGCCTTCTTCCGGCCCGTCCGACGAAGACGCTCCTTCCCTGGAAAACGAGGAGCAGACCGATGCGGAAGAGTCGGGAAACATTCTCAGCGATGAGGGGTTAGAGGAAGCATCCGAATCCACAATAAACCCTGAATCTGAAGCAATTTGGGCGG
>DAHXNK010000167.1 GCA_027365415.1 Acidobacteriaceae bacterium
GTTCGATGTATTCAAAAATGCCACGTCCTGTGTCCAGTAAACATAAGTATTACCGTTATACGAAAAGGAGAGCACAGTGTTCAGCTGGAATGACAGTCCATAATGATAACCATAATATGAAGAAGTCAAGCTGGAGTTGTAAGTGCTGAGATTGATAATATGTATTATGCCCTCAAACGACGTGCTGGTGTACTCATAGGGAACGCCCCCAGGGCCAAGGCCATAGTCAGCGATTCCCATGGGAGCAGGCTCACTGGAATAAAGCCGTGAAGGATTCACACTGGATTGGCTGGCTAATGCGGAAGAGTTGGGAGCATGGTTTATGGCAGTGGTGTCCACAAAATATGGAAAAGGGTTCTTTTCCACTACAGGCCTGGTTGGTGCCGCTGATGAAGCTGACTGAACAGCAGATATGCTAACATAGGAAACTGATATCAGTATGACCAGAAACAGAACAGCTAACTTTTGCAACTTCATTTTTTCTTACACCCGTTATTTTTTCTCATAGAAAATCTTTTTCCTAAGCAACTTGCCTCAGCAAAGATCCCGTTTATCCATCCACAGAGCCTGTTACTTAGGTATTCGCGGTCTGGGGTTTCCGTACCTTTATCCTTGGTTACAGCAGAT
>DAHXNK010000168.1 GCA_027365415.1 Acidobacteriaceae bacterium
GGCTGCGCATTGACCAGCGAACACGCCCACCACTGGAACTGGTACTTGTCGCGGAGCGCCAGATCGCGCGCGCCGTCGAGGTCTTCGGGCGTGCCGATCACCTCGAACGTCTGCATGTAATCCGGTGGCGTTTCAGCAACGCCCGCTGCGCTCGCGGCTGCCCGCTCTGGTTTCGTGCGGTTGAGATACGGAAATGCGTCTTTCAACCGCTTCTCGATCAACGATATCGCCAGATGCGTGATGTCGATGCCGATCCAGCGTCGCCCGAGTTTCTGCGCCGCATGCACCGCCGTGCCGCAACCGCAGAACGGATCGAGCACTACGTCGCCAGAATTGGAACTGGCGTTGATGATGCGTTCGAGCAGGGCGAGCGGTTTTTGGGTTGGGTAGCCAAGACGTTCGGCTGCTTGCGGATTTACAGGTGGAATGTCAGTCCATAGATTCTGTAGTGGTACTCCAAGCATCTCATCCGCGTATTGAAGCAATGTGGGCGTGCCCGTGCGAGTGTAGAAAAGTCGTCCATCCGACTCGTATCGCTCCATCGTTTCTTTCTTGATCGCCCATGTCCGTGTCTGAGCGGGCATTTTGCCTTTCCAGTCGTAAAGAAGACCGGGACTGCCAGCACC
>DAHXNK010000016.1 GCA_027365415.1 Acidobacteriaceae bacterium
ATGATCGCGGATTGGCGATGACCAGTTCATTTTCAAATCTTGTGGTGGCTGGGCAGTATCTCGCCTACATTCACACACCCGATACATACAAGCCTTTGCTGGATAGCTTGATTGGAATGGGGAGGCACTTACTTTCGATTGCTGCGGATCGGACATTCCAGATTGCAAACACCCCGATCGGAAAAGTTTGTTTCCTTGGTACAGGATCCTTACAGGCAGTTGCCGACGAGTCTGCACTCAAGGTACTGGAGCTGAACGCGGGCAAGATTCACACTATCGCGCAATCGCCACTGGGTTTGCGTCACGGGCCGCTCTCTTCCATCGATGCCACCACGCTGATCGTCGCCTACCTTTCCGGCGATGTATATCGTAGACAGTATGAAATCGACTTACTCGAAGAACTGCACAAAAAACAGCTTGGTTCTGCGATGCTCATAGTTGCTCCATTAGAAGATCGCAGGTTGACATCGCTCACGCCGAACGTTCTGGTGTTACCCGTCCAGGAGGGATTCCCCGATGGGTGCCGTCCTCCGGTCGATGTTATTGTTGGACAATTGCTCGGACTGTTTTTTGCGGTGAAGAACGGCATTCGTGTAGATTCTCCAAGCGCCAACGCGGCCATTAGCCGTGTTGTTTCGCATGTAAAAATCTATCCTCGCGCGTAAACAGAGGCATAGGGCTACAGGGCAGCGGCAGCGTGCTGCGAGATGGAAAGAAAATATGCAGTTGTGAAACTCGGAGGCGTGTTTGAATCCCGTTGGTAGCAGCAAAGTATTAGTAATCGGCGAACTGAATGTAGACTTGGTTGCATCTGGTCTATATTCCCTGCCCAACCTAGGCCAAGAAGTTCTCGCCAGCGATTTTCGAGTTACCTTGGGAAGCGCGTCGGCAATCTTCGCATGTGGCGCGGCCCGACTTGGACATCCGGTCACGTTCCTCAGCAAGGTTGGCATAGACGATTTCGGTCGCTTCTGTATCCGCGCGCTGGAGGAAGTTGGAATTTCTACCGATCAGATTTTGCACTCCGCCGGCAGTTCCACCGGGGTAACTATCGTTCTCAGTACACAGGAGGATCGAGCGATGGTTACCTGTCTGGGAGCAATCGCCGAATTGAGATACGAACAATTGCCTCCCACGATATTTGCAGGGCATCAGCACCTTCATCTAACTTCATATTTTCTGCAACATGGATTGCGACCAAATTTCATCTCGATCATGAAGGATGCCCGGCGGCACGGGTTAACCGTTTCGTTTGATCCAAACTCCGACCCATCGCAGGCATGGGAGCCAGAGATATGGAAGGTATTTGCAGAGGCGGATGTTGTCTTCCTGAACGAAATGGAAGCGCTGGAGGTAACGCGAAAGGCGGATATGCGAGGCGCGCTGGACGTGCTTGGTGGAAGGACTTCCTGCACCGTAATCAAGCAGGGCAAGCGCGGGACAACGGCCATCCGGGGAGCCAGCGTAGTTCATGTAGACGGCTTTGAGGTGGAGGCCGTGGATACGACCGGAGCTGGCGACTCTTTTGCCGCAGGCTTTATCCACGGGATGCTCCAGGGCAACGAATTGGAAGAATGCCTGCTCTTTGGCAACGGAGTCGGCGCGCTTTCAACGTTGCAAATTGGTGGCACGGGCGGACAGCCGGATTCCAATACGTTAGAGAATTTTTTGCGCACGCGGCGCAGTTGTTAAGTGTGCTGTATTCTGCCCACCTGCGCCAAACCATCACGACCGTCGCGTTTGTGATTCAATATCAATAGACCCCATGAGCAATCCATCTCAAACAACTCTGCGGCATCGTTGGAAATCTGCCACGCGCAGAGTTCGCGAACTGGCATCCATCGGCCATGCCTTGCTCTCGACTGGCCATCCGTACATGGCGCACATTGTGCCTATGCGACGCTGCAATCTTTCTTGCGCCTATTGCAATGAGTTCGATGAAGTTTCTGACCCCGTGCCGTTGCCGGAGATGCTGGCGCGTATCGACCATCTGGCGCGGCTGGGAACCAGCGTGATTACCATCTCCGGTGGCGAGCCGCTGCTGCATCCCGAACTTGATGCCATCATCGCTCGCATTCGCCATCATGGTCGCATGGCGGGCATGATTACCAACGGCTATCTACTGATGCCCGACCGCATCCAGAGGCTGAATCGCGCCGGGCTGGATCACATGCAGATTTCCATCGACAACGTACAGCCGGATGATGTGTCGAAGAAAAGTCTCAAGGTGCTCGACAAAAAATTGCAGATGCTCTCCGAGCACGCCGATTTCCATGTCAATATCAACTCCGTGGTGGGCGGTGGCATTCAGCACCCAGAGGATGCGCTGACCATTGCGCGTCGCGCGCTGGAGCTTGGCTTTACCTCGACCATTGGCATCATCCACGATGGCAGTGGACAGCTCAAGCCGATCAATGAAACGGAGTATTCCATCTTTCATCAGGTGCGCAACCTGAGCAAGCGGCATTACTCGCGCTTCAATCATTTTCAGGAAGCCATCGCGCAGGGCAAGCCGAACGACTGGCGTTGCCGCGCCGGCGCTCGCTATCTCTATATCTGCGAGAACGGCTTGGTGCATTATTGCTCGCAGCAACGCGGCTGGCCGGGCGTGCCACTGGCGGAGTATCACCGCGCCGATGTGGTGCGCGAATTTTATACGCAGAAGACCTGCGCGCCCAACTGCACCATCTCCTGCGTGCATCAGGTGTCGTATATCGACCACTGGCGCGCGCCGCAGACCTCGCAGATTTCTCCGGGCATGCCGCAGGGACAGGCGCAGGACTTGGTGAAGATTCAACTCTCATAAATAGAAACTTCGGATGCGTGGGTTTCGGGTGCCCTAGGTCTCGCTTTTGAGACCTGGAAGCACTCTTCGCGTAGACTGCTGGGTAGACTCCGTTCCCCATGCAGCCCGAATTAAAATCCGCCCCCCAACGCGATCTGCTGTTGCGCGTGCTGCTGTCGCTGCCTGTGCTGTGGGCGGGAACGCTGCTGGCGCTGCTCTCCGTGGCGGCGGCCATCCGCAACGCCGCGCTGCGCTCGCTCGATTTCCAATGGAGTCCAGCGCGGTTGCTGGCCCAGCATCTTGATCCGTGGGCAGTGTATTTGGCGGGCAATTCAGGCCATCAGATTCTGCTGAATCAGGTTCCCAACTATCTGCACGAACTCTATGTGTGGATGCTGCCCCTGGGATATCTCCCCTACATGCCCGCCAAACTGCTTTGGGCGGCGATCAACCTGTGTTTGGTGCTGCTGAGTTGCGCGTGCATCGCGCGCTTGTATGAATTATCCGAACGCAAGGCGTGGCTGCTGATGTTGCTGGTGTTGACCAGCACGCCCTTTCGCGTGGTGATCGGCAATGGCCAGATCACGGCTCTGGTGCTGGCGTATCTGGCGCTGTGGGCTGTGGCGCAATCTTCACATGGACGCGGGCTGCTGCTTGGCATGGCTTACGCGAAATATAGCGTGCCGCCGGTGCTGGCGATATTTTTGCTATTGCGGCGTCGCTGGCGGCTGCTGGCTTATTCGCTGCTGCCGCCGCTAGCGGGATTTTGTTTTATTTTTCTGTGGCTGCACACGCCAGCTTACACGTTGCTGCTAGAACCATTCCGCGCGGCGACGGGCAATGTTTCTCCGGGGCTGGCCAACGTCATGGCCGTCTGTGCAATTGCGCTGCGCCATCCCCCGCTGTTTCGTCCCGTTCCCGATGCGTTCTATCTCTCTGCGCGAACGGCTGCGGTCACGTATGCGCCGTATACCTGCGGCGTTCTGCTGGCTCTGGCGATGGCCGCATATTTTTTTGCGCGTGGTGGACATGTCGATGGCCGCATTCAAATGGCCTGCCTCACCGCTGCCAGCCTGCTCTGCTTCAAGCATCAGATTTACGACTTTCTGCTGCTCATCTTTTGTCTGGCTCTGGCGTTGCAGGCCAACCCCAGCCGCGCACGCACTGGGCTGCTGCTTGCGATTGGCTACTTCTGGTATGTCGAGCGTCTGGCGCATATCCGCCGCTGGGAGTTCTGGCCGTCGGTGGTGATGGCGAGCTTCGCGCTATTGCTAGCGCTTATCGCCGCGGCATGGAGATTGCGCGATTCCGCGCGTTGGAAGACAGAGTGGGAGATTTGATATGCCTGCCGGAGTGCCCAAGTCTCGGTTTTTAGATCTGGGCAGTAAACATATTGCAGCCTAATATTTTGGCACGGATGGATCGACCGTCTCTGACCAGGCGGTAATGCCGCCAGAAAGATTGTGCAGCTTTTTGAATCCGACCTGCGCGAGGAACTCTGCCGCGCGCTGGCTGCGTCCGCCGACTTTGCAATGCACGACAATCTCCCGCGCCTGATCCAGTTCTGCGACGCGCTGCGGCAGGTCGTTGAGCGGAATGAGATGGCCACCGATATGCGCGATAGCAAACTCGTGCGGCTCGCGAACATCAAGAACAAGAATCTCTTCGCCTGCATCGAGGCGGCGCTTCAACTCCGTTGGTGCGATTTGTGGAATGCCATTGACCATATCAATATTCTTGCCCACGGGCGCAGTTTTGGCTAGTGTCGCAGAAATGCCGCAGTGTTGTTCCTCGCCAATTTGCTTTGCGTCAATTTGTTTCGCGATGGTGGGATGTGTGCCGCATGCGGGGCATTCTAGATTTTTGCGCAGCTTAAATTCTCGGAAGCGCAAGGCCAGCGCATCCACCTGCAAAATTCTCCCGATCAGTGGATCGCCCACGCCGAGGATGAGCTTGAGAACCTCTGTCGCCTGAATGGTGCCGAGCAATCCGGGCAGCACGCCCAGCACGCCGCCGGCAGCGCAGGAGGGAAGCATATCCGACGGTGGCGGCTCTGGATGCAGGCAGCGATAGCAAGGGCCAGACTCGGTGGCGAAAACGCTGGCCTGACCTTCAAAGCGGCCAATCGACGCATAGACATTGGGCTTGCCGGAAAGTACGCAGGTGTCGTTGACCAGATATCGCGTGGGAAAGTTGTCTGACCCGTCGGCGATGATGTCGAAGTCGCGAAAGATTTCCAGCGCGTTCTGGCGGTTGAGGCGCGTTTCAAATTTCACAATCATTACGTTGGGATTGATGGCGCGCAGACGCTCTTCGGCGGAGTCGAGCTTGGAGCGGCCAATGTCGCTGGCGCCGTGAATCACCTGACGATGCAGGTTGCTGGCCTCGACCACATCGAAATCGACAAGGCCCAACGTGCCCACGCCTGCCGCCGCCAGATACAGGGTGAGCGGCGCGCCCAGTCCTCCAACGCCGATGCAGAGCACGCGCGCAGACTTTAATTTTTTCTGACCTTCCAAGCCGACCTCTGGCAGCAAAAGATGGCGCGAGTATCGGATCATCTCCTCTGGCGAGAGATGTGGCAGGGTTGCAGCGTTTGTTGCTGCGGTCGCCGTCCCTGCGATTCGTTCGATTTCAATTCCCTCTTCTTCCAAGCGCTTGTTTTCTTCGTTTTCTCCCGCGCCAGTGAGCAAAAAGGAATGGGTTTCGCAGGCCCGCGCCTGCGCGTTCTGCTGACAGACGCGGGTAATCACATAGGAACAGCCGAACCAGTGCGCCTCGGCAAGATCGGTCTTGGATGCCTGCGCGGGATGATCGGGGTGCGAGTGATAAAAGCCGACGATATCCAGGCCGCGCTGACGCGCCCTGCGCTGAATGTGGATCAGTTCCTGCGGTGCAATCTGGTAGCGATCATGGGCGGAGTCGGCGCGAATATTTTCGGCGCGTTCAAGGGCAAAGACGCGGTTCTCGCCGTTTTCCGCATGGCCTAAGAGCACGCCACAGCACTCGTTGGGATAGGTCTCCTCGCCGTGCTGGCGAAGCGCGTCGTACTCGGCTTGGGGGATGCGAAGCATGGTTGCCAGTGCAGAAATGCTGGCAGCTCGCCGTGAAAACAACAGGCCGCGCAGCTATACTGCAAGTGTAGCGTCGAGTGGGTTGCGCGTGCATCACAGCGGCGCAATGGGGGGTACGATAGACATGGCAAAAAAGCAGAAGCAGAAAACATTTCAGGATGCGCTGGCGTATCTTCGCTCCCATGCCTTCGATGTGCAATCGGTGGCGGGAGTCGCCAATCGCGTGCAGGCGTACAAGCATGGTTGCGGCGTAATTTTAGATCGCGGCGTTGATGGTGGAACAGTGTGCATGACCCGCCCCGGCTGTATGGTTGGCGGGGAGATTGCCCTGATCGTCGATCACGGATATCAGAAATTTCTACAGGGCCGCCACGGCGAAATACCCGCGACGGCAGATCATCTGCACGCGCTGCATCGGTTTACGGAAGAATTGCATGAAGCCGCCGGAACCACCAGCCTGTATAACGAGTCGCTGGGCACGGTGAGTGATCTGTATTTGTACGATCGACTGAAAGGGCGCGAGGCTGCGCCGCTGCCCTCTGGCCATTGAAATAGCTGGAGGCTACCACCAAGCTAGGGCTACCACGGACGTTCGACACAAAATTTCCAGATACGACCCGACGGTATCTGTCATCTTATGTGAGTTAGAGGTTCCGATGCGCACGCGCCTGTCTTCTGCGATGTTGCTGGCTCCGCTTCTTATGCTGTTGCCGATTTCGACCGGCAGCGCCAGCGCACAATATGTTTCCCAAAATGGCGATGCGTGGCCGATGACGTACATGTCCCCGGCGCGCAGTCGTGATGCCTATGCCATCTACTCCCTCCTGCTGCCAGCGGAGTTTCCGGGCACGGAGCTGGCACACAGCCCGCTATGGCTGATCGCGAATACAACTGTGGTTGGGCATGAGGAGGCGAGCGATCCTTACAAAGGGCTGACGGTTCCCCTCGCCCAGCAAAAAGCCTTTGCCGCCGTTTTTCAGGATTATGAGCAGCATAAGCATACCTATGTTCAATTGGAGAAGAAGTTTCTTGTAGGAACTCCGTATCGTTTGCTGAACAGGGCAGACTGCAAGGAGTTTAAGCAAGCGTGGCAAGTATCCCGCAATGAGCAGACAAACCTACTGCCAGCCAAGTACAAGGGCGCGATGGGGTTGATTTATTTCAGCTACGTTTATTTCAACTTTGAACACACCTTGGCGATGGTCTACCTCTCCCATTGGTGCGGCGCGAACTGTGGAGGGGCGCGCTGGATTGCACTCCAGAAAAATGATGGCGGATGGCGCGAGCTACCTTGAACTGCCAATCGCAAATGAAACAGGTTGGCTGGTACCGCCAGGGCACCGCTCCCGTAACAGGCAAGCAAGTGTGGCGCTTACCGAGACGTCCAGATGGATCGTGATGTCATAAGACACTTGTTCCGCGTATCATCGGAGATTGGAATCTCCTTTAACCTCATCTCAACAGGACACGCATGAAGACTGGAATTATTGGCCTGCCACAGGTAGGCAAGACCTCGCTGTTTCGCATACTGACCAAGGCCAAGTTTGACGATCGCGGCTACTCCAACCCCAAGGAAGTGCATGTGGGCGTGGCCCGCGTGCCCGATGAGCGGCTGGACAAGCTGGCCGCGCTCTACAAGCCCAAGAAGAATGTCTACGCGACGGTGGAGTATGCCGATGTGGCCGCCATTGGGCAGGAATCGCTGAAGGAGGCCAGCCTGTTGGCCAGCCTGCGCAACGTGGATGCGTTGATCCATGTGCTGCGCGCCTTTGACGATCCTTCGATTCCTTTGGATGGGCCGATTGATCCGCTGCGCGAGATTCAGAACGTGGAATTTGATCTGATGGTGAACGATCTGACGCAAATAGAGAAACGTCTGGAGCGTCTGGAAAAAGATTTGAAGAAGGGTCGCACCCCCGACTTGGAAAAAGAACAGGCGCTGCTGCTGCGTGCCAAGGAGTCGCTGGAAGCCGAGCATCCATTGCGAGTGCTGGAGATGACCGCCGAAGAAAAAAAGCTGATTCGTGGATATATGTTTTTGAGTCAGAAGCCAGTGCTGTATGTGTTGAACATCTCCGAGAGCACAACGCTGGGCGCGGACTTGGACGCCGCTGCTGCAAAATACAAATTGAGCGACACTGCGCTACGTCCGGGAACTGGCGTCAGCGCAATCTGCGGCAAGGTTGAAGCAGAATTGGCGGAGATGTCTGACGAGGACGCAAAGGAATTTCTCGGTAGCTATGGCCTGGTAGAAAGCGGCCTGCGTCGCCTGATCCGCAAGAGCTTTGAGCTGCAAGGGCTGATGACATTTTTCACCGTCGGCGAGGACGAATGTCGCGCCTGGACAATTCCCGTGAACACGCGCGCGCAGCAGGCGGCTGGCGCGATTCATACGGATATTGAGAAGCACTTTATTCGCGCCGAAACCATTCATTGGGATACGTTGCTCGCGGCAGGCTCCGAGGCTGCCGCGCGTTCCCAGGGTACACTGCGCTTGGAAGGTAAGGACTATATTGTGCAGGATGGCGACGTGATGCACATTCGGCATAGTGGATAGGGCAACAATGGCTCCTTTGAGTTTGGTTCTGTTTCTCGGTCTGGTGGCGGCGCTGGCCAATTTGGGCGGTGGCCTTCTGCTGCTCAAAAGCGGCGCGCAGAAGTATTTGCACGCCTTTGTGGCCTTCGGCTCCGGTTTTTTGATCGCAGTGGCCATTGTGGAGATGTTGCCGGAGAGCTTTCGTTTGGCTCCCATCACTGCGCCCCTTTGGATACTTGCCGGCTTCTGTGGCGTGCATATTCTGGAGCACACGCTGGTTGCACATTTTCACTTTGGAGAAGAGACGCACCCACATGAGTTTCTCCGCGTGGGAACTGCCTATTCGTTGACGCTAGGTCTTGCCGCGCACACATTCTTTGATGGCATCGCCATTGCCAGCGGATTTGCTTTTTCCGGCAAGCTGGGCTGGCTCATTTTTGTTGGTGTTCTGCTGCATAAGCTGCCGGAGGGATTCACCGTCGCCAGCGTCATGCTGGCTGGCGGACAAGGGAAGCGTCTGGCGGTTTTTGCCGCTGCCGCGCTGGGCGTGTCAACATTGGCGGGGGTCATTGCTATTCGCATTGTGCCGACTCTGGCACATTATGGCCTGCCGGTATCCGCAGGCGTGGCGCTCTACGTGGCGGCCACGGATTTGCTGCCAGAGGTAAATCGGGAGCGCGGTCTTCATTACCGACTACTGTTCTTATTGGGGGTTGCGGTGATGATCCTGCTGAGCCGCTTGCAGTAAGCGTACAGGGAAAGAATCAAGAAAGTACACGGTTTTCTTCCCCTAAAACAACTCCTGCAGCAGATTACGCATCCATCCCAAGTGGTAAAAGTTAAGGTACGGAAGGCGTTCTATTTTCCAGACAGGTTTCCCGTTCTCGCCCTAAGAAAGAGTACCCACAAATGAAAATCTCTGGTCTTATTCTCGTTGTTCTCGGAATTCTGGCTCTCCTCTATCAAGGGTTTACCTACACGCGTGAGAAGCCATTCCTGAAGGTGGGACCAATTGAAGCGCGGGAAAGGGAGACTAGGACGGTTCCCATTTCCCCCATTCTGGGTGTCATCGCTGTTGTTGGCGGAGGATTGTTGATTTACGGAGGCGCGCGGCAGCGCTAATCTTTTGAAGGCTTGCTGCGGTTTACTATTTTCTATGAATTGCCGCGATATCCCGCGCTCGTTCGGCGGGAAGAAGGGTTCCAATCGGCACACAACATATGCATGAACAAATTCTTCTGGTCGATGACAACCCCATTCAAGCTGTAACGCGCAAAGCCATTCTGGAGCGCGTTGGCCTCTCCGTCCAAACATTCACTTCTGCCAGGGATGCGCTGCTTTTTCTACAGGCAGATGTGCAGAAGTTAATTGGCCTGGTCATGGTGGATCACATTATGCCGGAGCTTTCTGGGACGGCGTTTGTTCGGCAACTGCGGGAGTGGAACACCCAGATGCCCGTGATCGTTCTCAGCGGGTTGGATGAGGCCGAAGCGGAATATCAGGACTATAACGTCATCTTTCGCACCAAGCCCATCGCGCCCGATGAGCTACAGGCGCTGGCGGTTCACCTGCTAAATGCGTCAGCACCTCGGACAACAGCGTAATTCTTCCTCACGCAGGGGTGTTGCTCCGACATTGGATTGCAGAGTGCGTCTGGCTCTGCGACAATGAACGGTTGTCTTCTTATGCCTACCTTTGGTAGTTTCGCGCTCCTCCTCGCTCTGGTTCTATGCGCTTATAACCTCATCGCCGGCGCTATAGCGCTGCGTCAGATGGCAGTCGGTCGCGGCGCGCAATATGCGCCAGAGCGTCTGGCGGAGACGGCGCGCAGAGCGGGCATCGCCAGTTTTATTGCCGTGACGGCGGCGGCCTTTGCGCTGGTCTGGTGCTCCTTCACCAACGATTTTTCCGTTGCCTACATTCTGCATCACTCCAACCGCGCGCTGCCGGGAGCATATAAATTCTCTGCGCTCTGGTCGGGACAGGAAGGCTCGCTGCTGCTGTGGGCGTGGCTGCTGGCGGCTTATGGATTTGTGCTGCGCGCGCGGCACAAAGTTGATGTCAAACTGACCGCCTATGCTTCAACGATCCTGGCGGGCATTCAGGTCTTTTTTGTTTTGTTGTTAAACTTTGCCGCGCCGCCCTTCGCTCTGGTGCAGGGCGCGGTGCCAACCGATGGTTTCGGTCTGAATCCGCTGCTGCAATATCCAGAGATGGTCATCCATCCGCCGATGTTGTACCTGGGCTATGTGGGCTTCAGCGTGCCGTTTGCCTTTGCTCTGGGCGCGTTGATGATGCGCTATCCCGGCGAGAAATGGATTCACATTACGCGGCGCTGGACGATGGTGACGTGGCTCTTTCTCACCTGCGGAATTTTTCTCGGCGCGCACTGGGCCTACTCCGTGCTGGGCTGGGGCGGCTATTGGGGCTGGGATCCAGTCGAGAACGCTTCGTTGATGCCGTGGCTGACGGGAACCGCCTTTCTGCACTCCGTGATGATGCAGGAGAAGCGCGGCATGATGAAAACCTGGAATGTCTGGCTGATCTTCACCACGTTTCTACTGACGCTGCTGGGCACCGATCTCACGCGCTCCGGCTTGGTCAGTTCCGTTCATGCCTTCGCGCAGTCCTCTATCGGAGATTGGTTCCACGCATTCATGTTCCTCGTTCTGGCGGTCTGCCTGTATACCTACTTCCGGCAGCGTGACCATTTGCAAGTGGAGCATCATCTGGAATCGCTTGTTTCTCGCGAATCCAGTTTTCTCTTCAACAATCTGGTGCTGCTGGCGGCCTGTTTTACGATTTTGTGGGGAACGCTCTTTCCGATTATTTCGGAGTATGTGCAGGGTTCCAAAGTTACCGTCGGCGCGCCGTTTTACAATCGCGTCGCGCTGCCGATTGGACTGTTTCTTTTATTCCTGACTGGCATTGGGCCGGTTCTGGCATGGCGTAGCACCTCGCTCAAAAGTATTCGTCGCAATTTCATTCTGCCGACGATTGTCGGACTCGTGACGGCAATTGTGCTGATGATTCTCGGCATTCATCCGTGGCAGGATCAGGGAACCTTTTACTCGCTGGTCGCATTCTCCTTGGCGGCGATGGTCACGACGGCAATCTTCTCGGAGTTTCTGCGCGGCGCACGCGTCATTCAGCGGCACACGGGCAAGAACATCGTGGCTTCCATGCTGCAACTGACGCATCGCAACACGCGTCGCTATGGCGGATACATCGTGCATCTGGGCGTGGTCATCATCCTGATTGGAATTGCCGGAGCAGCCTTCAATCAATCGAAGGAGCAGGAGATGGGCTATCACGACACCATGACCCTTGGCCCGTATCGCCTTGTCTGCCAGAGCTACACGCAGGATTCCAACGCGAATTATGACAGCGAGTATGCACTGCTCGACGTTTACAAGGGAAATCAATTTATCGGCAGGATGGCTCCAGAGCGTCGCTTCTACCATGCCAGCGAGCAGACCTCGACAATGGTGGCCAACCACTCCACGCTGGAGCGCGATCTGTATGTGGTCTACGAAGGGCGCAGTCAGGAGACCGACAAGCCCATCATCAAAGTCTTCATCAATCCGCTGGTGGCATGGATATGGATTGGCGTGATGGTAATTGTCTTTGGAACACTTGTTGCGCTGACGCCGAATTTGGAGGCTGCGATGGTGGCGCGGCGCGGGGGACATTCTCCCGGTGTCATTGCAGCGGACAGCAAAGCCTCCCACGCTGCGGGCGGAGGCCAGGGATGAGCCTCCTGCGCAGAACATTCGATGTCGAACTGGCGCGCATCTGGGGACAGATTGCGCTGGCCTGCCTGTTGCTGATTGTTACCGTTGGCGCAGGCGATACTTCGGCGCGCTTCAACGATCTGGGCCATCGGATGATGTGTACCTGCGGCTGCAATCAAATTTTGCTCGAATGTAATCACGTTGGCTGCACGGTCTCCACGCAGATGCGCGGCGAGTTGCAGGCCAGCCTGGATCGCGGCGACAACAACAATCTTGTCTTGCAGGGATTTGTGCAAAAGTACGGGCCAACCGTTCTGGCCGCGCCGCTGCAATCTGGCTTCGATCTGGTTGCGTGGATTACGCCCGGAATTATCTTTGTGCTGGCAACGCTGGCGACGGCGCTGCTGGCGCGGCGATGGAAACACAGCGCGGTCGCTCCAGAGGCAATGGCCGAAGGACCGCACATGGACGATCTGCGAGAGCGCGTTCGCAAGGAGACAGAAATATGACCCTCGCCGCCTGTGCCGCTCTTTTGATTGGCATCTTCGCCTACGTTTTCTACGTTCCCCGCGCAGCGGAGGAGCAACACCAAAAGACGCGGCTGGAGTTTCTCCGCGAGCGCAAAGACGTGGTGTATGAAAATCTGCGCGATCTGAATTTTGAGTACAGCGCTGGCAAGTATCTGGAAGAGGAGTATCTGGCGCAGCGCGCTCTGCTGGAAAATGAAGCGGCAGAGATGCTGGCCGAGATGGAAACTCTTGAATCCATGAAGGATACCGATTCCACCATCGCCTGAAACGGTTTCTGTAAGGAAAAACGAAACGGTTTACACCGGGAAAGCTCACACTGGAAATGTATTTACAGGATAGGATTACACTCTCCTCTACCAATGCGCGCAGACTGCGCTTGTTGGCCGCGCCCGCATTTTTTCTGGCTGCAACAACAACGATGCTGGCTGCCTCCATCACAGGAACCGTGACGGATCGCACCACCAACAAGCCTTCCGCCGGAGATACGGTAACGCTGATTCGGCTGTCGCAGGGAATGCAGGAGTCCACGCACGCGACGACGGATCGTAACGGAAATTTCACGTTGGACGTTCCCGATGCGGACACCATGCATTTGGTGCGCGTGACACATCAACAGGCCAATTATTTTCAGCCTGTGCCTCCGGGAACGAACAATGCGGACGTGGATGTCTACGATGTTGCAGCGAAGGTCGCTGGCGTCAACATGGAGGCTGACGTGATGCGCATTGACACTGACAGCAGTGGTCTGCGCGTGATTGACAGCTTTTTCGTCAAAAATGTCTCCACGCCGCCGCGCACCCAGATGAGCGCCCATCCTTTCGAGTTTTATCTGCCCGTTGGCGCGCAGATCATTGGCTCCGCCGCGTTGGGGCCGGGTGGTATGCCGGTGCAATCCGCGCCGATGCCGATGGGCGATCCCGGCCACTACACCTTCGTGTTTCCCTTGCGCCCCGGCGAGACGCGCTTTCAGGTGAGCTATCACCTGCCCTACTCTGGCGCACAGTCCTTTGCCCCTAAGATGACGATGGAGACGGACAACTTCGCCATCATGCTGCCAAAGAGTATGCGGTTTGTTCCCTCGGCGATGGCGGCCTTCCGGTCGGTGAATGAGGATGTGAACGCGCAAACGTTTCTGGCCAAGAATCTGAACCCAGGCGCAAAGCTGGAGTTTAAGGTCTCTGGCACGGGGCAGCTTCCACAGGAAACAGCACAGGATAGCCAAAGCGGTGGGCCGCAAACAGAGGCCGGGCCGGGGCCAATGACTTCCGATCAGAGCGGTGCAGCTCCAGCCTCTACGGACACTCGCCCCGGCGGTGGACTGGGAACACCTATCGACACACCCGATCCACTGACAAAATATAAGTGGTGGATTCTTGGCGGAGTGGGCATCCTGCTGGCGGCGGGCGCGGGCATTCTGCTGCGGCAGCCGATACCGCAATCGGCGGGCAGCACTGTGGGAACATCAGCTCGCGCTGGGAATGTTGGCGCAAATACCGCGAAAGGTTCCGTGGTGCTGTTGGCATTGAAGGAAGAACTGTTCGCGCTGGAGACGGAACGTCTGGATGGTCGCCTGCCGCAGGAGGAGTATGACCGACAGAAGGCTGCGCTGGAGATTGTTTTGAAACGCGCTCTGGAGCGCCAAAACGTTGGCAGCGGAGCAAGATCGTCGGTGTAATATCAGCTTGCGGTGGCTTCAACGCTGCTTGCCCGCGTAGCGCTAACAGCCCCTAGCGTGGTGAGTCAGAAGTTCGTTGATGAATTCGACGAGTTGCCGTGGGTCGGGGAGTACGCCCTCAGAGGCTAAAGCCCAGATTTTTATACGGTTCATACGGCACGGCTGAAGCCGTGCCCCTTCAAAAACCAAGGAGCATTTGTTTATTGAACTTCAGACTCAGGACACTAGCTATGGGGCAGGTTTTTCCTGGGCAGGTGCGCTCTTCTGCGAAAAAGAACGACAGTAGAGAACCAGATTCCATGTCTCATCGGTCGTTGCCCGGTCGCCTTCCGCTGGCATCTGCATTTTTCCGTTTTGGATGATATCGAAAAGCTCTTTGTCCGAGTTGTCTTTCAATGTGACGGGATTGGTAAAGTCAGGCATCTTCAGTGCCATGTCTTTGGCCAGATCGCCTTTGCCGTTTCCTGCCTCGCCGTGGCAGGAGGAACAGTCGTAACCATAGATGGCTTTGGCGCGCGCAATGGATTCTGGCGTCGGGGTTACGGGACTGCTTCCGGGCGTTTGCGCGGGAGAAGCAGCGTGTTGGGCTGCGGGGGTTGTCTGGGACGGAAACTGGCTCTGCTGCGCCATTGCCGTATGAGCACAGAACACGAATAACACGAATAAGGTTAAGATGAGACTGGTTCGAGCCATAGCGCCTCCTTTGACACGGAGCCTAGGAAACAGGAAATGGTAGCACTTTCTTTGGGCGCTGGATGTGATGCGAGGCACAAAACCCAGCGCGGTAAAGAATCCCGCGCGCGGGCGGTTACATCTATACCAAAAGCATCTACGCCAAGACGGGTGAGTAGAGGCAGACTTCGCTCAAGATGAATCGAGAAGGGGACATCCAATGGAACAACGTAAACTTGGCAAGCTGGGGCCGGAGATTTCCGCCTTGGGGCTGGGCTGCATGGGAATGTCGGAATTCTACGGAGAACCGAATGACGTGGAGTCCATTGCAACCATCCATCGCGCTCTTGATCTTGGAATCAATTTCCTGGACACGGCGGATATGTATGGTCACGGAAAAAATGAGGAATTGGTGGGGAAGGCCATCCGTGGCAGGCGCGATCAATTTTTCGTGGCGACGAAGTTTGGTGTTGTGCGGAGCGGAGACCCCAATCAGCGTGGCATCAGTGGCCGTCCAGAGTATGTACGCAGCGCATGTGATGCTTCCCTGAAGCGTCTGGGAGTGGAGACCATCGACCTTTACTATCAACATCGCGTTGATGTGGATGTGCCGATTGAGGAGACGGTCGGCGCCATGTCGCAACTGGTGCAGGTGGGCAAGGTGCGCTTTCTTGGACTCTCCGAGGCAGCGCCAGCAACTATTCGCCGCGCTCATGCCGTGCATCCCATCGCCGCGTTGCAAACGGAGTATTCGTTGTGGAGTCGTGAGCCTGAGGAAGAAATTCTGCCGACCGTGCGTGAATTGGGCATCGCATTTGTGGCGTACAGTCCGCTGGGACGCGGATTTTTAAGTGGAAAAATTCAAAAGACGGAAGACTTGGCAGATGACGATTATCGCAAAAACCATCCGCGCTATTCGGGCGAGGCGTTTGCGAAAAATCTAAAGCTGGTGGAGCGCGTCCAGAAGTTGGCGCAGAAAAAGGGTTGCACCGCATCACAACTGGCGTTAGCTTGGGTGCTGGCCCAGGGCAAGGAGGTCGTGCCCATCCCCGGCACCAAGAGGCGCAAATATCTGGAGGAGAATGCCGCTGCCGTCAGTGTTGGTTTGACGGCTAAAGAAGCTGCCGAGATTGCCGCCGCAGTTCCGAACCAGGAAGTTGTCGGAGATCGCTACGCTCCGGCCATGATGAAGACGGTCAATCACTAAGAACGACACTGTAACCGGGAACGAATTTCAGAGAATCGTTCCCGCTGTAACCTCCGCAAAGGTCATATTTGCAGCGGCGTTTTGACCCTCCTGCTTCCAAGCGAAGAACAGCCGAGCATAGTTCGCGGTGATGTACTGCTCCGGTTCAATCCCCAAGTGCGCCGCCGTTGCGTCGATCCACTCTGGCGATCCTTCCAATTCCGCAAAGATTCCGATGGGTGTTTCATCCAGCACCAGATGGCCAATGCCATCGCTGTATTCGGTGCGCCACTTTTCATAGACAAAGGCAACCTCATACCCAAGGCTTAGGAAAACTTTGGCCAGAGCCTCGCCATCGGCGACCGTTGTTTCCGTCTCCATGCGCTGTTTGTACGGCATGTTGGCCGCGCTGGAAAGTGGAGCTTTGTGCGTTATCACCCACTTGTCGCCATATTGTCGGATGCGTAGCGTTTGGCCGCTGGAGCGAAGCGCTCTCTCTGGCGTGTCGAAGAGCCGATTGTGCTCGAAGGTACGCGGCGTGCGTAGATGAAGGCCAATCGCGGGTAGGCGCGCGCATAGTTGGACAGCATCCACGACGCGAAATTTAATCTCCACTTCCAGCTTGGTTGCTGATGTCTCCGTCGTCATGCCTTCAGTTTCGCACGATCCAGCCCGACAGTAGGATGACAGTCTGGCAGTAGGATGAAAGAAGCACGCATGATTTCTAAAATCACACTTCGACGCGCCGTTGCTGCGGAGCAACTGCACACAGCATCGGGCAGAGAGTTCATCGCGCAGGCAGCGGAGATTCTGCGCGCGGGTGGGACAGTCGCGTTTCCCACCGAGACAGTCTACGGGCTGGGAGCCAACGCGCTTGATGCGGCGGCCATTGCGAAGATTTTTGCGGCCAAGCAGCGTCCGGCATGGGATCCGCTGATTGTTCACGTCACCAATGCAGCGATGCTGGCGCGTGTGGTCGCTAAGGTTTCTCCGGCAGCGCAGCGATTGATGGATGCCTTCTGGCCCGGCCCGTTGACACTACTCTTACCCAGGAATGCGTCTCTCCCGCTGGAAGTAACTGCAGGCAGGGAGTTGGTTGGAGTGCGGATGCCAGCGCATCCCGTGGCGCAGGCGTTGATCGCTGCGTGCGGTCTGCCGATTGCAGCGCCGAGCGCCAATCGCTTTGGCCACACCAGTCCGACGACTGCCGCGCATGTGCTGGACGATCTGGATGGACGCATTGACATGGTGCTGGATGGCGGGCCGACGGCGCATGGCGTGGAATCGACGGTGCTGGAAGTCCGCAACAGCGGCGCGATAGTCTATCGTCCCGGCGCGATTTCCATTGAAGCATTGCATTCGCTGGTCGGCCCGGTGGAGATGTATCTGCCGCAATCTGCTGCCGCTTCGTCGAAATCGTTGCCCGAATCGTTGCCCTCGCCAGGGGTGGGCATTCGTCACTACGCGCCGCGCGCGCGGCTGGTTCTGGTGGATACGGCGGCGATGCAGGAGGTGGAGATGAAGCGCGCCTGGGTCGGGGCCGTGCAGCAGATGCAGGATAAAAACTCCCATTGCGGCGTGCTGCTGCCGGAGCGCTGGCCTTTGCCGGATGGATTTTCCGGGGCGCGTTTTGATTGGGGGCGCTGGTCGGATCCAGAAGAGTTGGCTCATCGACTCTACGCCGGGTTGCGCGCTCTGGATGCAATGGGCGCAGCCATCATCGCATGTCCGGTACCCGCTGCCAGCGGTATGGGCGCGGCCATTCGGGATCGCATGTTCAAAGCGGCACGGGAAGGATAAAGAGACGCAGAGCCGCTATTGCATGATCAAGTGCGATGTCTTCTCGTCCGCCTTGTAGAGATACTTGATGCCGGATTTGTAAATCATCGCGTGATGACGGTGATTGTTTCGCAGCTTGATGGCATAGTGGTCATACCATTCCAGCGTGCCTTCAAGATGCTCCCCATCTTGCAGCACGACCACCATGCGGGTTTGCGCCTGTATCTGTTTCTGGAAGTAAAAAGCCTCTGCATGAGAATCTTCAGAGTACGCTGCGGAACGGCTGGCGCGCGTGGTTAGCACCTCGCTGCCGTTGTGGGAAAAGTGGCTGCGATGCTCGGCCAGCGTCTTGGCGGAGAGCGTGGGTCGAATCAATTTCCGCTGACCCATTGGAGCGGCTGCGGCATCTTTGGCAGCCGCCGAGGAAGCGAGCTTTGGAAGGGATAGTTTGGAATCGGACATAAGCGCTCTCCGCTGTATGAAAAATGCACCTGCCCGTGTTTCTACCATAAGGCCTTCATACGTTCTGGCAGATACAGCGCGGCGGGCGTGCAGCCTGTTGATCTCGTTACTATAGATGCTAGCTGAGCGGCAAAGGCTTTCCAAGAGGATGCGACGCGGAGAGAATTCTTACGCGCCTTTTCCCATCTGGGCCGCCAGCGCATCCAGGGACAGGGAGCGAAGCAGATTGCGGCGCATCCCGGATTCCACTTGCCCGATGGCCTGCGCGGTCTGCTCAATCCACTCAAAACGAACTCCGGCAGCCAAGGAGAGAAGTTCGGACTCGACATCCATGTTTCGCGCGCCGCCGGGCGCGCCTGCGTGTAACAGTAGCAGATCTTCCAGCAGGCTGGTGAGCGCGCGCAGCAACTCCTGCGTTTTCTGTTGGCCTTCGCCGCCAGCGCGATAGCTTTCTGTAACGCGAAAGAGCGCGGAGTGATCCGGCTCGGCCAGCGCGGTGTGGAGCAGCAATAGCGCATCTTTCCGCGTGGCGATGTATGCCTCCAGGTCGAAGGCCAGAGCGCGCCCTACGGCTCCCTCGGCCAGACGCGCCACCAGCGCGCGTTGTTTTGGCTTCCATACAGGTCGCTTTGCGGCAAGAATTTCCTCCAGTTGCGGCAGTGGCACGGGATGCAGCCGCAACACGTTGGCGCGGGAGCGGATCGTCGGCAGCAGATCAGCGGGATTTTCCGAAAGAAGAAGAATGTGCGCGTAGGGGGGTGGTTCTTCGAGTACCTTCAGCAGCGAGTTGGCCGCCTCATTCATAAACGCTGATTTCGAGAAAATATATATTTTACGTCGCCCTTCAGAGGGCAGCCGCTGAACGTTCTGGATGAGCAAGCGCACCTGCCCCACCTTGACTAAAAGCTGCGGTGGGTCTGGCGGAAGAATCAATACGTCGGGATGCGGCTGAATCAGGATGCGTGTCTCTTTGCGGTCGGTTTCGCGCAACTGTTCGCGGGCTTCGACGGCCTCGGCTACGCGCGCGTCAAGGTCGTGGGCCTCCGCGATGCGCGCGCAGTTGGCGCAGACATTGCAGGCATCGGGCAGTCCGTTTTCCTGTTGCGGTTGCAGGCAGTGGATGGTCTGCGTCAACGCCAACGCCAGCGAGTATTTGCCCGCGCCGCGCCCTCCGGCAAGAATCAGCGCATGAGGCAGCCGATCCGATACCAGCATCTCTTGCAGTTGCCGAACCGCCTCCGAATTGCCAAGAAAGCTGCGGAAGTTCACAGAATGAGCGTAGCAGAATTGAGGATCCAAAAACTCATGCTTTTATTTTCGCATCGTGGTGAAGGGGGTTGAGCGGCATCAGGTATAGCTGGAAGGAGCATAGGTGTTTCTTTTGCTGCGCTCCCTGGTGATGCGTTCCATGTAGCTCCCGTCGCGCAGCGCCTGCAATGGGTCTTCGGGCAGGCCGTGGGCCTGTCTCCAGGCGCGCAGGATAGGGCGCACATCCGTCCAGAAGGCGGAGCGCAGACACTCCTCGGCTTCGACCAGACGACACTCCTGTTGCAGGGTTGTGAGCAGCGCGTGATCGACAAGACAGGCCTTGGCGTACAACTCCTGCGCGGTCAGCACGGTCTGGATCATGGCCTCGATCTTGTTCTTCATGTTGTGGCTCTGGTCAATCACATAGGCCGGAGCGATGGCTGCGGGATGCTCCCACTGATACGCCTGAATCTCATGAAAGATGCGAAAAACCTGGTACGGATCAATCGAGCCAAGCGTCAGATCGTCGTCGGCGTAGCGACGGTCGTTGAAGTGCAATCCGCCGAGCACCTTGTGATGCTGCAACCAGGCAAGAATCTGTTCGATATTCTGCGCCTGGTAATGATGGCCCGTATCAACCAGCACCAGAGCCTGCGGGCCAGCCGCGCGCGCAAACAGAAGCGCCATGCCCCAATCGGCGATATCGGTATGGTAGAAGGCTGGCTCGAAGGGCTTGTACTCGATCAGCATTCGCTGGCCGGGGGCAAGGGCAGCGTGGGCCTGCGCAAGACATTCAGTGAAGTGGTCGATGCGGTGGCGCATATTTTGCGTGCCGGGATAGTTGGAACCATCCGCAAACCACAGGGAAAGATCAACATTGCCTAGATCGCGCGCGATGGCGATGGATTCCAGAACATGATCGAGCGCATGTTTGCGAATCGCCGCGTCTGGATTGCCGAAGGAGCCATGCTTGTAGCGTTGATCCTCAAATAAATTTGGATTGATGGCTCCGGCGCGAATGCCATAATGCTTGCTCAGCTCTTGCACTTTAGCGACATCGTTTGCGCCATTGGGGAAATCCCACAGAACGTGCATGGCCATGCTGGGGCTGGCTCCGGTGAGTTGATGCACCTGCGCGGCATCCGAGAATTTTTCTTCCAGCGTATGCGCAGCAGCAGGCTGGAGATATTTACCGAAGCGCGTCCCCGTGTTGGCAAATCCCCAGGAGGGGACTTCGATGGCGAAGTGGTCAAGCTGTTTCCAGATGCGCTCGTGGTTCAAAGTGGATTGCGTGGAAGTGTTCTTCATAGGCGGAGTTCCTTTGCAGGGTGTACGGCGATCTTTGAAGGCGTGCTTGGGTTTTCGTGTTGGAGCGTCGATGCATGGGCAAGCATGTTGGCCCAATGCGCGACCGCAGTGTGCCGGATTTCTTGTGCGCCTACAGCGCTCTCGCCGCTATTTTCCAGCGCAGCTAATTGCACGGCAAGGTTGCCAAGCGTCGCGCTCTCGACAGAGCCGCATCGAATTTTAAGTCCTGTGGCCTGTTCCGTCAGTTTATTGAGCAAAATATTTTTACTGCCGCCGCCGACAACGTAGAGGCGATGAAAATGTTTTCCTGTCAGAGACGCTGCTTGATTGAGTACGGTCGCGTAGCGCGCAGCAAGGCTGCGCAGAATCACCCAGGTCATGGCAGGGGGGGATTGCAGTTCCGTCGGGATGTGGCCATATCGCTGCGCGAGATGAGCAACCATACGTTCGGGCATATTTCCGGGCGCAAGCAGGGCGGGATCATCCACATCGAGCAGCAGGTCGCCGAATAATTCTTGTGGGGCAGAAAGTTTTTCTGCTGCGTCGATCAATGTCTCGGCAGTCCACTCCGCGCCTGCTGCATTCCAGCCTTCGATGCACTGCTGGAGCAGCCACAATCCATTTACGTTGCGCAGAAAACATATCTTGCCGCCGACGCCGCCTTCGTTCGTGAAATTCAGACGTGCAGCTTCCGGCCCTACGCAGGGCTTGTCCAGCAGCGTACCAACCAACGACCATGTGCCAGAGCTAATGTAGGCCCAGTCATCGCCTTGCGCTGGAATGCCAGCAATCGCCGAGGCCGTATCGTGACAGGCCGGGGCGATGAGCGCGGCATCGCAGAGCGCGGGCAACTGGCTGAGCGGGCCTTGCAGTCGGCCAACAATGGAGCCGGAGGGAACAATCTCCGGGGCTGCCGATGGATCGAGTTCTGTTGCTGTAAAAATTTCGTCGGCCCATTGGAGCGTGCCGGACGCGACCATCGCGGTGTGAGTCGCGTTGGTGTGCTCCGCGACGGGCCGCGCGCCCCAGCGGTAGAGCATATACTCCGGCAAATTGAGCCAGCGCAGATGTTTCGGAATACCCGCCATACTGTCTGCATAGAGTTGATACAGCGTGTTGAGCGAAAGCACCTGAATCCCTGTAAGCGCGTACAGGCGTTCAGGAGAGATGCGCTGATGCACCGCATCCATTGCGACAGTTGTGCGCGGGTCGCGATAGCAGAAAGGATCGGCAAGCACTTTGCCTTCTGCGTCGAGACGAACATAATCGACGGCCCATCCCGTAACGCCGATTGCAGCAATTCCTTCGACCGCGATTGCTGCACAGCGGCGCAGCCCTTCGTCGGCTGCCGCGCAGATGGAAGACAAATCCCAGCGCATCTGGCCATCGCGCAGCACAGGAGCATTCGGAATGCGATGAACCATTTGTATGTGCGGCTCATCCGCAGCCCAGCGCAGCAACGAGACGCGGCAACTCTGCGCGCCCAGATCGACGGCAACCAGAGCGCGGCGATCTACAGGAGCGCTCACCGCAGAAACGCCTCTGTCAGGCCGCCATCAACGGGAAAGATATGGCCTGTGGTGCAGCGCGTCTCCGGCCCGGCGAGAAAGAGAATGGCGCGCGCACAATCCACCGGGTCAATCGGTTGGTGCGTCAACGTGCGCTGCGCGTAAAATTCGGCGAGTAGATTGCGCAAGTCGTCATCACTCGCAGCACTATCGAATGCAATATTGTATTTCGTCAGCGACACCATCACGCGCTCACGCGGAAACATTGTTGAGCCGCGAATGACCGTCGCTGGGCTGATGCCGTTGACGCGAACCAACGGAGCCATTGAGACGGCCAGCTCACGAATAAGATGGCTGACGGCAGCCTTGCTCACGTCATAGGCCTCGCTGCCGCGCTTGGCGACAACGGCGTTGGCGGAACTGGTGAGTACGAGGCTTGCGTCCAGGCCCTGCTCGCGGAAGATGCGTCCAGCCTCTTCTGCCAGAAAATAATTGGCCGTTACGTTGATTTCCAGCGTCTTGCCCCACTGCGCCGCAGAAGTGGTGTTATCGGCGGACGCGGGGAAAAGCGCAGCCGTGTTGATGAGAAGATCGAGACCGCCGCACAGCGAAACAACGAGGCCCAACGCCGTATGAATCGAATCTTTTTGCGTGATGTCGATGGCTACGGCATGTGCGGCATCGCGGCCATAAAGCGCGCGCAGATCGTGCGCGACGGCTTCAGCCGCAGCAAGATTGCGATCCGCAACGGCAACAAAAGCTCCGTGACCAGCGGCTAGGATGGCGACTTCACGACCAATGCCACTGCCTCCACCGACTACCATCGCGATGCGACGGCTGAGCGGCTTCTCCGCTGGCTGGCGACGAATTTTGGCCTCTTCGAGCGCCCAGTATTCGATGCGGAATGCCTCGCTGGGCGGCAGCGCCACATAGTTGGCATGGCACTGGAAAGCGGAAGACGGCGCAGCAGGGCCAGCTTGCGGATATTCCTTAATGGGCTTGGCGTTGGGCGCGGCGTCGGCCAGCGCGGAGGCACCTTCCATCACATGAATCGCGTTGATGTAGAACTCTCCGGCGAGACGAGCCTCTGTCTTGCTCTTGCCAAAGCTGAACATGCCGATGCCGGGGATCAGCACGATGGCCGGATTGGGGTCACGCATGGCGGGAGAATCCGCCACGGCGTGCGCCTGATAATAGGTCGCATAATCGCGGGCGTACTGGGCCAGTTCCCTATCGAGGATGGCTCGCAGTTCCATAGGGGAAGCTGCCGGGTTCCAATGCACATACAGCGGTCGAATCTTGGTGCGAATGAAATGATCGGGGCAACTGGTGCCCAGCCACGCCAAACTTTCCGCTTCCTGTGCGTTCGCAAAACGCAATACCTCCGGCAACGCGGAGTAATTGCCAACCACGCGCTTGGATTTCGACAGGCATCCGCGCAGGTACGGAAGCAAATCCGCAGCGATAGCCTCGCGGTTCTCATGCGTCGAATGTTTTGCTCCGCCAAAGATGCGGGGGCCAAGGTCATCTACAAATCCCTGGATGAACTGGCCCAGTTGATCGATCATCGCAATGGTGTTGCGATAGCAGATTTCCGATGTCTCGCCCCAGGAGAACAATCCGTGGCCGCCGAGTACGATGCCATCGCATTTTGGATTCGCGGCGACAGCGTTCTTCAACATCATACCGAGTTCAAAGCCGGGTCGCTGCCAGGGAATCCACGCTAGATGATGACCGAAACGACAATTGAACTCCTGCATACGGACTTCGCCATTGGCTGCGGCTGCAAGCGCAATCCCCCAATCCGGGTGGAGATGGTCAACATGCTTGGCCGGCAAAAATGCGTGCAAGGAGGTATCAATCGACGCAGCGACTGAATTTTGGCCGAAGGCGCAGAGCGGATACATGCCGACCATGTCATCCTCATACGCAACGCCGCGATACACCTTGGTCAAACCATGCAGTTTGTCGAGATACAGGGTCGCAAATCCACGGGTTGAGATCGTTCCCAGATCACCGCCGCTGCCCTTGACCCACAGCACCTGTTGCGTGCTGCCATCAAGCGGATCTGGCTGCGTGAGTTTGGCGCTGGTATTGCCACCGCCATAGTTGGTGATACGCAGATCGGAACCCAGCAGATTCGAGCGATAACGGAGCAGCTCGGCTTCATTAAGCGTCGCGGCAACAGATTTGTCCCAGCGGTCTTCCAGATAGCGTAATGCCATTATTTTCTTCATTCCTAGCAGAGGGTAAGTTCGCAAATGATACCCACAGTCACCAGACAGTGGATATGAATCTCTTGGCGACTGGAGCAACAGTCGCAGTATCCATCATACAATGGCATGGTTCCAAAGCCCGCTCAGAGACCAGAGACGCGAACCGCCTCCAACACCCATCGCAGCAGCAGATACGGAGCGCAACCAAGCAGCACGACAGCCCATGCCAGCAGCACGATAACAAGCTGACTCAACATTGGAACTTGGATTTTCTCTGCATCGACAGGAGCGCTGGCAACGTAAACCCTCTTGAGCACTTGCAGATAGTAGTAGAGCGACACGGCACTCATGGCAATGGCGAGAACGACGAGCCAGAGCAAGCCAAGAGATGAGGACGCGGCCAACACGGAAGCAAATAGATAGAACTTCCCAAAAAAGCCAGCCAGTGGCGGAATCCCTGCCAGCGAGAGAAGAAAAATGAACAGGCAAAAAGAGAGCACGGGCGCTCGCCGACTGAGTCCGTCGAAATTGGAAAGCGCATCGCTGCCGGTTCGTTTTTCTACAACCGCAACAACGCCAAATGCCCCAAGGGTCGCCAGCGCATAGGTCGCCACATAATAGAGAAGCGCGGCAAGACTCTGCTGCGTATGCGCCACCATTGCGAGCAGCATATAGCCCGCGTGTGCAATGGCGGAGTATGCCAGCAGGCGCCGCGCGCTGCGCTGCACGATGGCCACAAGATTTCCCAGCAACATGGAGAGCGCGGCAACCATAGCCAACACGGGAACCCATCCGGGAACAATGCGCGACCAGGCGGCGCTGCCTTCCGCGCCTGCAAAGCCCACCACCATAAGCTGAAAGAAAATGAAAAAGCTGGCGACTTTGGATCCAGACGCGATAAACGCCGCGCCGGGAGCGGGCGCGCCTTCATACACATCCGGTGCCCAGAAGTGGAATGGGGCCGCAGCAACCTTAAATCCAAAGCCAATCACCGTGGTTACGATGGCGATGGCCAGCAGCGGATTGAGCTGCGAACCATTGAGATGGGAGCAGTGAATCGCGCTGGCAATCTCCGCAAGGTTGGTCGAATGGGAGAAGCCATAGAGCAGGCTGAATCCAAACAGCAGGAACGCCGCCGACATTCCACCAAAGAGAAAATACTTCAGCGCGGCCTCGGAGGATCGCGCGCTGCGCTTGTCCAAAGCAGTAAGGATGTAGAGCGACAAACTCAACAGTTCAAGAGAAATAAAAATGACGAGCAAGTCCTGCGATCCCACAAGGAACATCATGCCCACCGTTGCGATCAGGAGGAGCAGAACAAACTCGCCAACATGTTCCGTGAACGTAGAGTCCACGGAAATCCATAGAATAAGGATGGTCAGGACGAGCAGCGCAATTTGAACCAGATGTGTCAGCGGATTTGCGACCAGCGCTCCATTGAGAAAGTTTGCCTGCTCCGGAGCCAGCAACAGTCGGAGAATCGCGCCCACGCAACCAGCGGAGGCAATCGCGACGGCAGCGGCGAGTCGGATTCCCTTCCGACAGGTTCGCAGAAACAAAATATCCATCGCCAACACGAGCAACGCCGTGCAGGCGAGGATGACTTCCGGCAGCGCGAGTTGTAGCAAGGGGGCATTGGAGATCGCGATCATTGCCAGCTCCCTTTGCGCAGACCGTCAAACAGCGGCGAATGCAGCGCGGGAAGGATCACATTCAGGAGCATCTGAGGATAGAGTCCAACGGCCACGCTTGCGCCGATCAAAAGAATTGCGCCCAGCCGCTCTGGAATCGAAATTGGGAGCAGGGGAGGTTGCATGGGGGTGGGTTCGACTCCCGCTTCCGCAAAAAACGCCCGTTGCATGGCGCGCCAGATGTACGCAACCCCGGCCACGATTCCGATTCCAACGCAGACGGCAAAGAGCGGAAACGCGCGCCATGCGCCGACTAGGATCATCAACTCCGCCACAAATCCGCTGAATCCCGGCAGCCCCATGCTGGCCATTCCGGCCACGACAAAAGTGACGGCGGCAAAGGGAATAGCTTTGTTCAGGTTCATCGGGCCGAGCGTCGCCAGATCGCGGGTGTGCGCGCGGTCGTACACCATGCGCCCAACAACGGCGAAGAGTAGCCCGGCCAGAATACCGTGCGAGAACATCTGCACCACTGCGCCAGCAAGTCCAAGTTGATTCAGCGTCATCAGGCCAAGCAAGATAAATCCCATGTGGCTGATGCTCGAATAGCCGATCACAAATTTGAAATCCTTCTGCACCAGAGCAACCAGCGCTCCATACACGATTCCAATAACGGCGAGCAGGGCGAAGACATCGCGCCACGAACCCAGCCCCAGCACATGGAAGCCCCACGGCCCCAGCCCCAGAGGAAACAGCGTCATGGCCACGCGCAGGCAGCCGTATGCCCCCAGCTTCATCACCACGCCAGCCAGCAGCATGGAGGCCGCCGTGGGCGCGGCGACGTGCCCGGTCGGGGCCCAAGTATGAAACGGCCACATGCCTGCAAGAATCGCGAAGCCAACAAAGACCAGCGGAAACGCCCACATCTGGAAGTGGAGTGGAAATGGAAAACGCGCCAAATCCTCTAGCGCCATGCTTTTTGCTCCGGCCACAACATATGCCGCGAGCAATCCAACCAGCACCATCGCGCTGCCAATGAAGGAGTAGAGCGCCAGCTTCATCGCGCCATATTCACGCCGCGTCGATCCCCAAATGGCGATCAGGAAATACTTGGGGATGATGACAATTTCATAAAAAACAAAGAGGAGGAAAAGGTCGTAGCTCAAAAATACGCCATACACGGCACCGATGAGCAACAGGTAGAACGCGAAAAATTCCTGTACGCGATGTTCAATGTTCCAGGAAAAAAGAATCCCCGCAATCGCGATGATTCCTGTTAGCAACAGTAGGGTCAGGCTGATTCCATCCGCCGCGAGGTGATATTCAATGCCAAGCGATGGAATCCAGGATTTCTGCGTGACGGTCAGCAACTCTCCCGTTCGATGTTGCACAAAGGCCGCGAGTGTAATGGCAAAGGTCACGATTGCCGTCAGCAGCGCAAGGCTGCGCGCTAGGGTCGCGCTGCCCTTCGGCAGCAGCAGCAGCGCCAGCGCTCCGAGAAATGAAATGTAGATCGTCCACGCAAGCATCATCAGAATGCCAAGCCCATCGTTTCCATTAAAACTTTAGTTGTTGCACCATCTGCATCACCGTAGAGTTGATGACCGCGAGCACCCACTGAGGATACAGTCCCAGCGCGAACATCAATCCAATCGCGGGCGCCAGCGCCAGTCGCTCGCCAGTTGTCAGATCGGGCATCGCTGCCCATGTTTTGTTAAGCGCCCCAGAAAAGACGCGCTGTAGGATTCCGAGAATAAAAATTGCTGTCGCCAACAGTCCAAAGACGGAGAGCGCCGTGGCCCATGTCGCGAGAGGGAAAGAGCCTTTGAAGATTAGAAACTCCCCCACAAACCCATTCAACCCCGGCAGGCCCAGCGACGAGAACAGCGCGATGCCCATCAGTCCGGCAAAGACAGGCATCACCTTGCGCAGCCCGCCAAAATCCTCCAGCCCGCGCAGGCCGCCGCTGCGTTTCTCCAGCATGGCCACGAACCAGAACAGCGTTGCGGCAGTCAAGCCATGATTGAACATTTGCAGTAGAACGCCATTCATCGCCGCATACTTCTCCGCCGTCAGCGCCACATCGCCGCCAGTGAATTTCAAAACCGCAAAAATTCCCAGCAGGCAATAGCCAAGATGGTTGATCGAGGAGTAGGCAAAGATGCGCTTCAAATCCTTTTGCACAAGCGCGGCGTAGGCAGAAAGAACTATTGTTGCCACCACGAGCCACAAAAGCGGCGTGAGAACCTGCTGCATTTCCGCGCCGAAAATGGGAAGCAGAATGCGAAGAAATCCGTAGAGTCCCATCTTCGACATCGCGCCGGTCAGCAGAATCGTCGTGCCCGTTGGCGCTTCGGAGTAGGCCGAAGGTAGCCAGGTGTGGAACGGAACCATTGGCACTTTAACGGCAAATCCAAGAAAAGCTCCGGCAAAGATCATCAACGCCACATGCTCTGGCGTGAACCGATGCCAGCCCAGAGTGCGAACGACCGCAGGCATCAACTGCCCGTTTTGCGCCAGCCCTGCAAGGTCGATGAAATCAAATTTCCCCGTCGCCAGAAAGATGGCAAGAAATGCCAGCAGCAAGGCAATGCTGCCGACCATCGTATAGACCAGAAACTGCGTGGCCGCTGAAGTGCGACGCGGGCCGCCCCAGAGTTTGATGAGGAAGAATGCGGGAATCAGGCTCAGTTCCCAAAAAATAAACCAGTGAAAGAAGTTCAACGCCGTGAAGGTGCCGAAGAGACATGCCTGTAGCAGAAGTACCAGAGAGAAATACAGTGGCACCCGCTCCTGAATCTGCCACGATGCAAGCATCCCGATGGGAACAACGATGGAGGTGAGCAGCAGCATCAGGATCCCCAGCCCGTCGATTCCAACGCGATACTCCACGCCCAGCGCCGGAATCCAGGAGGAGCGTTCTTGAAATTGCAGCGCTCCAGAGGCGGGGTTAAAGTGATGCCACAAAAATAAAGTTAACCCCAGCGCAAGAAAACTGAAGGCCATCGCCAGACCGCGCGCAAGATTTTTGTTTCGCTCGCTCGCGCTCCCACCAATGCCAAGCACCACGAGCGCGCCTGCAATGGGCACGGCGGTCAGCACGGTGATCCATGGAAATGCAATCATCCCTTGGCCCCCCAGAGCAGAAATACGGCGAGCGCGATGAGCGCAAAGCCAATTCTTCGCAGATAGCTTTGTACCTGGCCTCCCTGAAGAAGCGCCAGGATTTTGCCGCCACGCGAGACCCCTTGGCATCCTTCATCAAAGCCAGCATTCACGATGCGCGTGTCAACAAAGTCATCCGCCCATGCCAGACCGAGCGCCAGATGCGCGACCGTTTGCACGGCTCCATTCCAAACCCATCGATCGAGCCAGTCGCAGACATGGCCCCATCCGGCATTCAGGCGAAGGAGAGTTGCGGCATAGAGTTCGTCCACATAGAAACTATGGTTCAGCACGGCAAAGATGCGCGGCTGAAGCTGCTCCACCGCATCGGGCATCGCGTCTGCCTTTGGGGAGTCTTCCATCGGCTTGCGCCCGTAGAACCACCAACCCAGGCCGAGGCCCAGAAAAACGAGGAGCGAGGAGGAGAGCATGACCGCAAGCAACTCGGCATTTGCGAAAGCGGAAAAATGTAGCGCTGTCGGTTGCCCGTCGAGAAACGCCTGCAACCACGGCCATGCAGGCGTACCGATCAGCCCCAGAAGCATGGCAAACGAGGCAAGAATCAGCAGCGGAATCGTCATGACGGCAGCGCTCTCGTGCGGCGTGGTGGAGGCATGAGACGAAGCGTGGCTTGCACCCGCCAAACGCGACGTGCCGCCAAAGACGTAGTAGATCTGCCGTGTCATATAAAAGGCTGTCAGCAACGCGCCAAAGGCTCCCAGATAAAACGGAACCTGAGAGACGCTCCATGTATGCGCCGCGTGCAGAATTGCGTCCTTGCTCCAGAAGCCGGAGAAGAACAGAGGAAATCCACACAGCGCGAGCATTCCCACCGCATACGTCGCAAAGGTAATGGGCATGAGCCTTCGCAGCCCGCCCATGCGTCGGATATCCTGCTCGCCGGAGCAACCGTGAATCACCGACCCTGCGCCCAGAAACAACAGCGCCTTGAAAAATGCGTGCGTGAGCAGATGGAACATTCCCACGGCTACGCCACCAACGCCGAGGCCCATCATCATGTAGCCTAGTTGCGAAATGGTGGAGTAGGCCAAGATGCGCTTGATGTCATAGTGTGCAACCGCGATCATCGCGCCAAAGACGGCAGTAATCGCGCCTACCCAGGTGACAACTTGCAGCGCCACGGTTGGGGTGAGCGGGAGGGCCATTCCCGTATGCGCGCTCATGAGTGGATAGATGCGCGCAATCAAAAATACTCCCGCTGCAACCATCGTCGCCGCATGGATCAGCGCGCTCACCGGCGTCGGCCCCTCCATCGCATCCGGCAGCCAGACATGCAGCGGAACCTGTCCCGACTTACCGGCAGCGCCGCAAAAGATCAGCAGCGCGATACCCGTGGAAGCAGTCAGTCCCAGGATTGTCGTCTGTGCAACCAGGCTGGCGAGCGCCGTGTGTTCCAAGCATCCAGCGCCGTTATCGTAAAAAAGCAGCGTGCCCGTTTGCGCGTATAGCCAAGCCATGCCCAGAAAAAATGCCAAGTCTCCAATGCGCGTAACGATGAAGGCTTTTTTCGCTGCTGCCGCCGCTTTGGGATTGTGATACCAGAAGCCGATGAGCAGATAGGAGGTGAGGCCGACCAGTTCCCAACACATGAAGAGCAGCAAAAGACTGTTGGCAATGACCACGCCCAGCATGGCTCCGGCAAAGAGCGCCAAAAAGCAGAAGAAGCGCGTGAAGTTCTCCTCATGCGCCATGTAGCCGATGCTGTAGATAAAGATCAGCAAGCCAACAAACGTCACCATCAGCAGCATGACCGCCGTCAGCGGATTGAGCATCCAGCCAAGCCGCAGCCACTCGTTGCCAAACTGGAACCAGCGAAAATTGACAACCTGCAATTCCTGTTCTCCGTGATGGCTGAGCCAGAGCACATGCGCGAACGCGCACAGGGAAAGAAAAAACGAGAGGGTCATGGAGCCGATGGCAAGCGAAGCCGCAAAGATGCGGTTGCGTTGTTTTGCCAAAGCGATGGCCCCCGCCGCCAGAATGGGAAGTGCGGGCACCAGCCAAAGATTTTGGACAATCCCAGTCATTGCGTCTCAATAGAGGGTTGGAAAATCGTGGGAAAAGCTGCAATTCCTGACCGCAGCGGCAGGGCGTCTGGCAACGGGTAACGCTTCATCAAACAATTCTGTCCATTCGTCGCTCAACCTTTCAGGGCGTTCATTTGATTTACATCGGTCGTCTTAAAATGTCGGTGCGCGGCAAGAATAATGCCCAGACCAACGGCGGCCTCTGCTGCGGCAATGCTGATGGAAAAAATTGCGAACATGACTCCCGTCAAGGCTGCGGGATTCGGCCCGTAGCGCCAGAAGGCAAGGAAGTTCAGATTCGCAGCGTTGAGCATCAGTTCGATGCCAATCAAAACAAGAATGGCGTTGCGCCGCGTCAACGCGCCCGCCAGCCCGATGGAAAACAGCAGCGCGGACACGAGCAGATAACTGGTCAGCGAACTCATGGCATCTCCTGTTTTTCCTGCATTGCGACAAGTACCGCGCCGATAAGGGCTGCGGTCAGCAGCAGACCCATGATCTCCAGCGGCAAAACAAATCCGTGCATCAGCGCGTTGCCAATGGCACGAACCCCGGCATCCGGTTGCGACGGCAATGCTTGCGGCGGCAATGTTTGCGGCAATGCCGCGCTGGCGTGAATCGCCCATGCCAGCACCGCAAACACGGCACCGGCAGTCATGCCTCCCGTTATCCAGCCCCGTGTCCGGGAGGAAGAGGAGGCTGGCTGCGCTACTGCTCCCGCGCGCTGCGTCATCATAATGGCAAACATGGCAAGAATGGCTACCGCGCCCACATAGACAAGAATTTGCGTAAATCCCACGAATTGCGCGCCGAGTTGCAGATACAGCGCAGCCAAACCTGCAAAGCCCAGCGTCAGCGCCAGAATGCAATGCACAAGATTGCGTAGGCTCATCGCGGCCACGGTTCCGGCAATCGTCAGTGCGGCGAGGATGAAGAAGGATACGGTCATCTTAAATTCCGGTCTCCGCAAGGTCGCGCGCGACGGCTAGCCAATGGCCAGAAACAAAAAGCGGACACATGTAAGTTTCTACAATACAGCCGCTAGGCGATGTGACCTTCATCACGAATTTACTCGGCAAAACGGTAGCTCCGCATTCCATATTTTTTTTCTTGCTGCAACCCTCGGCTCAACAGCAGGAACGGTGCAACCACCAGCGCGACGCACACCAGCCATCGCGCATATCCCGCAGGCGTAAAGTGCCAGACCCCGGCGGTAAAAATGTTGAGCAGCGTCATCGGCAACATGAATTTCCACGCAAAGTTCATCAACTGATCCATGCGCAAACGCGGAAGCGTGCCACGAATCCAGATGAATCCGGCGATCAGCGTCAGCAGTTTCGCAAAGAACCAAACATACGATGGAATCCAGGTTAGAAAAGAAAACGGCGCGGCCCACCCGCCAAGAAACAGCGTGATCGCCATGCCGCTGGTGGCAAACATGCCTAGGTACTCGCCCAGAAAAAAGAGCGCGAACTTGAAGCCAGAGTATTCAATGTAATAGCCCGCGATAATCTCTGATTCCCCTTCGGGCAGATCGAAGGGCGAGCGATTGGATTCCGCCGTTGCCGCAATCATAAAGAGCACAAACCCGGCGAATCCCCACGGCGTAAATACAAACCAGTGCGGCCAGATTCCGGTATAGCTGGCCTGCGCATTGACAATGGCCACGGTGGAAAGCGAGCCTGCCGCCATGATGACCACAACCGATGCCAGAACCAGCGGCACCTCATAGCTAATCATTTGCGCGATGGCACGCATTGCACCCAGCAGGGAGTATTTGCTTCGGCTGGCCCAGCCTGCCATAAAGACCGCGAGTTCCACCATCGAGCCGACGGCGAAAAAAAACAGCACGCCAGCATTCAGATTGGCGACCACCATGTTGCGGCCTATGGGCAAAACTGCATACGCCAAAAACGCTGCTGCCACCAGCAACAACGGCGCAAGAAAATGCGCTACGCGGTCTGCGGTATCAGGAACAACATCTTCCTTGGCCAGCGATTTTATGGCATCAGCAATCGGCTGAAAGAAGCCACACGGCCCTACGCGGTTTGGCCCGTAACGATTCTGGATTCGTCCCAGACCTTTGCGCTCCAGAACTGTGGTGATGGCAAACAGCAAGGGGAACACCACGAGAACAGGCACGACAGAAAGCAGCGCTGAAAAGATCGGCTGCACGCCTGCGGGCGCAAATCCCAAGAGCCAGTGCTTGCAAATCACAAATATCTGATCGACCATTTCTGGCATCGTCACGCGCCGCTCCCTTCTGTGGGTTCACTGGTCTCGCGGAGGGGTTGCGCTGGAGGAGCCGCAACCGTGGCCGCCTTTGCCTCCGCAGCCAGTTTTGCTTTTGCTTCCAGTTTGGCCCGTTCCTCGGCCAGTTGCGCATCCACGGCAGCCGCTTCCGTGGGATGGATTTCCCCGTAATATGTATTGGGCTTGGCTAACCGTTCTTTGTTCCACAACAGGCCGCCGAAACGGTCGTTTGTGCTGAGTTCAAACTCGATATCCATTTTGATGGCGTCAAAAGGACAGACCTCGACGCAAATCTGGCAACTCATGCAGACTGAAACGTCGATGTTGAAAGCTACAGGGTAAAACTGCGGTTTACCGATGGCATCCGGTTTTTTGTCCTTGCTTTTTTCGATAAAGATGCACTTGGGCGGGCATTCCTTCTCGCAGATCAGACAGGAAACGCAGCGCATCCCCTGCTGCCAATCTTCGCCATCGTAGACGAGGAAGGGAAAACTGCGCGCCGCTTCGATGTGCGGCAAGCGCTCCTCTGGAAACTGAACCGTAGTCAGTCGATCTTTGCTGACGTAGCTGCCCAGAAAATTTCGGGCTGTTTCCGCCAGACCTTTCAGAATGCCTTCACCCAACACAGATGCAACCTCTACCGAAAAATGAGTTCAACCGTTCCGTCGCTCGCCGCGACCTGTCCTTATCGATCCACTTCGCCCAACACAATATCAATGCTGCCCAGCGTAACCACCACATCGGCCACGTTCTGGCCCAGGCACATCTCCTCCAACACCGTCAGGTTGATGAGGCTGGGCGGACGCACGCGATAGCGATAGGGATTGGGCGATCCATCACTGATTAAATAAAAACCAAGCTCGCCTTTGGGAGACTCGATCCGCCCGTAGGACTCTCCGGCCTTTGGCCGAAAGCCACGAATTTTTGTTTTTGGATCCTGGATCGGCCCCGGAGAAATCTCCCGCATAGCCTGCTGCAAAATCTTGATCGACTCGCGCATCTCCAACACGCGAATCATGTAGCGGTCATACACGTCGCCATGCGCTCCCAGCGGCACCTTAAACGCGAAGCGATCATAGATGCCATACTTGTCCACCTTACGGATGTCATAATTGATCCCGGAAGCCCGCAGCATCGGCCCTGTGATTCCAGCATTAACGGCCAATTCTTTGGGCAACACGCCAACGCCCTGGGTGCGCGCCATCAGAATTTCATTTTCCGCCAGCAGCCGTTCGTATTCATCCAGAAAACGTGGGAAGGCTGCAACAACTTTTTGCGCCTGCTGGAGCCAGTTCGCAGATGCATCCACGCGGCAGCCGCCAAAGCGCATGTAGTTGCACATCATGCGCGCTCCGGTCAGCGACTCGAAGAGATCGAGAATTTTTTCGCGTTCACGGAAGGCATACATCAGCGGCGTTCCGCTTGCGCCCATGTCCTGCATCAAAAACCCGATCAGGCAGGCGTGATTTTGCAGCCGGGTCAGCTCGCCGGTAATCACGCGGAGATACTCGGCGCGCTCTGGCACCTGAATGCCCGCCAGCTTTTCGACAGCAAGCGCGTAGGCCCAGTTGTTGGTGATGGAGCAGAGATAGTCGAGCCGATCAGTGTAGGGCATCGAACCGAGATAGCTCTCGTTCT
>DAHXNK010000169.1 GCA_027365415.1 Acidobacteriaceae bacterium
CAGGTCCGGCTGCTTCATCTTGGCGATTTCCTCGAGTTGCGCGCGGCTGATCTTGCCGACCTTGGCGGTATTGGGTGCACCGCTGCCCTTTTCGATGCCGATCGCCTTGCGAATCAGCACCGAGGCGGGCGGTGTCTTCATCACGAAGGTGAAGCTGCGATCCGCGTACACGGTGATCACCACCGGGATGGGCAGGCCCTTCTCCAGTTTCTGGGTCTGCGCGTTGAACTGCTTGCAGAACTCCATGATGTTCACGCCCTGCTGGCCGAGCGCCGGCCCGATCGGCGGCGAGGGGTTCGCCGCGCCCGCAGGCACCTGCAACTTCACATAGCCTTGAACTTTCTTCGCCATCGATACTCTCCCGGGTGCAAACGCCTTCGCGAGGCTCCCCGACTTGTCACTACCGTCTACTCAACACCCGCGCCACCCCGGAGCCGGCGGCGGCCCCGAGCAAGCGCCGCGCATCCCGCGCTCGCTCGCCGGCGCGCGACTCGCCCGCGCCGGCCGGATCTCGAACCCGCCGCGCGCCTATGCCTTCTCCACTTGCGAGAAGTCGAGCTCCACGGGGGTCGAGCGCCCGAGAATCTGCACCGCCACCTGCAGCCGGCTCTTCTCGTAGTT
>DAHXNK010000170.1 GCA_027365415.1 Acidobacteriaceae bacterium
ATGCCGCTCTGCCAGACAGCTATAAAGCACGTAGATGAATGGCACCGTCATAACCTCTCCCGACCTAACGCTTCGGAGGGTCGCCGCGGCGACCTCTATCCATCTGAGCTACGGGCGCATCGATTTTCAGATAATCACGCGCCCGCCAGCGCAGTCAGCGCGAAGTCGTCGCGTCATACACATTAACGCGTTTCAAAGTGAGTGTTGCCAGCTATCAATAATAGAAGTCATTCTGAACGGAGGTCGTTCGCCATGGCGAAGCGAACGCTGTGAAGAATCCAGAGAATGTTCGCCTGGATCGCGCCGCCAATACCCTCTGGATTCTTCGCTGCGCTCAGAATGACGGGCATGATTTTTGAATTACAGCAGGCTAGACACTGGCTGCAATCCGGGCGGCATGCAGGTGCTGCAAGGCATTCACGGAAATTTCCTGTTGCTGCAGAGCGGCCATGCCTTCCGCAGCGGCGCGGGCGGCGGCAATTGTGGTGATGGTGGGAATGCGTTGCGTGACGGCGGCGCGGCGGATCGCCTTCTCATCGAAAAAAGTGTCCTGCCCATGCGGGGTATTGATGATGAGTTGGATGCGCTCGCCTTTAATCAGATCTA
>DAHXNK010000171.1 GCA_027365415.1 Acidobacteriaceae bacterium
GCGCTCAGAATGACACACCTTATTTTCGATTACAGTAATCTGTGAATCCGCTCCAGTAGCGAAGCGCGGGAGTAACTCAGTGGTAGAGTCACAGCCTTCCAAGCTGTTGGTCGCGGGTTCGATCCCCGTCTCCCGCTCCAAAGATTGGTGCAGGTTTTAAGGCGAATTCATGGGAAACATGTTTGAGCAGGCGACCATTCCGGTCGAGAACCCGATGGTATTTGAGTCCGTAAAGGCGGCGATTGAGGTCGTGTTCGCGCCGCCCTCGGTGGGCAAGTTTTTGCTGCGCCTGGAGAAAGCAAAGCTGCGAGTGCGTCATTTCGAGCAGATTCTGGACCGGGGATTTTTGGGAGATCCGGCCAAATCCGGCTACGCGCAGTTGGGAGACAGCGACCGCGGGCAGATTCGCGAGCTGTATTTACGCTCAGTCGAGCAGGTCCCGCAGGACATCCGCGGGAAATATTTGAAGGTCTACGCGTACTACTGAGACCCTTAAGCGATTCATGGAAATAAAACAAGCTGAATAACGGGACAGGAGCATAGGGAAATCATGGCGAAGGAAAAGTTTGACCGGTCGAAGCCGCATGTAAACGTAGGGACGAT
>DAHXNK010000172.1 GCA_027365415.1 Acidobacteriaceae bacterium
CCGTGGTTCACTGTGCACCGAGAGGTATCGGGTACCTTCCCCGACGAATGGGGATCGGCGCCCGCTCGTATCGACCGCATCTTGGTCCCAAGTAAGCTACTACTTAGCATTGGTTGGCAGCTTGGGCCAGTGGGTGTGGAGATAAAAGCGGACGTACTGGATAAGCCTGGGCGGGCGTTTAACCAGGCTTACGACTACACGAAGGCAGAATGGGTAGTGGGCGAGGACACTTTCCATACTCCGCTTGTGTTTCTTCCATCAACCTTCCAAAGCGGTGGTGCGGTTCGAAATGGTACAGGCGGCTATACCGGGACGATGGGTGGGACGTGGGGCAGTATCCTGTTTCATCTGGGAATTGGTTCGTACAAAGTGTCTCCGGAGAAGATCGAACTATCACTCCCTGTCGGCTCATCAGAACGTCTGATCAGGGTTCATCGCGGCATAATCCTCTCCTCGTTGGCTAAGAAGCCATGGGTCGTGAAAAGGGGATCCCGATGATCCGCAATTCGTCCAGCTTCCGCCCATGCTCCAACTTGCCGCATGGTGTTAGGTATGGCACCGAGGTGTGGTACCAGCACGGCAAGCTTCACCGGGACGG
>DAHXNK010000173.1 GCA_027365415.1 Acidobacteriaceae bacterium
AACTGAGAGGAGCGAAATCCGGCAATCGCCGTCAGCCATCGCGTCACTTTGTAGTTGTCGGAAATATATTCTTCGGTCAATGATGTGTTTCTTAAGCTTCCTTCAAAAATCTACGGAAAGGAACTCTTTGAAATCTGATAAAAAATTTACAGGATGAATCGTTAATCTTTGGCATTTTTGAACCGATATTTCCAGCATAACTTTATAAAAAGGCTAAAAATCAGTAACCAATGATCAAAGTTGGGATAAACGGCTATGGAACCATTGGAAGGAGAGTTGCAGATGCAGTGAAACTTCAGAAAGATATGACGGTAATTGGAATTGTAAAAACCAAACCAGATTATGTTGCAGTGGAGGCAGCAAGGAGCTTCAATGTATATGCAAGCAGTGATGAAACTCTAAAGGCTTTTGAGAGTTCAGGGGTTAAGGCAAAAGGAACTCTTAATGATCTTATCCAATCCGTGGATGTTATGGTTGACTGCACACCGGAAGGAACGGGAGAAGCAAATAAAGAACTGTACAGGAAGAACAGGATAAAGGCAATTTTTCCAACACTTTGTCGAAGATGGGCTTGATGAGCAGGACGCTTGGACTC
>DAHXNK010000174.1 GCA_027365415.1 Acidobacteriaceae bacterium
GAGACGGTCACGGAGCTACCGGGCACGGCATATTTTTCCAGTGCCGAATCCTTTGCCATGATTCGCGGCGGCCATATTGACCTGAGCGTGCTGGGCGCAATGGAAGTGGACGAGGCAGGGAATCTGGCCAACTGGATGGTGCCGGGAAAAATGGTGAAGGGCATGGGCGGCGCGATGGACTTGGTGGCGAGCGCGCGCCGCGTGGTGGTGGCGATGGAACACACCACCAAAGATGGTCGCCCAAAGATTCTAAGACGCTGCACGTTGCCGATGACGGGATTGCGCGTGGTGGATACCATCGTGACGGAGATGGCGTATATTCGCGTGACGCGAGAAGGCCTGGTGCTGGAAGAAGTGGCTGCGGGGGTGACGGCAGAAGCAGTACAAGCTGCGACCGAGGCGCAACTGCACATCAGCAAAACGCTCTGCGAGATGCCACAGTAGAGATGAGAAAACCATCCCACTCTAGCCGTAAAGAACGCGGCTAGGATGGGGTGCCCGAATGTAACCTTTGAGGCCGAGATACAGGACGGGTTACGCGCTGGCGGCTGCTGGTGTCTTCTGTTCGGCTTCCATT
>DAHXNK010000176.1 GCA_027365415.1 Acidobacteriaceae bacterium
CATATGTGCGTTACAAGTTTTTCGTGGAAGGGCGATATCTAAAGACCTACACTCCGAATCACGCGCTTCCTCCGGGCTATTATGCTTCCTTTGTTCCCGTCACCTTGGGAATTCGCTGGTAGTTTTCAAAACCGTAATAGGTTCACAGCAAAGGCGCTCGCTATAGTGAGCGCCTTTGCTGTTTGCGAGAATAGCAATCTCCTGGCCCCCCCTACCACTGCACGCCGGGATATAAGCTGGGGACACGCAAGGTACGGTACTGCGATTCCCCTGGAGTAACTGCCTGCCAGACAATCTGGGGCGAGGTTTGCACCACGCTGGAACCCGGCTGATATTCCTGTATCTTCGATCCGCCTGTCGCACCGCAGAAGTCCGCCTCGATATTCCCATTGGGCAGCAGAAGGGCATTCCCACCCCAAAAGCTATAGAGGCTGGTCGGCGCAATGTAATGGGAGATCATCGTTGCGGTCATTGCCGTTTCATCCACCTGCAACACGGGCACGGTGGAGTAAAAACATGCGGGCGCGCCAGCAGTTCCGCATGTCACCCCTGTTGGAAATTGACGGTCATTCCCATC
>DAHXNK010000177.1 GCA_027365415.1 Acidobacteriaceae bacterium
TGTAAAGGATTTTCGTCAACTGTACAGTCTGCCGCGTCGCGGTACGTCATACAGACCCTACCGCGTACCGGAACTATCAGATTTCCACTTGAACCTTGGAGCAGCTTGTCGCAAAGCCCAGCACGCGCTTCAGCGTCGGAAAGGTTCCGGCGCTGGTAATGGCCAGCGCCAACGCAATCAATCCGTGATCGCCATAGCGCTGGCGCATCCGTTCTCGCAGTTCTGGATTGTCCACGCGATTTGCCTGCTCTTCTGCAAACTGGTACACCTCGCGCAGTGTCTCCGGCAGCATCTCCGCGCGTCCCGCCACCAGGCCGCGCAGCAACTCTGCGGAAACGCCTTCTTTCCGCGCCAGATTCACCGTGATTTGCAGGCAGCTTCCACAATCTTCCTGCCGATAGGCCGCAATTTTGGCCGTGTAGTAGACATTGGCGGACAATGGCCCGTGATAGCGGGAGATTTTCTGCAAGCTGCTGTAAGCCAGCAGTGCTTTAACCGAATGCCGAAGAATATATCGTGTCTCGTCGGCGGACACGCCTAGAAATTTTTCTGCGGCCTTGATCTTCCGTTG
>DAHXNK010000178.1 GCA_027365415.1 Acidobacteriaceae bacterium
CTAAGTTGCGATGGAACTGTAACTGAACAATCCGTAGCAATCTATTCCGGCAGTACATGTGGCCTCTACGGTTTTGATATGGAATATCTAGCGCAGACTGGAAAACAAAATCGCGGAACCGTTGAAATAGACTCCAAGTATTTCACGATCAAGCTCTATGCCACCAGCACCGCTTTGTTACAGGTCGCGCCAACTGCAGACGACTCCAAGCCTTAAATTTAACCGCTACTCTTGCGGTTAGCAGTGCTCGCCGTCATAGGATTGGCCTCTCACCGGAGAGTGCTTGAAGGATTCGTAAGTCACCACTATTCAATTAGCAGAGAGGTTGAGATACTTTGAAGTTCACGCGGCGACTGTTTCTAATTGTAACTGTTCTATGTCTCTTGGCTGGATTTCTAGTCGGAGATCCACATCCTGCTCTTGCCTCTCCTGCTACATTTATTACGGCACTGCCCGTGGCAGAAAACCAGATACTGTCTCGATTTAATTGGAACCCGACATTTAGCAGTCAGGATCTTAGCAGTTATAGATTTCCTTTCGATCTTGCCTATGGCTTGAATGCGCGATGG
>DAHXNK010000017.1 GCA_027365415.1 Acidobacteriaceae bacterium
CTTGTGTTTCAGTTGTCTTGCCAAAGGCACAGCTGAGTAGCGAAGTTCGGTTGTGATAACCGCTGAATGCATATAAGCGGGAAGCACACCCCAAGATGATATCTCCCAACCCAAAAGGGAAATGAAGGGCCCAGAGAGACCATCTGGTTGATAGGTTGGAGGTGGAAGCGCAGCAATGCGTGTAGCTTACCAATACTAATCGCCCGTTCGGCTTGTTCATAAAATTAACTCTGCGCAGAATTTTGCTGGTACAGAAACATCTGCATGTAGTATCAGAGGACTCAACGAACAAGACCTTGTACTTTACAACGAAAAAAATCTATCCTGTTGTGAAACATCATAAGTTTGCCGGTGAATATACTGCAAGGGGTACACCCGTTCCCATCCCGAACACGGAAGTTAAGCCTTGCTGGGCCGATGGTACTGCATTTTTGAGTGTGGGAGATTAGGTGATTGCCGGCAATTATTTCGAGAAAAGAGCCGCCCTTCGGGGTGGCTCTTTTCGTTTGTGCGGGTTACACATCTAAAATTTATAACCACAGCAGTGTGCTTCTATAAAAGGATGCACCGCGCCTGGACATGTGTATGCTTTCTCGTCTACCGTACTTGCAATGCGGATACTGAGCCTTTTGATCAAAAATCTACGGTGCGTCAAAAAAGCTACAGTCACGTTAGATAATTACACATGCCTTGTAGGCCCCAATGGCGCCGGCAAATCTACTGTTCTATACGCCCTCAATATCTTTTTTCGACACATTGAAAATTCGCCAACCGACGTAGTATTTCTCTCAGCGGAAGATTTTCATTTACACAATACTGGTGAGCCGATCGAAATTGCTGTCACGTTTACCGACCTTAGCCAAGCCGCCGAGGAGGACTTCAAGAACTATGTTCGCCAGGGGAAATTAACGATCTCCTCCGTTGCGGAGTTTGATCCGGAATCGAATCGGGCTGAGGTTAAGCAATACGGGCAAAGGTTGGGAATGGAGACATTCAAGCCATTCTTCAAAGCTCATGGTGACGGGGCAAGTGCATCCGATCTTAAAAGTATTTTTGAGAGTCTGGAAAATGAAATCCCTGACCTCGCTGCAAAGAAGTCGAAGAAAACCAAAGACGCAATGGAGGAAACGCTGCGTGGATTTGAGGCAGAAAGACCTGCTGAATGTAAGCTGATCCGAAGTGAAGACCAATTCTATGGCGTGAGCAAAGGCGCAAACAGGCTTCAAGAATATGTCCAATGGATATTTATTCCGGCGGTTAAAGATGCTGCCGATGAACAATTAGAGACCAAGAACGGAGCACTTGGAAAGCTCTTGGCGAGAACCGTCCGCGCCAAAGTAAATTTTTCGGAAGCTGTAGATACATTAGTCGCAGCGACGAGACAGCAGTATCAGAAAATGCTGGATGATAACAAAGCAGCTTTGGAAGACATTTCGGAAGCCCTGAGAAACCGGCTTACTGAATGGGCACATCCCGATGCCACGCTTAAAGTCGCGTGGCAACAAGATTCATCAAAGGCGATCAGTGTGAATGAGCCACGCGCTGGCATTATTGCAGGCGAAAGTGGTTTTGAGGGAGAGTTGGTCAGGTTTGGTCATGGCTTCCAACGTTCTTATCTCCTAGCCTTACTCCAGGAGCTCGCAACGGGTGACGATGAAAATGCTCCGAGGTTGATTCTAGGTTGCGAGGAGCCAGAGTTGTATCAGCATCCACCACAGGCCAGGCACTTGGCGGGTGTATTTGAAAAGTTGTCACAAGAAAATGCGCAGATTATCGTGACAACGCACAGTCCCCATTTTGTGACAGGGCAGAACTTTGAGAGCGTCCGGATGGTGAGACGCACTGCTCCCGATAAGCGTGCACCAATTCGTCAGTATTCTTACGCCAAGATTGCTGCTAGATTTGCACGGGCAACTGGTGAGACGCTCAAGGCGGAGCCTGCTGCTCTTGCCAAGGTTCACCAAGCTCTGCAACCAGCTTTAAATGAAATGTTCTTTACGCAGCGCCTCATATTGGTCGAAGGTTTAGAAGATGTTGCCTATATCCATTCATGGCTTATACTGAAGAACTTGTGGGAGTCATATCGTAGAAGTGGATGCTATATAGTTCCAGTCAACGGTAAGAGCGAAATGATTCGGCCAGCAATAATCGCGCAGGGACTCCGAATCCCAGTTCTTGCAATAGTTGATGCGGACGGTGACAAGGTCGAAGATAAAAATATTCGTACAAGGCACCACAGAGATAATACTGCACTGTTGAGGCTATTCAAGGGCGATGCTACTGATCTGTTTCCGATAACAACGCAGTGGTTGGACAATCTAGTTCTATGGCCTTCCGATCTTGCAGACACGGCTAAGCGCGAGTTCATTGAGGCATTAGGGATTCAAGGCAAAGAGCGATTTGAGGAGTTGCAGACTTGTGCCCGTGCTGGATGTGGCGATGCTGGAGACCTTGATAAGAATGCCCTTTATATAGGCACTCTGTTATCGCTGCTAGTGGATAAAAATGTTACATCCAGGAGCTTGGATATGGTGTGTGAAAAAATCATCAAATTGGGAGCATAAAAAATGGTACGGCCGGTCTTTCTGGGTGTTGTTGGTGGCCCATTCAAGACTATTTTTCGCTTGAGTGGGAGGCCCCCCAGGAGGAGTCATTCTGAGACCTTCGGCTACGCCCGGGGCAGGCTTTCGATCGTTCGTCCCGGCAGACTCCTCAGAATGACGCCATCTTGGAGTGCGAAAATCCTAGGGAACCCTTTCATGTCGAAAGGTTACTACACTAGCTGTGGTGGGGGTGTGAGTTATGACAGACATGCGCAAGGAAAAAGATTCACTCGGGTTGGTTGAGGTTCCGGCAGGCGCGTACTACGGCGCGCAGACCGTTCGGGCTGTCGCCAACTATCCTATCTCTGGAATGCGCGCGCACCCGCTGCTGATCCGCGCCTTTGGCATGGTCAAGGCCGCAGCCGCCGAAGCGAACAAAGGGCTGCAACTTATCGAAGCCGACCGCGCCGAGGCCATCCTGCAATCCGCACAGGAGGTCATCGCGGGCAAGTGGGACGCGGAGTTTGTTGTCGATGTCTTTCAGGCGGGAGCAGGTGTCAGCTTCCACATGAATGTGAATGAAGTCCTCGCCAACCGCGCCAATCAGATCCTCGGCGGTCAGCTTGGCGCGTACGACCGTGTCCATCCCAACGACCACGTCAACTACGGTCAATCGACGAATGATGTCTTCCCGACGGGAATGCGTCTGGGCGCGTTGCTCGCGCTGGAAACGCTCTACCCGGTGCTGGACGCGCTGGCTGCGAGCTTCGAGAGCAAGGGCAAAGAGTTTCACGACATCCTGAAATCTGGCCGCACGCACTTGCAGGATGCCGTGCCGATGCGTCTGGGCCAAGAGTTTGCCGCCTACGCCGTCGCCATCCGCAAGGCACGCGCCAACATTGCCCATGCTGCGGACGTGCTGCGCGAGCTTGGCCTCGGCGGCTCAGCCGTTGGAACGGGAATCAACACGCATCCCGATTATCGCGTGCAGGCCGTCAAAAATCTGGCGCGCATCTCCGGGCAAAAACTCACTCCCGCAGCGGACATGCGCTGGGCGATGCAATCGAATGCCTGCATGGGCGAGGTGAGCGCCGCGCTGCGCAGCCTCGCGCTGGAGATTATCCGCATCTCGAATGACCTGCGGCTGCTGGCCTCCGGGCCAAACACCGGACTCGCAGAAATTTCTCTGCCGAGCTTGCAGCCCGGCTCGTCGATCATGCCGGGCAAGATCAACCCGGTGATGCCGGAGCTGGCGGCGATGGTTAGCTTTCAAGTCATCGGCAACGACACGGCAGTCGCCTATGCAGTCCAGGCCGGGCAGTTGGAGCTGAACGTGATGATGCCGACGATGTCGCACAATGTGATGCAGTCGATTACGATTTTGACGAACATGCTGGGCCAGTTTGCTCACTGCTGCATTCGCGGCATCACGGCCAATGTCAAGCGCTGCGAACTCTACGCGCAGAGCACGGTCTCGCTGGCGACAGCGCTGAATCCTTACATTGGCTATGCCAAGGCTGCGGAGATTGTGAAAGAGTCGGTGGCGACGGGGCGCTCGATCATCAAAATTGCACGAGAAAAAAAGCTGCTGAGCGAGCAGGAGATTGCCGAGATTCTCGATCCGGCGCGCATGACCGAACCGCAACCACCACTGGATGCGGCCAGGCGCCGTTTCCGCGACTAATGCAAAAACATTGTCCGATATAGCGTGTCGCGCTGGACTGGCCGAAAGCCGGCGCCGCGAATGATGTGGCGCAACTCCTCCTCCGTGGTGCAGTTGGAGGTGCCCGCCGCCTTGACGACATTTTCTTCCAGCATTACGCTGCCAACATCGTTGCCGCCGAAGCGCAGGCCCATTTGCAGCACCTTCAGCCCCTGTGTCACCCAACTGGCCTGCACGTTTTCAATGTTATCCAGGTATAGTCGCGCAGTGGCCAGCACTTTGAGATACTCCACCGATGTAGCCTCGTCCCATTTGCGCCCGCCGAGCGCCGTATTGCCGGGCTGAAAGCTCCACGGAATGAAGGCCGTAAATCCTCCGGTCTCTTCCTGCAGGCGGCGCACCTGCTCGAAGTGATTGATGCGCTGGTCGAAGCTCTCGCCCACGCCAAACATCATGGTCGCCGTGGTTCGCATTCCAAGCTGATGCGCGGTGCGATGCACATGCAGCCAGTCTTCCGTGCCACATTTGAGGCGGGCAATTTTGCGGCGAACTTCATCATCCAGAATCTCAGCGCCGCCGCCGGGAATGGAGTCCAATCCAGCATCGCGCAAGCGGACAATGGTGTCGCGGACGGAGAGTTCACTGTACTCGGCAATGGCCAAAATTTCGGATGCAGAAAAACAGTGCAGCCAAATCTGCGGAAAGCGCTGCTTGATGCCGCGCAGCAGTCGCTCGAACCAGTCGATCTTCAAATCTGGATGGAGTCCGCCCTGCATCAACACGCCGGTGCCGCCCATCTCGACGGTCTCGCGAATCTTTTCGTGGATCGTTTCAAAATCGAGGAGGTAGCCCTCAGCGGAGAGCTTGCCTTTTAGCGGGCGATAAAAGGCGCAGAAGGTGCAATACTCCGTGCAGAAGTTTGTGTAGTTGATGTTGCGGTCGATGATGTAGGTGACTACGCCCTCTGGATGCAGCCTGCGCCGCACCGCGTCGGCCTCCATGCCTAGGCCAATCAAGTCGTCGGAGGTAAAGGCGTCGAGCGCCTGTTGCCGCGTGATTCCCATGTGTTTAGTGTACGACGGCTGCCGCTTGCGTAGCGGCCCCAGGCTCTACGGCAGCGTGTAGGTCAATCCAGTGTTGATCTGCAAAGAGTTGGCTTGAAATCCAACCGGAGGATCGTTCAGGTAGCTGTCGATAACCTCCACGGAAAAGGCCAGCTTCTTGAGCACAGGCAGCGCCAGCCCCACGTCCGTATTTGCTGAGTAGTCGTCCATATTATTCCATTCCGGAAGAATGGAGGAAATCTCCGTCAGCACGATGCCGCGCGGCAAGGTGTACTTATAGTTATTGGCGAAGGTCGATCCAATTAAATTCTGGCTGGAGCTTGCGGTCTGGAATTGCTGCTGCGTGTAGGCCATCGTCACGGTTACGTCGAGCGACTGCTTGGGGTTCTTGATGACGCTATATCCAAAGCCTCCGCCGTAGGTCTGCTGTAGATCGAGGCCCAAAGCAGAGTTGTGGTCGAAAACAGACTGGGCCAGCATATAAAATCGGGCGGAAAAGTATTTGTCCTGCTCCGCGCTCGCGTGGAAAATGTTGGTCTTTATCGTCGGCGTATTCGGCTGGGAAATGTGGCCATAGGTGCTGGTGAACGCCAGTTGTGTTCGAGAACCAGCAGGCAGCCAAGCCACGGCAGGAGTGGAACGGGTTAGCGCAATGGCGCTGTTGTACGTGGTTATATTTTGCGTGGAGGTCACAGTGCTTGCGCCGCCGGTTATAGAGCCAGTCCAGCCCTGCAGCGGCCCCGGAATCTTCTCTACAGCGTTGTTATAGGTTGTGGCATCCACGATAAAAGCGATTTGGGAGACTGGAATGGTTTGGTCGCCCGTGGGGGCATGGATCGTCACCTGCTGATGGGTCATGCGGAAGCTGCCCACTGGAACCATCTGGTTGCGATGGTTGTGACGCGCCTTGGCTGCAGTGGTCAGAATCGCGAAGGGCTGATCGGAGTGCAGCTCCTGAATTTTCCCCCAGGGCACTTGCAGTTTGCCTGCGCCATCGGTCTCAAAGAACACCGTGCCTGCCGTCACTCGTTCCAATGTGCCAGTGAGCTTGTCTCCATTGGTAAATAGGAGTACATCGGGCTGGATCGTTGCCGCAGGAGTCCTGATTTCGGCTGCCTTCGCGCTGCGATTGGCGGCGAGCGCCGACAGCGCCATCGCGATGCAAGCGATGGCAAGGAGGCTGCAACGCCGTGCGCGGAACAAGAGGATCGCGCTGCGAGGGGAGGAAAATCTCATGCGCTCCTTCCAGATGTAGTGCTCTCAACATGGAGCGTTGGATTGATATAGCCGGATGCTTTATGGTTTCGATGCAGGGTGACGGCGGCGCTTTGGCTGGCCGGAGTACACGCGGCAGATGGTTCTATTGCATGGTTGGCGGAGGAATCGGTGGCTGCGGAATATCCGGTTTTGCTGTATTCGGCATTGCGGTATTTTGCGCTGTGGGATTCCGTCTGGAGGCAGCCGCGTTCTGTCTGCGGCGTGTATCTTCCGGGCTGGAGATGCCCAGCACGGAAAGCGCCTTGCCCAATTGACTCAGTATTCGTTTCAAAAATTTCATCGCCTTCACCCATTGTCGAGTGTACCCCCGACAACCCGCGCATGCCAGAGGGAGCGTCTTATTCCGAGGGCGTGTCTTCCTTTGGTTCTTTGAGAGAGAAGGTCAACGTAAAACCAACCGTGGTGTCTTTCAGGCGGAAACTTCGGTTGTAGTACGAAGAAATATCCCAATGTCCTTTTGTTGGGATATCGACTGTGGCCGTGATGCCATTATCTTCCGCGCTTCCATTCGACAGTACTTGCGCCACGCCATTCTTTTTGCGAATCACCTGCGTGTAGATTTTCTGGTTGCCGATGGGAAGCTGCTCATAGGCATCGCCCTCAATATCCAGATGGGAGGCTACGTTATATGCTCCCCCGGCTTGGAAGTAGGCCAACGTTCCCAGCGTATCGTAGTTGCGGACCACGGTCTGGTTCACCAGATCGCTGCTGTTGCCAATGCCAAGTTGAAGATCGGGAGTGAAACGCCGGATATCCACTTCAAAGTCGTTCAGCAGCATCCAGGTAACCTGCCCCGTACTCAGTCCGTAGACTTTATTGCCTGTGGGCGCGTCAATAGCGGCTGTGAACGTGTCATCTAGCCAGGCGGGGGCAAACTCCGCATGTCCGGCGAATGTAGTATCGCCAAGCTCTCCAGTCTGGGGCGTCAATCGTCCGTTTACGGGCTGACCTGCGCGATATCTATACGCCATACGATACAAATAAATGGGAATCGTTACGTCCGCGCTGAAGATGTGATTGAAGCGGTATGAAAGTGTGGGCTGTATAAAACTTGCCCAACCGAGCTGCGCATCATGCAGACCGCTGAAAGCGACGAAAGCGTTGAAGCCGCGCTGGGGAAGCTCAAACCCATCAAGCGCCATCAAGTCTTCCGCCGTCATGTCGGAGGAGTTGGTTCCCGCAGGCGATGCGATGGCCGCAGTTGGCGTGGTGTGGGAGGTCTGGCCGAAGAGCGGAAGCACGGATGCTCCCGCCAGCAACAGAAATACTCCCAGCAAACGTGGAATGCTTAAAGTAAATTTCACTATTCTCCCTACATGCATTTGCGATGCACGCCTTTGGTCTTCTTGCGCCGGATAGAGGATGTCTTTCAGCCAAGGCTTTCAGAAAAGAGGGCACTTGGCAAGTTATCGGGCAGGTGGGTATATCTGGAGGAGACTTGCGCGACCGAGGATTGCTCGCATACTTCTGGACTAGACACATCGCAAGCGGTAAAGTTGTGGGGTTACAGCAAATTCCTCTCGAGGTCTCCATCCGTATGTACGCTTATCGTAGAGTTTTCTGGTTGTGCGCGCTTCTGCTCTGCATCTCGCCGTTGCTGGCGCAATCCAGCACGATGGCCGCGACTCCGCCGATGGGCTGGAATAGCTGGAATCATTTTGCCGAGAAAGTAACCGATGCGGATGTCCGCGCCGCCGCTGATGCGCTGGTGTCGAGTGGGATGCGCGATGCTGGGTATGTGTATGTTAACATCGACGACACTTGGGAGGGCCAACGCGATGCGCAGGGCTTCATCCAGTCGAACAGCAAATTTCCTGACATGAAGGCGCTGGCGGAGTACGTCCACTCTAAAGGATTGAAGCTGGGAATTTATTCCTCTCCGGGGCCAAAGACCTGCGGGGGGTACGAGGGCAGCTATGGCCACGAAGATCAGGATGCCCAAACCTACGCCCAATGGGGCGTGGATTATCTGAAATATGATCTGTGCAGCTATGGCAGCATCATGCGCGCGCAGTCGCATGGCGATCCGCAGGTGGCCGCGGCGATGATGCAGCAGGCTTATGAAAAAATGCACCAGGCGCTACTGAAAACACATCGTCCTATCGTCTACAGCCTGTGCCAATATGGCACGGATGCGCCGTGGAAGTGGGCACCCAGCGTGGGCGGCAATCTCTGGCGCACCACGGGAGACATCAATGATACTTGGAGACGCATGACGCTGATTGGCTTCTCCCAAGCCGGACTCGCCAAGTATGCTAGCCCCGGACACTGGAATGACCCGGACATGCTGGAGGTCGGCAACGGGCACATGACCGACAATGAATATCGCGTCCACATGAGTCTGTGGGCCATGCTGGCCGCGCCATTGATCGCGGGCAACGACCTGAGCAAGATGACCCCGGAAACACGGAGTATTCTACTCAACAAGGAAGTTATCGCTGTCGATCAAGACCCACTCGGTAAGCAGGGAGATCGTGTCTCCGCTGTAGGGCCGTTTGAAGTTTGGAGCAAGCCGCTGGCCAATGGAGCAAAAGCCGTCGCGCTCTTCAATCGCAGCGCATCCGATTACCCATTTGGATCTCCGATGAGCTTTCGCCTGAAAGATGTCGGTTTTTCGCAGCCTGTCCATGCGCGGGACTTGTGGACACATAAAGACTTGGGTTTGCTGCACGACTCCTATACCGTGGTCGTGCCCAGCCACGGCGTGGTTCTGCTGCGTCTGGAACCATAAGCGCGCATCTGTAACAATCATTGTTTCCTTTAGGGGAGATTGCAATGCACACGATTCGACGTACCCTTTTCTCAATTATTTTTTTGACGCTGAGTGTATCGGCGGTCTTCTGCCAGGGGCCGACGCACACAGCCGCCCCCGTCGCAGGCAGGACAGCTTCGCCCACATTTGCCCTGCAAGATGGCGACAGGGTTGTTTTTTACGGCGACAGCATCACCGCGCAGCGGCTGTATACGAATCAGGTAGAAGATTTTGTGCTGACGCGATATCCCAGCCTGAACGTCACCTTCTTTAACGCAGGCGTGAGCGGAGACATGGTGACGGGCGGACGGGCGGGGAAGATGAAAACCCGCGTGGATCGCGACCTGCTACCCGACAGGCCCACAGTGGTTACGATTATGTTGGGCATGAACGATGGCCGCTACACGACTGCCTCCAAGGACAACTTTGCCGCGTATGCTGCGGGCTATCACAAGCTACTGGAGCGCATCAAGGATAAACTTCCCGGCGCGCGCATCACCCTGATTGAGCCTTCCCCTTACGATGAGATCAGTCGTCCATCCAAGGTGCCGGGCTATAACGATGTTCTTCTACACTACGGCCAGTTTGTTGCCACAACGGCCCAACAGCAGGGGATGCAGGTGGTGGACTTCAACCATCCACTGACGCAGGCGCTGCGGGCGGGGATGCTTCTCAACCCATCGTTTACCTCGCTGTTGATCCCCGATCACATCCATCCCTCCGAAGCAGGACACTGGATCATGGCAGCGGCCTTGATGCGCGCCTGGGGTGTATCGCCCATTGTGAGCAGTGTTTCGCTGGATGGCATAAACGCAACCATACAAAACTCCCAAAATACCGATGTGACAGCTTTGAAAAAAACGGCGACGGGTCTGAGGTGGGAGCAGGAGGATCAGGCGCTGCCGTTGCCCTTGTATCTGAGTGATCCGATGATCCAGTTTCTTCTGAAAATCTCAGACCTGGCGACGCTGGATCAACAAATGCTGCGCGTGCAGCATTTGCGAGCCACCAGATACACGCTGAGCATTGATGACCGCAAGGTGGCATCCTTCACGCGGCAGGAGCTGGCGAATGGAGTGAATCTTGCCTTGTATGAGACGCCTATGCTCCATCAGGCGTGGAAGGTGGACGATGACACGGACAACCAGGCTACGCTGGATCGAACGCACTTTCTTCTGATTACGACCAAACAGCAATCTCCCGATGTGGCCGCAGCCGCAGGGATCGTGCAATCCCTAGAGTATGAAATGGCCGCAGAACAGCATGAGGATGTACAGCCCAAGCCCCATGTTTTTGAGCTGACCAAGACCAAGAACTAGGGCATGTTTTTCTGCTTCTTAAGAAGCAGAGCGCTCGGCGGCAATACGTCCGTGGTGGAGTTCCACCACGCGGTCGGCCAGCGCAGCCATCTCCGGGTCATGTGTGACCATCACGATGGTACGGCCAGCGCGATGCAGAGCGCGCAAATGTTCCTGCACAATTTGCTGATTAGCAGCATCGAGATTTCCCGTTGGCTCATCCGCCAGAAGAATCGGCGGCTGATTGATAAGCGCTCGCGCAATGCAGACGCGCTGCTGTTCTCCGCCAGAGAGTTGGCTGGGCAGATGCTGTGCCCGGTCGGCGAGGCCAACATGTTCGAGGGCGCGAAGCGCCTCTGGCTCGTCCGTCATGCTGTGGAAGTATTGCGCCAGCATGATATTTTCGACTGCCGTCAGATATGGAATTAAGTGGAATTGCTGGAAGATGAAACCAATTTTTTCTGCGCGAAAACGATCGAGTTCCTGACGGCTAAGCTGGTGGACATCGGTTCCGGCAATGCGCATCGTGCCCGCCGTGGGTTGATCGAGGCAACCAAGAATATTGACCAGCGTGGATTTTCCAGAGCCGGATGGCCCCATGATAGCAATCCATTCGCCGCGTTGGACGGTGAGCGAAATGGCATTGAGCGCGCGCACAACGCCGGCGCGGCTGGCGTATTCGCGGGTCAGGTCGCGCAATTCGATTACGGCATCGGGGGGTGTTGCGGATTGCAAAGATGTCTCCAAAATCATTCGCCTCGTAATAGCGTAGCTGGTTTCATTGCGCGCAGGATACGCATGGGCACTCCCCCAGCCAGAATCGCGACCATCAGGTTGAGTAGCAAGACCTGCGGCGCAATCTGCCAGAGCGGAAGAATGGCAGTATGAAAATTCCACTCCCCGATGAGGAATGCGAGCAGGTTGCCCAGAAAATATCCGACCACTGCGCCAATCAGCGCGAGCAGAATGGCCTCCAGCAGAAACAACAGCGAGACCTGATGCTGCGTAGAACCAAGCGCCTTCATAATGGCAAAGTCGCGTCGCCGTTCGAGCACAGAAGCCATCAGCGTCGCCAGCACGCAAATCGCAACCGTTAGCGCGATGAGTAAAAGCGAGTAGAACATCAGCGCGCGCGTACGATCCACCACGCGACCTTCGCTTTCCACCAGTTGTCGCACCGCGTGGACTTCCACTCCAGGCAGGGCCAGACGCAGGCGGTCAAGCAGTCGCTGCACCTGCGCCGCGCTGCCCGGAGCCTGAATCTCCAGCGTGGTTGCGGGCACGCTTGTCCATGCGGTGAAGGCGGCAAGCGGCAGATACACGCGGCTGTCCTCGGCTCCACCAGTATGCACGGTTCCCGCGGCGTGGAGTGGGAGCGCGTGCCCGTTGTAGGTGAGTGAAAAATTTTCTCCCGGAAGAAAATTTTTCGCGCGCGTGCCGATCAGCGCAGCGGTTGCGGTGGAATCAGCAGAGAGATTTTCTGCATCCGGCCAATGGCTCACCTGCCACCAGCGATCCACGGCGCGAACGGCGGAGAAATCCGTTCCAGCAACAACGATGGGCGCTCCGTCCGCAGTTTGCGCGACGGCGTAGGCAAAGGGAACGATGCGGCTCTCCGGCCCGGAAATTGCGCGCGCCGTGGAGAGCGTTTCTGGCGGCAGAGCAGCGCCGTCGGGCGCGGTGAGGATGATGTTGGCGCCAAAAGCGCGGAATTGCTGATGCAATTTTTGATTGAGCGAGGCGTACAGCGTGAGCAGCGCAGTAGCCACCGCTGCGCTTACGATGAGCGAGAACAAAGCCGCCAGCGAGCGCGTGCGTCGGTGCATCAGTCCGCGACGCAACAGTATCAGTAGCGAGAAGCGTGATCGGCTCATGTGTCCTCCCGCAGCACAACGGCTGGATCCATACGCAGGGTGCGAATCACGGAGGGCGCTCCGCCAGCCAGCGAAACGAAAACCGCCAACCCCAGCGCGGCGGGCAACAGCACAGGATTAAAAGGAATCGCGCTCTGAAAAATTTGCTGCCCGATGCGGTTGGCCAGCAGCGAACCCAACAGATAGCCCAGCGTGCCGCTGAGCAGCGCCAGCAGCGTGGTCTCCGCAAAAAACAAATTCGCCACGGCGGCGCGGGATGCGCCGAGAGCGCGCATCAGACCAATCTCCTGCTGGCGTTCGAGAATGGCTGTGGTCATGGACGCAGCCACGGCAAAGGCTGCGGAGAGCAATGCGGCCAGCGCCACCAACCACATCAACCCGGAGATGCGTTGCAGAATGGTGCCTTCACCCTGCGCCACGCGGCGGATTTGTTCGGCATGGGCGTAGGGCAGCGCCTCTTGTATTTGATAGGCGATGGAGTTGGCGTAAGGAGAGCAGTACCAGCGATCCCGCAGCTTTGGCGGCAATGAGTCGGGATTGCGGCGGGCCAGCGCATCCTCCGGCTTGGTCAACGCGCTGACGTACACGCGGCGAACAGCACCGGGATAGCCGATGATCTGCTGCGCCAACGCGAGCGGCAACAGCACCATGCGATCCGTTGCATCACCAGCAGAGACGATGCCCGTGATGCGTATCTGTGCGCCGTTGATGAGGAGCAAATCTCCTAGCGCGAGATGATCCTGCGCTGCGAGTGTGCTGCCGAGTACGGCTTCATTGGTCGCGTCATTGGTGGGCCAGTTTCCGCGCAGCTTCCACCACGGGTGCATCGCGGGCGCGCCCATTGTGTAGGTCTCCGCGCTGCTGCCTGCGCCGTAGCGCAGTGTGTGCCGGAACCAGAGGCCAAGCGCGGGAACGAGAGCGGGAGTAGAAACGGTGCGCGCTGTGGTTTGCGTTGATGTTGCCAGCGTGACGTCGAGCGGCAACTCCGGCGAGATGTCCGTAATGTTGTTGCGCCAGAAAATACCCTTCAGTTTCGTCAGGTCGGCTTCATGCAGATAGTTGCCCGCCGTTGCCGGACGAATGCTGACGCCGCCCATCTCCACATCCAGCGTGTCCGCTTTGGGAGTGACAACAAGGTTGGCTCCATAGGAAGAAAGTTCGCGATTGATCGCGTCTCCAACGCTGGCTCCAATAGCCAGCATGGCCGTTACCGCCGTTGTTCCCAGCAGGATAGCGAGACCAGCCAGCAGCTTGCGCCGCCGCTGCCGCAGAAAACTTTCCATCAATAAGCGGAAGAACATGGGCGAACCGCGCGCCTCCTATTTTGCGAAGGTAGGCACCAGCGCCTCTAGGTTGTGCGCCGTGACGATGACAAATCCACCGGCGATAGTCGAGGTTAGTGGCACGGGATTACAGCCTCCGGGTTGGCCGACGGATTGCGCGCTGATCGGCGAAGCGCAGAGCTTGCAGATGATGTTGTCTCCGCTTTTGTAAAAGCCCACCGGCCCGCAGATTTGGCAGGCATCAGCGACGCTGACAATGTTTCCATCCGGCTTGCGAAAGAGAAGGAAGCGAACATCTGTGCCGTCGACGTTCACCACGTAGCGATGCAATTGATCGTCCTGAATCTGCGCGACGGGCACAGTGACCTGCGATCCAACCAGTGTGACGGCTGCTGCGGGCGAGAGCGCGGTGGTGCTCTTGGCATAGATGAATTGCGCCGTCACCAGAAAGATGAAGACAAAGCTGCATGTGTAGACCGCTGTCATCCAGAGACGCTCACGCCGTGCTAGCCACTCAGCCTTGCGCCGCTCGGCGGGATTGGCGGCGGCGAGATTCGCTGTGTCCGCGCTCTGCGCCATGCGTTGCCGCGTTTCATAGAGCACCATCAAACCAGCCAGCGCCAGAATGGTGATGAAGAAAAAGAAATCATTGCGCACGATGGGGCCGATGAAGCGCATCTCCATTTTGCTCGACGGCAGCACGCCGTTTTCTGACAGTTCATGCAGCCCGGAGATGACCAACTGGAAGACAACGAAATAAAGAATCACCGTGGTGACGCGGAAAAAGCGCTGCAAGTCGATGCGCACGCTGCCTTTGACAAAAAGGAAGCCGAAGATCACCGCGCAGGTGACGCCGAGCAGCGTTCCAAAGAAGCTCATCATCTCCGTAGAGTTGAGCGAGACCGCGCCCAGAATCAGCACCGCTTCCACGCCTTCGCGCAGCACCATCAAAAAAACAAACAGAAACAAGCCCAGACGGGAGCTATTGCCGGCGAGTGCCCCCAGCTTCTCTTCAATGTGGCTCCGCATCGTCCTTGCCGTGCGCTGCATGAACCAGATCACACTCAGGACGAAGACGGCGGCGACCAGCATCACCACACCTTCAAAAATGTCCTGATTGAACTGCGTGCGCGCAAGTACAACGGCCACCAGCAGGCTGCACGCGCAGGCCGCCGCCAGCGCGGCAAGTACCACGCGCTTCAGGTCATTGCGGCCAATTTTGTTCAGATAGGCGAAGACAATGCCGACGATTAGCGCGGCTTCGACGCCTTCCCGAAGCGTAATGATGAATGCCTGCAACATGGTTAAGCGAGGCTCACTATCTTGAAAATGAAAATCACTTTCAAGATCAATTGTATATGCGACTGAATTAGTCGTCAATTGCTGGGGGCTGCATTGGCGAAGCCTGACATGAAATGGAGAGCTTGGAACAAAAGTGTGGATGCAGGCGTGGCGCGGCTAGGAAGCACTTTCCATGAGGGGCTTCATTTTGATTCTAAGTAGAAGCGCGTTGATCGCAAATATCGCGAATGGAATTGTCAGAACAACACATGTCCAAGCTGGCGCGGAGTTCAAAATTTCCAACACCAAGACGATCAACAACGCCAAGCTGACGTTGCAGTCGAAGACATAATAGGTGAAGTGTGACTCCTTAAAGCTCTCAACCTCGTCCTTGGTTCCCGTGGAGAGAAAATCCCACCGCAAGGGTTGAAACTTGTCCCATAAGTGTTCAAACAAATCGCGGATGGCATCGAGAAGCTCGCCCACAAGAAAAGCCGCGACTGCAATGGATAGCAGGGCAATTGTTTCGCCTGTATGGGCCTTGCCCCGGAGGCTCTCCCCCAGCGGAGATGTACTGGAGATCATGGATCGAACGGTCATGACCACAAGGAAGCCTGGCACCCAATGCGCTATCAGAACATGGGAGTTGAGCGAGAATTTCATAGTGCCATCATGGTAGCAGACCCGTGTCTGCCGCTTGCATTTTTCTATTACTTCTACTACTTGGAGAGGAAAATACCTTCACTCGCGATGCAATTGTTTACGGGGTTGTAGAACGCGGATCCAGTTCGCTTCCCTTGCGAGGCTTGAAAGTACATCGTGCCGCCTTTTACCTTTTGTGGCAGCCCGGTAAAGCTGGCCTTGCCGTCGAAGTTGGTTCCAACTTGTAGGTCTAGCTTGTGCGTGCCCATGAATCCGTAGGCGATATGCACATTGATGTTGGCAGCATAAACTGGATGTCCCTGGCCATCGGTCACAGTGAACTCCACCGAACATGGGCCAGCATCTCCGTCCACGGCGGGAATTTGTTTGGCATCCGCAGCCTGCTGGCTCTGCGTAGTCTGCTGTGCCTGCATCGACTTGGCGCGCGCCATCAACACGCTGACCACGAACACGGCCCGCACAACGGCAATGCATATCCTTGCTTTCTGTGTGTGCTGGACTTTTTTCATTGCGAGGGAATGCTTCGTTGCTGGTTGCGCCATAAAATATAGGGTCTCAGGAAGTAAAGGCTCTCAGAGTGGGTGATTACGGAAGAAGGATAACAGAGTTTTGTAGAGATTGTCTTGGCGGTGGTTGAAGCAGCCCCGGTCTCCTTGAGATGCAGTTAAAGCGTGTTTTTTTGATGCCGTTGAACTTGAGCAAGCGGCGTTTTGCGAAACTCCAAAAACTTTCAATACTGATGACATGGCGAGGCTTATGAGTGAATTTGTTCTTGCGTGGATTTTCTCGATTTCTTCGTCGCTCGCTTACGTCCAGTATGCGTCACTCCTCGCTTCTTGAACTCGAAAAAATTTTCTCCCGCCGCTGCCGTCCGGGTAGTGGGAACACGCTCTAAGACATCATAGCCACGCCAGCCGTAGGAGTTCAGGATGGATTCTGGACGGGTCTTGCCGCGCATGATGGCTTGCAGCGTGGCTTTGGAGGCACCAGGCGCAAGCTCGGTTTAGACCTGTTGGCCGCGCTTAGCCGACCCTCGATAACAGATTTTGCAAGTTTCTCTCGATGAAGAATCGTTCATCGAGCATGATAGGGATAGTCCCTTCGGTTCCCTGTGTCGCAACATCAGCTTCCCTGTTCTTGACCGATTGGACAACAACCTAGTGAGACCCTACCTGTAGCCGCAGAGGGATGACTTTTCAAATCTCACTCCGGTACAAATCATTTACTGTGCCAGAGATTTGTAATTCACGCTGCGCTGCTCCACGGTCTCCTCGGAGCTTTTATCGCTCGCATCGCTTGGATGATGTACCAGCAGCGTGCCGTGCAGCACATAGTACCCTTCATCTTCGCGTGCCTGCCCGGAGCCGCGCACAATGGTTCCGCGAAAGGAGTACCAGATGCCATGTACCACTTTGGTTTCAAACTGTAAATGGTCGTCATCCACCACGGTGTGATCGAAAAAATATGTCAGCGGGGTGTTGCTGTTGGTCTCCGTATCTCCCAACCGCGAGATGTATCCACTCAATTTTCCGCGATCAATATCCACCTCAATCGACCCGTTGCGGCGATCAAAGGCATACGCGCCGGAGACATCCTTGGGCAGCGCCAATGCTTGTGTAGGGGCTTGTGTAGAGGATGGCATTGAGGACGGCACCGCCGCCTGTGCCAGCCCAGCGTTCGGCGCGCGCTGGAGCAGTTCTACTGTCTGCGCCATTGCCGAAAACATCGCTCCTCTTCCACTCCAAAGCAAAGCGAACAGCAGCAACGCGATGACAGAGAGCCGCGCTATCCACCTCCGGCTGTCGCAACGTCTTTGCTGACGAGGGATTGGCATACTCTCTTGCCTACTTTCCAGGCTCATCTTCACGCGGGTTTCCCTGCGCGTCCAGGGATGGCAAAAACGGATCGAGCGCCTCAGGAATCACATGCCCGGTGCGAATGCTCTTTGGCCGAGGCATGATATCCATGCGCATTAGAATCTTCCGGGCCAGGCCAGTCAAGGGAATTTCCAGAAGTCTTTCTGCATTGGCCCATTGCTGGGTCGGATGCTTCTCCAGCATCTCTTTCGTGGGCAGGATAAATTCATATACGCCCACATAATGGTTGGTTTGGGTGATAGCATGGCGCACGCGCAATACCGGCTCCATCTTCTCCACAACGCTTGTATCCACTTCTGGCAGTTCCCACATGTCTGGCATCTGCGTGGCATCGGAGGGTCGTTGTTGCAGCAGTACCTCTACCTTGCCGCGCTGTTTGGTCTTGCGCCGCACCAACCCGTAGGCAGTCTGGCGGCTACGCATTTTCGTGCGCGGAATCGCCGGGTGCTCCCCTTGCGTGCGACATATTTCCTGCACCGGGCACTTGTCGCAGCGCGGCCATTGCGGATGACAGACGGTCGCGCCCAGTTCCATCATGGCTTGATTGAAAGTCCCTGGCTGCTCTTTTGCCAGTAGCTTCTCAGCGGCAGAGCGGATGCGCCCCGGCGTGGGGAGCTTGCCGTCTCTTGTCGCTCCCAGCACGCGCGTCACCACGCGCTCTACGTTGCCATCGACTACGGCCACGGCTTCCCCGAACGCAATGCTGGCGATGGCCGCCGCCGTGTAGTGGCCGATACCTGGCAACTGGCGCAGCGCATCTGCCGTTCGCGGCAATGCACCGGCGTGTTCCCGTATCACAAATTGAGCAGCGCGATGCAGCAGGCGCGCGCGCTTGTAATAGCCCAAGCCACTCCAGTGGGCGAGCACGGCTTCTTCCGGGGCAAGCGCCAGGGATACTAATGTTGGAAAGTCTGCAATAAATATGCGATAGCGTTCCACCACGGCAGCTACCCGTGTCTGCTGCAGCATGATCTCCGATATCCAGATGCAATAAGGATCCCGCGTGCGTCGCCAAGGCAGGTCGCGAGCGTGCAGCGAGTACCACCAAAGCAGAGATCGGCGGAAATCCTGCATCTTCCGATCATGGAAAACCACAGGGGGCATGTGCTGATTGTAGTCGCGCCAGCCCCTCATTGCATCCAGGATCGGATACGACAAAAGGTCGCCTGTTTCGGGCGACCTCTGCCGGGTATTGCGTACAAGCCTTAGTCGATCATCGCCGGTTCTTCCACTTCTCTCGCGAATTCCGCTTTTGGGGCGGATTGAAGTAGCGCGTCGACAGCCACAAAATTTCCCTGTGGTTTCTCGCCCAATATATGCTCCCGATAGAGTCGTTCCATTTTCGCATTTTCTGCATCCTGTTTTTTTGTCTTGGCATCGCGCGCCAGCACTTTTTCCTGACGCGCGTTCTTGGCAATGCCCAGCTTATCCAGCGTGTCGTTTGCTGCGGCATGAACATGCTCTTCGTTCAGCGTCAGAGAGTGTTTCACCTCGCCCAGATTTACCTTGTGACCACCGGCAAAGATTTCATGCCGACCATGCTCCTCGTACCACTTGGTCAGCGTGGCCGTCATGTGCATCTTCTCGATGATGTTGCGCCAACCTACCCCGGTGTTGTACGCGCAAAAGGAAATTTCACCCTCCTGCGTCGCGTATGGAATGATGCATTGCTCGGTGCGGCGGAAATCGTAGTTGAATAGATCCTGAAACCACATGCCCGCGATGAACAGAAAATTCCAACGATCCGCGCGGCGTTTCTGGATGTCTTCCATCGTGCGATTCCCCGTGACAGACCCATAATTGCGGCCCGTCACCTCGAAGCTCTTGTCGAATTTTTCCAGCATGTCTTTAATCCGAAAATGTGTTGGCGCTTTGAATGGATCGTAGTTGCGCAACAATGCCAGCGCCACGCCAAGAACTGACAGAATCTTTCCGCGCGCCGCATCGTTGATCTTGGCCACATCCTTGGCCAGCCGATCCGCGTTGATGAAGGCTGTTACCGGAACAGCCTCCTTGGTTTCCTTGTCGATCATCAAGGCCATGCCGATGCCGCAATTGGGATGGCACCCGCAGGCGAGATGGCCCCAATCCTGGTTTGGGCCATGCACCATATCTGCCCAATCCGAGAAGGTGCTCATAAAGCTGATGGGGAACCAATCGCGTGTTGGTTCGCCTAGGCCTGTCTGATTTTTGACATCGTGCGCCATGTGGCTCAGCGTGTAGCGCTGCGCTGCGCGGCGTTCGTCCGTGACGGCCTCATCGCGCCCGGTAAAAGAAACGGGCTGAAAGCTCAGAAAGTTAATGGTCTTGGGGTTGTCAATCGCAAACTGAATAATGCGGCCTACCTGCTCATTGTTGATGCCATTGATGATGGTAGTTACGGGAGCGATTTCCACTCCAGCTTCGTGTAAATTGTGAATGGCCTGAAGTTTTACATCGAACAGGTTGCCCACCTTGCGATGTGAGTTGGCAGCATTACCGATACCATCAAACTGCAAGTAGGCATAACGCAACCCGGCTTTTGCAGCGGCACGACAAAATTCCTTGCTCTTGGCAAACTCGATGCCATTGGTCGCTGCCTGTACGGATTCATACCCCAGCTTGCGCGCGTAAGCCACCGCATCCAGAAAATAAGGCGACAGGGTTGGCTCCCCGCCAGAAAATTGCACAGACATCTGACGTTTGGGCTTGATGGAGATTGCGTTGTCCAGCAGGGTCTTGATCTCATCCCATGTCAGTTCATGCACAAACCCAACCTGATTGGCATCCATGAAACATGGGTCGCACATCATATTGCAGCGATTGGTCAGGTCAATGGTCAGCACCGAGCCACGGCCATGCGTGATGGTTGAGCTGCCATGATTGTGCAGCGTTTCGTCATTGTGGGCGCGAATGTCGCGGCCAGGAAAAACCTCTTCCAGATGCTTAAAGAATGCTGGATCAATGGACATTACATCTTCAAAATGTCCATGCTTCGGGCAGTCCTTCACCATTAGGATCTTTCCATCGCGTTCGATGATTTGCGCTTTGATCTCACCCGCTTTTTCATGCAGCAGCATCTCATGCGGTAGCTTGCCGTCAACAATCTGCTGGCGTATCTCCGGGATGCACTTTGGGCACAGCGAATCGGTTGTGCGCGGCCAGCCGAGTGGCGGCTTTTCCTTCTGATACGACTTCAATAGTGGCTTGTCCGACCACTTGGGGGTAAAGGAGGCATTTGGGCGGATGCTATTCAGCTTATCGAAGATCACCCAACTGCCACGAGCAGCAAGAGTCACTATTTTTTCAGCGTACTTTATGGTTTTCGGCATTGTCATCGTCCTCCTGAAGTTTGGCAGTCTACTCCACGGTCGTACTGGCACGGGGTGACTGCAGTGAAACGGCGATTCGGCGCAAACCCACGATGAAGAAGCGTCCCGCCTGTCGCTTAGTAGACATACAAAGACCGGACACCCTTTCTTAAAAGGGGCAGCCAGACTCCTCCTTGAAAAACTCCCATTGTTAAGACGCAAAAAGTCGCATTAAGTTGCAAATTTTTGCACCAAGTTGCGGAGAACTCAATATGGATAAACAATAGTTTCCGTGTCGCTTGTCACGGGGAATTTCCATAGCTTTGTGCCGCAAGCAACACCTCTCCCGGAGTAAGCCGAGTTGAAGAGGGGATCTGCGAGATGGGTGTGCGCTCTTAAGAACGGAACAGTGTCATTTTACAGCACGCAGCCGAAATGCTCAAAGGAACCATTTCGAGAGAAGCGGCCCGTCCAACCACGCATTCTTTTGCCAAATTCTCACAAAAACCCAATAAGATTTCATGCGGGAATTCCTGCATTTTGTGCTATAAAGAACGTGAGCCATTGCCTCTGGTGTTCGGTGTCACGTCTCTGCGTGACGGGCAACACTTGCTCCTTGCCCCTGTGGAGTTTCAGTCGGGGTTGGATCGGGAAGTGCTGGGGTACGTTTCGATTCGGCACATTCAAATTTTTAGGATTTTTCCATGACGATGTTAACCTTTGTATCGCGCGTTCTCGCGCTCGTCTCCGTCGCTCGTAGCCGGAGCTTCCCCACGCAAGCCAAAAGAAGGCTTGCACTGGGCACCCTGCTGCTGGCGGTCTTTATGCTGGCGGCAGCGAGCGCCCACGCCCAGACCACCTACACCGTGACCAACACGAGCAGCAGCGGAAGCGGCTCGCTCGCCGCGGCGGTCGCGTCGGTGAATGCGGATACGGGCACGCCCGGCGACACCATTGACTTCGCCAATGGCGTGACGGGCACCATCACGCTGACCAGTACGCTGCCCCTGGATCAAAATGTGACCATCACCGGGCCGGGAGCGAATCTGCTGACCATCTCCGGCAACAACGCTGTGACTGTGTTCACCATCAGCTCACCGAGCGTGACGGCCAGCATCTCCGGGCTGACCATTGCCAATGGCAATGGCAACACCCTCGGCGGCGGCGGCATTTATGACAATGGCGGCACGTTGACAGTGAGCAACAGCGCACTTTCCAACAATACGGCTGGCGGCAGCGGCCTCGGCGGCGGCATTTTCAACAGCGGCGGCATGTTGACAGTGAGCAACAGCACACTCTCCGGCAACACGGCTGGCGGCGGCGGCGGCATTTTCAACGGCGGCACGCTGAAGGTGAGCAACAGCACCTTCTCCAACAACACGGCTGGCGACGGCGGCGGCATTTATGACAATGGCGGCACGTTGACAGTGAGCAACAGCACCTTCAGCGGCAATACCGGTACCAGCGACGGCGGCGGCATGTATGACAATGGCGGCACGTTGACCCTTACCAACAGTATTGTGGCGGGCAACACGGAGAACGCTTCAGGACAAGCAGGCAACGACTGCTATGGCTGCGGCACGCAAAGCGGCGCCAACATCATCAGCACCACGGCTACTCCGATTACGGCGGCGCAACTGCTGCTTGGCCCACTGCAATATAACGGTGGTTCGACGCAGACGATGATGCCGCTAACGGCCAGTCCGGCCCTGAATGCAGGACTCAGCAGCACGCTGGCCACCGACCAGCGCGGATTTCCCCGTCCCACGGGTAGCGGCGTGGTTAGCGATCTGGGCGCGGTGGAAGTTGGGGCTTTGACCGTAACCACAACGGCGGACAGCACAGACATCAGCGCCGTGTGCGATGGCAGTGATGTCTGCTCTTTGCGCGATGCGCTGACGCTGGCCAACAGCCAGGGTTCCGGGGACATCGGCTTTGCCTTCAACGTGACGGGCACTATCACGCTGACCAGTGCGCTGCCGAACATTACTGGCAGCATCAATATCACCGGGCCGGGTGCGAACCTGCTGACCATTTCTGGGAACAATAGCACAACCGTTGGAACCGTCTTTACGATCAACTCCGGCGTGACGGCCAACATCAGCGGGCTGACCATCGCCAATGGAAACAGCATCAACGGTGGCGGCATTTTCAACAACGGTGGCACGTTGACGGTGAGCAACAGCACACTCTCCGGCAACACCGCGACCTCCGGCGGCGGCGGTGGCATTCTCGACTGCGGCGGCACGTTGACGGTGAGCAACAGCACACTCTCCGGCAACACCGCGACCTTCGGCGGCGGTATTGACAACCAAGGCACGGTGACAGTGAGCAACAGCACACTCTCCAACAATTCGGCTAGCGGCGGCGGCGGCATTTTGAGCGGTGGCACGTTGACGGTGAGCAACAGCACCTTCTCCAACAACACGGCTGGCTTCGGCGGCGGCATGTATGACAATGGCGGCACGTTGACCCTTACCAACAGTATTGTGGCGGGCAACACGGAGAACGTTTCAGGACAAGCAGGCAACGACTGCTATGGCTGCGGCACGCAAAGCGGCGCCAACATCATCAGCACCACGGCTACTCCGATTACGGCAGCGCAATTGATGCTTGGCCCGCTGGCCTACAACGGAGCGAACCAAGCGGTGCAAACCCTGCTACCTCTACCTGGAAGTCCGGCGATTGAGGCGGGCAATCCCGCGCTGCTGCCTGTCGGCATGACCACGGACGAGCGCGGCCTGCACCGTACCATCAATGGCAAGCTCGATCTGGGCGCGGTGCAGACGAATTACACTGCCGTGCAGTTCATGCAGCAACCAGCCAATACAGCGGTCAACACGAGGATGACACCCCCCGTAACGCTGAGCGTAACGGAGAGTGGCGCAGCGGCGCTCAACATTCCTGTTCCGCTCACGCTGACGGGCAACGGCACACTGGGCGGCACGACAACGGAGACCACGCTGGCTTCGGTGGGCATCGCCGTGGCTACGGCCAGCTACGGCAATCTGAGCGTGAACACGGCGGGCACGGGCGACACGCTGGACGTAACCCTGCCCATCGTTCCATCCGGAGGAACCAGAACGCCACTGACGTTGACGGCCACCAGCAGCGCGTTTGACATCTTCCAAACAGCGCCGACGATCACCTGGTCGCCCACGCCACCCACCAGCGTGGTCTACGGTGCCGCGCCGATCTCGCTGAACGCAACGTTGAACGCGACCGGGCCGACGATCAGCTATGTGGTCGATGCCGGACCAGCAACGATCAGCGGCAACAAGCTGACCTTCACCGGAGCAGGCACGGTGATCGTGGAGGCGGTCAGTACGGCCACCAATAACTATGCCTCTGGCAACGCTGTTGCCTACATTACGGTTACCCCTGCTACCACGACCACCACGCTGGCTGTATCTCCGACGACGCCGATCACCGCAGGCAGCAGCGTGACGCTGACGGCGACCGTCAAATCCGGCAGTGCTGCGGTGCCGAGCGGACTGGTGATCTTCTCCAGCGGAACCACTTCGATTGGCGTAGCTTCATTGAGCGCCAGCGGCGTTGCGATCCTGAACACAACGTTGCTGCCGGTGGGCAGTGACAGCATTACGGCCAGCTTTGTCGCCTCGACCAACGACGTGGCCAGCACATCTTCATCTGTGACTGTCACGGTGAGCGCGCCGACAACGCCGCCTACGCCCAGCTACACGATGGCGGCGACCCCGGCCTCGCTGAGCATCGCGCAGGGGCAGACGGGAACGACCACGTTGACCTTTACGCCGTCGGGCGGCTACAGCGGCAAGTTGACATTAAGCTGCATCGGCCTGCCCCTCAATACGAGTTGCGCGTTCACGCAGGGCGGCACGGCGAACAACATCGTGACGATGAGCGGTAACAATCAGCCGATCACCGTTGCCCTAGCCGTGCAGACCAACGTGGCAACGGCGCAGATGCAGGCGCTGCCCAGCTCATTCGGGCCAGGATATTCGCCCGCGAATCCGTCTAGCCCGCTGAGTCCGATCCTGCCAGCGCTGGCCTTCTGGTGGCCGGGGAGCATGGCCGGATTGTCCGCCTTTGGACGCAAGCGTGGCAGATCGAAGACGCAGCAGCGGATGTTGCAACTCTGCCTGCTGGTGTTGATGACGGGAGCGCTGGCAGCAGGGATCTCCGGCTGCGGCGGCTCGGCGGCGAGTACCCCAGCGGCGGCAAGCGTCACGCCTGCAGGCAGTTCAACGACGACCGTACTTGCGACTCCGACTCCTAGCAGCGGCCAGTCCATTCAAGGCCTGAGCCTCACCCTCACCATCACCTAGAAGGGAGCCAAATCAAGCGGCGGTACACATGTGTCGCCGCTTGAAGCTTCCGTATCCGGCTGTAACGCGGTTTACCGCTCGCTTGTCGATTCGCCCCGCCTTGCCCGATATTTCTACAGCGCCCCTGATATCATTCGCTGGTATCGACAGGAAGAAACGCGCTGGGATCAACAGAGGGAACGAATCGAATGAAAACATCTCCTCCAAAGAAAAGCGGCGGCAACGCAGATGTGAAGGCTGGACATCCTGCTGCAGGCAGCTTGCAGCGGGAGCTGCGTCAAAACGTGCCTTTTCGCAACATTCGGGCGGAGGCATTTCTGAATCTGCTGCGCACGGCAGATCAGTTGCAACGAAAGCTGCATCTGGCTCTGAAACCGCATGGTCTGACAGCGACGCAATACAATGCGCTACGTATTTTGCGTGGCGCGGGAGGCCAGCCGCTCCCCTGCTCAGAGATTGGAGAGCGGCTCATCAGTCAGGATCCGGACATTACGCGATTGCTGGATCGGCTGGAGCGCAATGGGTGGATTCTGCGAGAACGCGATCAAAAGGATCGTCGTATCGTGCTCTCGCAGATCACGGCGGAGGGCCGGGCGCAACTGAAGAAATTGGATGGCCTGGTGGAGGAGTGCGTGGAGCAAATGCTGGCCCACATGAGCGTGGACGAGCTACAGCAGATGATTGCCCGTCTGGAACAGGCACGCAGTCCCCAAAAATCTATGCGCGACGGATCGTCGTAACGGCGGGCGTCGGCATTGGGTCTGGCCGCGCTGTGGCAACCGTGAGCGCCTGCTGTTTGAGTATCTGATGGTGCAAACAGTACAGCGCCAACTCTAGGCGATCGGAAACGCCGAGCTTATCGTAGATTTTGCGCAGATAGTTCTTAATAACCTGCTCTGTGGTTCCCAACTGATAGGCAATTTCCTTGTTGCGTCGCCCTTGGGTTACGCAGGTCATGATCTCCAGTTCTTTGGGAGTCAATCGAGGTTGCAGGCGTGGATTCGTCAATTGATTGGCCTGGGCGCGATAGGCCTCAATCACCCAACTGATGGATTGGTTGTCGATCCAGGTTTCGCCCAGCGCAATTTTGCGTACGCAACGCACGAGCAAGTCGGGCGGAATGGAACGCGAGATGACTCCGCGCACGCCGCGACGATATAAATCGACGATATTGCTCTCGCTGGTTTCCATCACCTGCACGATCAGCTTTGCATCTGGAGCGCGGCGCATAATCTCCGGGATGGTCTCGCCCGTGCTGGCGATCAGGCTGCCTTCTAGGAGAACCACATCCGCAGGATAGCGCTCCAGCGCCGCTAGAAGCCCCGCGCAGTTTTCTGCTTGGGCGATAACGCGAATGTCGTCTTCTACGGCAAATATCTTTCTGATTCCGACACGGTAGATGGCCTGCGTATCCGCCAGAACAACCCGGATGCCGCCTGCACGGTCGGGGTCTTCGGGAGGAAGAATCTCCTCCGGTTGAAGCTGGAGAGAGCGTTTTTAAATATCAATGGTCATAGATCCTCAAGACAACATCCGGTACTGATCGATGACGGCGACGATTTCCGTATCCTTATCGCCTTTGCGATAGCAGCGTATCACACGCCCGGTACAGTGGACGACAACATCTTTTTCCATGCCAAGCGCTCCTGCTGGCATTTTGAGATCAAATTCAATCGAGGTGCCCTTGGTCAAGCAGCGCTCAAACGAAAACAACATGCCACTGGCGGAGATGTTAATCGTCTCTGCCAACTCTTCCCCACGATCCGCCCGGATATACACCGGAAGCCGAACTGGGAATCGCACAGCCGTCCGAAGTTCTGTTGGGGAAGTTTCCCCCGCCGAATCGGATACTTCCTCTCGAACTATTTCCTCTTTACGCTTTTCTGACATCGTATCAAAAATCTTTCCTGCAATTTCGTCTCGTCCTGAACAAAATTTATTGACTACATCTATACCTACAGCGTTACTTTCTTATACCAGAAGGGAAAATATTCCATCTGGGAACTCTCTTCAAATTGCAGGCATAGTTCACTGGAATAGCCACGGTGAACCGAGTGTACATCCAGATTGCGGAGAACGCTTTGAATTATTTTTTCCTGTTGAGCGTTGCCTATAGACGACAAAAGCGGCTGTACTGAAAATGCTGCACAGCTTTTGCCGGAGTCTCATGCTCCAGCCGACAACTCTGCTGTAGTTGGAATGCGCTGCCCATTTCCCGCGCAAGTTCCTCTGGCGAGTAGCGCAGCACGGGCAGGCCGCTGCAACGCTCTGGGCCGTCGGGCGCAAAGGTGGCCAGCACCACCGTGCCGCCGGGAACAACAGCGGATGCCAGCCTCTCTCGATAGATTGCGCGCTCCTGGGCGTCGGTAAGAAAGTGGAAGACGGCGCGATCATGCCATGCGTCGTATTGTTCCTCTGGCAGCCAGCGCGTGATGTCGGCGACAATCCAGCGCACCTTGTTTGCGCGTTCGCCAAGGCGCTTTCGCGAGCGTTCCAGAGCCGCTGCTGCGATGTCGAGCACGGTGATACACGTAAAGCCGCGATCCAGCAATGCTTCCGCCAGATGCGAGGAGCCTCCGCCCGCGTCCAGAATGCGCGCGTCCTTGGCCAGTTCTTCGACGCGCAGCATCTTCAGAGACATCTGTGGCAGCAGCTCAAACCAACTGACTTCGCTGTCCTGCTTGGTCGTGTAGACCTGCTCCCAGTGCGTTTGGGCCCCCGGCGTTTTGATTTTCGGCGCGGTCATCGGCTTTACTCCCACTCAATCGTACCCGGCGGCTTGGAGGTAATGTCATACACCACGCGGTTGATGCCTCGCACCTCGTTGACAATGCGGCTGGAGATTTTCTTGAGTACCTCATATGGCAGCGGCACCCAGTCGGCGGTCATGCCATCCTCGGAATGCACGGCGCGGATGGCGCAGGTGGCCGCGTAGGTACGCTGGTCGCCCATCACGCCCACGCTTTGCACCGGAAGTAGCACGGCGAAGGACTGCCATATCTGCTGATAGAGGCCCGCAGCCTTGATCTCCTCCACAACAATCTCGTCGGCGGCTTGCAACAGGGTGACGCGCTCCGGCGTCACCTCGCCCAGAATGCGCACGGCCAGCCCAGGGCCGGGAAAGGGCTGGCGCTGCAGAATGTCTTCCGGCATACCAAGATCGCGGCCAATGCGGCGCACTTCATCTTTGAAGAGATCGCGCAGCGGCTCGATCAGTTTCAGCTTCATCATCTCCGGCAGCCCGCCGACATTGTGATGGCTCTTGATGGTCTGCGACGGCCCCTTTACAGATGAGGACTCGATCACGTCGGGATATAACGTTCCCTGCACCAGCCAGTCCACGGAGCCGGAAAGCTTTGCGATGCGATGCGCCTCATCGTCAAAGACGGCGATGAACTCCTTGCCAATGATCTTGCGCTTGGTCTCTGGATCGGTCACGCCAGCCAGCAAGGCGAGAAAACGCTCCCGCGCATCGACCGCGACCAGATTCAGCTTCAGCTTGCCGCGCAGGTTGTCCTGCACCTTTTGAAATTCATTTTTGCGCAGCACTCCATTATCAACAAAAACACAGGTGAGCCGATCGCCCATCGCGCGATGCACCAGCACGGCGGCCACGGAGGAATCCACGCCGCCCGACAACGCGCAGATGGCGTGCCCCTTGTCGCCGACCTGCTGGCGAATCTGCTCGACAGTCGTCTGGATGAAGTGCTCTGGCGTCCAATCCGGAGCGACCTTGCAGATGCGAAAAAGAAAGTTGCGCAGCAGCTCCGTGCCCTGCCGCGTGTGGTGAACCTCAGGATGAAACTGCACGGCCCAGATGCGCCGCGCCTCATCCATGATGCCCGCCACAGCATTGCTGGTCTTCGCCGTCAGAGAGAAACCCGGCGGCAGCTCCAACGCTTCATCCCCGTGCGACATCCAGACCTGCTGCATCTGCGCGAGGCCTTCAAGCAGCGACGTTTTGGCGACGATCTCCACCTCAGCATGGCCGTACTCGCGGCGCGCAGCCGAGCGCACCTTGCCGCCCAGATGGTGCGTGATGAACTGCAATCCATAGCAGATGCCGAGAATGGGCTTGCCCAGCGCGAGTATGCGCGCATCGGTCGGAGGAGCATCGGCATCGTAGACCGAGCTTGGCCCACCAGAGAGAATGATGCCGACCGGGTTGGCCTGTTCAATCTGCTGGAGCGAGGCCGTGCAGGGCAGCACAACGGAGTAGACATTCTGTTCGCGAATGCGCCGCGCAATGAGCTGCGTGTATTGCGAACCAAAATCGAGAATAACAATGGATGGATTGTTCATGGATGGATTGTTCCCAGACCGCTCTTTCTATGCGGGGTACCGTTTAGTGTAATGCAGGCGGGTTGCAGGCCATGATTTGCCCCACACGTTCCAGGCATGCTAGGTTTGGTCTGTCTATGATTTCGCAGGTGAAACCATGAATATACCCGACGCCATTTCCGTCAAAGACGCAGCGATAAAAATTGGCGTTTCCGAGCAACGCGCCAGATCGCTTCTCCGATCTGGCGCGTTGCTCGGGCGACAGATCGGCAAGCTCTGGATCACCACAGATGAGGCCGTCGCCGCCTTTCTTTCGTCGGGCGGAATCAAGGCACAAGAAGACAAGCCACGCGGCCCCGGAACCATGCCTGACATTAAAGCGCTATCTTTCTTTTCAGGCGCGATGGGACTCGATCAGGGGCTGGAGAAAGCAGGCATCCACGTTCTACTGGCCTGCGAGATGGACAAGACCTGCCGCCGCACGATTGTGGAGAATCGACCCGACATTGCATTGCTTGGAGATGTCTGGAAATATGACGCTGACGAAATTCGTGCTGCATCCGGCCTTGGCCTCTCCGCAGAAATTGACGTGATGGTCGGTGGCCCGCCGTGTCAGGCGTTTTCGACTGCGGGTGCTCGTCGAGGCTTCAAGGACGAACGTGGCAACGCGCTGCTTCGGTATGTTGATTTGATCCTTGATCTACGTCCGAAGTATGCAGTCATCGAGAATGTGCGTGGTCTTTTATCGGCTCCACTGAGCCATCGCCCACATGTTGAGCGCAATGGCGGTTGGACTCCCGGTAGAGAGGAGCGACCTGGTGGAGCGCTGATGCACATACTCAAAAAGCTGCGCGCTGCCGGGTATGGCGTTACCTTCAACCTTTACAATGCAGCCAACTTTGGCGTGCCTCAATCGCGGGAGCGGGTCATTCTTCTCTGCGCTCGTGATGGAACAAAGTTGCCCCACCTTGTTCCCACGCATTCGCAAGACCCATCTTTCGGCCTGCCCAAGTGGAGAACCCTGCGAGAAGCTCTGGATGGACTTGACCCAAAAGCAGGCGACCACGATGCGTTCCCTGAAGGTCGCTTGCGGTTCTACCGGATGCTTGGCCCTGGGCAGTATTGGAAACATTTACCAGCGGAGCTTCACCGGGAGGCGCTTCGCGGTTCCCTAGATGCGGGTGGTGGAAAGACTGGATTTTTGCGGCGACTCGATTGGGAGAAACCCTCCTGTACGTTGGTTACATCGCCATGCATGCCTGCCACGGATATCTGCCATCCGACGGAAGATCGTCCACTTTCCATTCAGGAATATAAACGCATCCAGCAATTCTCAGACGATTGGATTGTGTGCGGCTCCATGTCGGATCAATACCGCCAGATCGGCAACGCAGTTCCCGTGGGATTGGGCGAGGCCGTGGGAAAAGCCATCCTCGCTCACATGAACGGCAAGGACGAGAGGCCACCCGCCAACTTTCCATTCAGCCGTTACAAAAACACCGATGAAATTTCCTGGGAAGCGCAAACGCGGGCCGTCATGGGCTTGGACAATTCAACGGGAAAGAGTAAGCAATCACGAAAATCGAGTAATTGGGATACATGGAATGACGAGCAAATGGCGCTCTTTCAATCGCAGATGCCGATTTGAAATTTGCTGCTCCTATCACGGTTCATGCTTCGAGTTTGCATCTCGCAAGTTGTGCAGGTAGCTTTCAACAAAGGTACCGGACGGACTTCAGCCCGTTTTCTTCAAATCAAACTTCAATTATCCCACTACCATAAAGCCGACCAGTGGCCTGTCCAAGGCGGGAGTGCTATCATGAAAATCCTATTGTGAGCCGTCCTCCTGGGGAGCCTGATCGGGCACCACCGTTGGCGCTTCCTCTGGCGATAGCGGGATGGCTTCTCGTTATAGATGCTGCTGGAGCAGCGGAGAGGAAAAGGCGCTCCGATGAAAATTCAACAAGTCTACGCTACAGTTCTCCTTGGCGTGCTCGCTTCTCTTCTGAGTGGCGCGAGCATCGGTTGCACGAACGGAATCTATCATAGCGGGGACGGGCAATGGCTATGGGTCGGTGGGAGCAACACCGTGGGGACAAACGGCAGTAGTGGCGTCTATGGCGCGTTGGGAGTTCCCGCGTTTGCCAACCTTCCGCCAACACGCGACTCCTCCATTAGTTGGACAGATCGCGGCGGCAACTTCTGGCTTTTCGGTGGCGAGGAATACTCTGCAAGTGGGCCTGCCAATAACTTGAACGATCTGTGGGAGTTGGACGTAGATGCCCAGACTTGGATATGGATGGGTGGTGCCAATACGGCGAATGCAGTCGGGGTCTATGGCACGCAAGGCACTGCCGCTTCCACAAACGTTCCGGGATCGCGGCATAGTGCCGTCAGTTGGACAGATCGCAGCGGCAACCTCTGGCTTTTTGGAGGAGAGGGGAATGCCGCCACCAGCGGGGTGGGCGCACTGAATGATCTATGGAAGTTCAACCTCGCTTCCCAGACTTGGATGTGGGTGAGCGGAGCCAACACCGTGAATGCATCCGGTGTCTACGGAACGCAAGGGGTTGCTGCAACCACGAATGTTCCCGGAGCGCGTCAGGCTGCTGTTAGTTGGACGGACGGCAGCGGCAATCTCTGGCTTTTCGGTGGCAACGGGTATGATTCGACCGGAGCACAGGGATCCCTGAACGATCTATGGGAGTTCAACCCAACCGCCCATGTGTGGATATGGGTGAGTGGGGCCAACACTGTGGGAGCAAAAGGCGTTTATGGCTCGCAAGGAGTTGCTGCGACCACGAACGTTCCCGGAGCAAGAATCTCCGCTCTCAGTTGGACGGACAACAGCGGCAATCTCTGGCTTTTTGGTGGCAACGGGTATGATTCGACCGGAGCGCAGGGATCTCTGAACGATCTGTGGATGTTCAACCCCGCGACCAAGACCTGGACTTGGGTAAGTGGAGCCAATATGGTGGGCGCAAAAGGCGTCTATGGCACGCAGGGAGTTGCTGCAACCACAAACATCCCTGGTGCTAGGGCAGGTGCTGTCCCCTGGATCGACGGCTTTGGCGACCTCTGGCTCTTCGGAGGCACGGGGTACGATTCGACCGGAGCGCAGGGATATCTTGGCGATCTGTGGATGTTTAACCCTACCACGCAGACCTGGACTTGGGTGAACGGAGTCAATACGGTGGGCGCACCCGGCGTCTACGGAACGCAGGGAGTTCCTGCCACAGCGAATGCTCCTGGGAACCGAGCAGGCGCTGTTAGTTGGATGGATAACTTTGGCGATCTCTGGATTTTCGGAGGTTTGGCTCGCAGCTCGACAGGAACGCTTTACGACCACAACGATCTGTGGGCCTATCAGCCATAGGCACTGGAGGTATTATGCCGCGCTGCGATCCTCCATTCGATCCTCCGAAGATTGCTGTTGCGTAATACAATCAGCTTCTTCGGCCTGGATCGAATGGAGAACCTATGGAAACTTCACACCCATACAAGGAGAGGCTACAACTAGGCAACGACTTCGATGCCCATCGAACGCGCGGTGCCTTTGATCGACTTGATTGCCGCCTCGACCGAGGCTGCATTCAAGTCTGGCATCTTCTGCTTGGCAATCTCGGCGACTTGTTTCTCTGTCACCTTGCCAACTTTGTCCTTGTTCGGCGTGCCTGCACCTTTGGTCACACCCGCCGCCTTCTTCAGCAAAATTGCGGCTGGAGGTGTCTTGGTGACGAAAGTAAAGCTGCGGTCAACGTAGACCGTGATGACGACCGGAATAATCAGGCCCGCCATTTCCTTGTTCTGCGTGCGAGCGTTGAACTGCTTGCAGAACTCCATGATGTTGACCTGCGCCTGACCGAGCGCTGGGCCGACCGGAGGTGCCGGAGTCGCTTTGCCAGCTTCAATTTGCAACTTCACGAATGTCTGAACTTTTTTTACTGGAGGCATTTTCCTGTTTCCCTTTCAAATGGCTGCCAGCCGTTAACTTGCAACGAAACGTTGCTGGCCAGAATCTCTATTCTTCGATCTTTTCTACCTTGCTAAATTCCAATTCCACCGGGGTCGAGCGACCAAAGATCGTCACCATCACCTTCAATGTCTCGCGATCTTCGTTTACGTCATCGACCACGCCATTGAAGTTGGCAAACGGGCCTTCGGTGATCTTGACCGATTCATTCTTCTCGAACTTAATCTTGTTCCGTGGCTTATCCTTGGAAACATCGCTGCGGAACAGGATGGAACTAACCTCTTCTTCGCTCAGCGCCACGGGGCTGTCGCCTGTACCCAGGAATCCCGTCACGCGGGGCGTGTTCTTCACCATGTGCCAGAGTTCGTTATCCAAATCCATTTCCACCAACACATAGCCGGGCAGAAACACACGCTCGATGGTGTACTTTTTCCCGTTGCGCAACTCGGTCACTGGCTCAGTGGGAATCATCACGCGCCCGATGCGCTCCTGCAAGCCAAAGGCCTGCACGCGGCTCTCAATCGACTCCCGCACCTTGCGCTCAAAGCCGGAGTAAGCGTGGATGATGTACCACTTGAAACGCTCGTTCGCCGGGGGCGCCAGAGTTTCTGTCGCCTGCTCCACTTCGGGTTTGGTCTCTTCCACTGTCATCCCATTCACCTTTTCCACCCGGCCCATCTAGCTTGCCAGCCAGTGCAACAGTGTCTGCACGGAGCGCCCAATCACGTTGTCCACCACATAAAAATACGCGGCAAACAGGAAGACCGTGACGATCACAACCGTGGTCGTCGTCTCCACCTCTTTACGCGAGGGTGTTACCACCTTGTGCATCTCGCTGCGCACGTCTTTTAGAAACTGCCAAAATTCCAGCGGTGTCTGCTTCCACGCCGGAACCATGTTCTGTCTGCGTCCGGTATCTTCCCCGACTGTTGCCAGTGCCTTTGCCATCTTCGATCCTTCACTGCTGCATACTCATCTGTCCGCCGCCTGTAGGGGCTGCGGAACGCTATAACGAAAGGGCTGCAA
>DAHXNK010000179.1 GCA_027365415.1 Acidobacteriaceae bacterium
TGCCCGTCACCGTCACAGTTCCCGTGTAGGTTCCGGCTGTCTGACCCGCAGGAATGGAGATGTTGACCCAAACTCCCTGCGTCGTCCCCGCCTGCACGTTAAAGGGCGTGCCCACTGCCGGAGTCCCTGGATCGTAAGGATCATAAAATGGAATCAGCGGGTCGGGCATACCACCAGATCCAGACAATGCCGTGTTCTCCGTTTTTGCTGCCGACGGATATGTGTATGGGATATAGCCCTCCAGATAACGGGTGATATTAGAGGTCTGCGTGTTATCCGAGGTCAGCGTTCCCGCGCCACCCAGTGGGCTGATATCGACCGAGACATCGCTGAGTGTCGCGCCAGCGGTGATGAATATCTGGAAGGAAATCGTCTCGCGTCCCGCTCCAGCCAGCGTAATCGTGGGACTCCCGGCAGAGGAGCAAGACCAGACAGGATTCAACTCCGGGAGCGGCTGCGGATGCGCCGCATATCCCCACGGAGCCGCATATCCCCACGGATTGAAGTTGCCGTCATCCAAGCCGCCGCCATTGCTGTTGTACAGGAACGTAGGAATGGTTGGCTGAT
>DAHXNK010000180.1 GCA_027365415.1 Acidobacteriaceae bacterium
ACCACCGTCTTACAGCGGTCGCACTTGCCAATGGCATTGACGTGATCTTTCACGGCTACGAGCAATCCCTGGGCTTCGAGATCAGCAAGAACTCTCTTGCGCGCTTCGTAGCGGTCGAGACCTGCGTAGGTGCCAGCCGCTTCGTTCATGTGTGCAGTCTCGTCCATCACGATGATGGGCGTCAGTTTGTGCCGCTGGGCAATGGCGAAGTCGTTGGGATCATGTGCAGGCGTCACCTTCACTGCGCCTGTGCCAAATTCAGGATTGGCCCAGTCGTCGGGTAGAACAGGAATTTCGCGTCCAACTAAAGGCAGGCGCAGTTTCTTGCCATGCAGATGCATATAGCGCGCGTCGGTCGGATTGACAACGACGGCAACGTCGCCAAGCATTGTTTCTGGACGCGTGGTGGCGATGGTGACAAAAACGCCATCTGCTCCTACTACTGGATAGCGGATTTCATACAGCTTGCCCTGCTGCTCTTCATGCACCACTTCCAGGTCGCTGATGGCCGTCTGGCAGCGTGGGCACCAGTTCACAATGTATGCGCCGCGATAGATGAGACCCT
>DAHXNK010000181.1 GCA_027365415.1 Acidobacteriaceae bacterium
CTTGGTGCCCAACTGGAACACGTTGTGCTCGAAGAAAATATCGAGCATTTCAACATTGTTGTATCCCAGCGCGCGCAGCAGCACGGTAACCGGCAGCTTGCGGCGACGATCGATGCGCGCGAACAGCACGTCCTTGGCGTCGAACTCGAAGTCCAGCCACGAGCCGCGATAGGGAATGATGCGCGCCGAATACAGCAGTTTGCCCGAACTGTGCGTCTTGCCACGGTCGTGATCGAAGAAAACGCCAGGCGAACGATGCAGCTGCGAGACAATCACGCGCTCGGTGCCGTTGATGATGAAGGTCCCGGTGTCGGTCATGAGCGGAATCTCGCCCATGTAGACATCCTGTTCCTTGACCAGTTTGACTGCCTTCTTCGATGCCGGGCTATCCTTGTCGTAGATCACCAGACGAACCTTGACACGCAACGGCGCGGCATAGGTCATGCCACGGTGGCGGCACTCATATTCCTCGAATGGCGGCGCACCAAGCTGATAGTCAACATATTCGAGCGCGGCATTGCCCGAGTAACTCACGATGGGAAAAACGGATTTCAGCGCGGCAT
>DAHXNK010000182.1 GCA_027365415.1 Acidobacteriaceae bacterium
CGCCGCCACATTGGTCGCGATGGTCACCGTGACAGGAACCGCAGTGTTTCCACTCAGCGTTACGGAGCTGCTCGTCACTCCATTCTCCGTGAAGGTGCAGGTCGTGCTGAGTGGCAGGTTTTGACAGCTCAGGTTGACCGCCCCGTTGTAGTTGGACGGCGTGAGGGTCAGCGTGGCGCTTCCCGTCGCTGGCGGCGCAATGTTTATCACGCTGCCAGTAGCTGGGGTGAGGGTAAAGCTGGACGTCGGTGGTGGTGTGGGCGCCGTGACTGTAAAGCTCTGCGTCGCGGGGGGGGCCGCGCTGTAACTCGCGTTGCCCGCCTGCGAGGCTACCAGCGTCACCGTGCCTGTTCCAGTGATCGTTACCGTATTGCCGCTGATCGTTGCCGGACTGCCGGATTGCACCGTGATCGTCACCGTCAGACCGCTGCTTGCCGTTGCTGGCGCTTGCACCGTAAACGACGTGCCGCTGTAGACCTGCGAGGCAATCGTCGGGAAGGTGATCGTCTGCGTCGTCCACCCAAGGTCTGTCGCCAGAGTGACGCGCGCAGCGGCATATC
>DAHXNK010000183.1 GCA_027365415.1 Acidobacteriaceae bacterium
TGGCTTCGCGTTCTGGCGAGTGCAGCGGAGATCGAGGCGTTCATCCGCGAGAACGACTCCAGACTGAAGACGAAAGAATAGGCAGCCGCCCCAGCACCAGTCCGAAATCTGGACTGGAAATAACTGCCAACATCAGAAATTGCACAATAGAGTTTTGTGCTGGCGAATCCAGGGGAGTGTCCTACAGGCCACCCACTACCCCCTTGGACGCAATCGCAGCCGCTCCTAGCAGCCAGAAAAACGACTCGGAGCATCCCCACAGCAGCACATCCAGACAACTAACTGATACCAGCCTTGCCCGTGTGAATCTCGCCCTACGCCGTTCGATTGGGGGTACATTTGTGGGTATGTTTGATTGCCTATTCTGCAAGTCGTTGATATATCGAGTCTTATTTCGAGATAGGAATCCCTCTCCCCCATGATTTTTTTCCAGGGAAATTCTAATGAAGTCCCAGCAGCGACTTTACCAAGCCATCAATCTCTGCCAGGGTGTCTTCCAGCGCGGTGCGAATGTACGCTCTCTGCCTAGCTAGGCTGGCGTCAAGTGGGAA
>DAHXNK010000184.1 GCA_027365415.1 Acidobacteriaceae bacterium
GATGTTTCAGATAGATTTGGAGCAGTTGATCGACAGGAGCCATCCCCTGGTTCGTCTCGGTCGTTGCATCGACTGGCAGTCGTTCGAGCAGACTCTGGGCAGCACCTATCATCCCAGCCAAGGAGCGCCCGGCATCTCGACGCGGCTGATGGTGGCTCTGCACTATCTGAAGTATCGGCATGACCTGAGCGATGAGGATGTGGTTTCTGTGTGGGTTGAAAACCCGTACTGGCAGCACTTCAGCGGCATGAGGCATTTTCAGCATCGGATGCCGATCGATCCATCGAGCATGACGCGCTGGCGCAAGCGGCTGGGCGATGCCGGGGCCGAGCAGATGCTGCGCGGGACGATTGAAGCGGGCATCGAGATGCGCGTGATTCGTCCTGCCGAGTTGAAGCGCGTCAACGTGGACACGACGGTCGAGACCAAGGCCATTCGTTTTCCCACCGATGCGCGACTCTATCAGCCCGCCGCGGCGGGCGAGCGGCTGGTGAAGGCGGCGCGTGCTGAAGGCCTCGCGATCAAGCAGAGTTATCGGCATGTGG
>DAHXNK010000185.1 GCA_027365415.1 Acidobacteriaceae bacterium
ATGCTGCGCAACCTGGTGACCTCCATCATTCTTGAGGACCGCGTCGAGACCACGATTACCAAGGCCAAGGCCGCGCGTCCCCATGTGGAAAAACTGGTTACGCTCGGCAAACGTGGCGACCTGCATTCCCGGCGTCAGGCACTCGCATACCTGCAGACGCGCGAAGCTGTTTCGCGTTTGTTTGAGACAGTCGCCCCACGCTATGGAGACCGCAACGGCGGCTATCTCCGCATCGTGCGCAGCGGATTTCAAAAGGGCGATGGCGCGGAAAAGGCGTTCATCGAAATGCTCGGCGTGGAGAAGATCCTCGAAGAGAAGCGGGAGAAGCGTGCCGAGGCGCGCGCCAAACGCCGCGAAACCGTCGATAAGGCCCTGGCGGAGCAGGACGAGCAGGGCCCCCCAAGCGATCCAGCCAAGTAGTCAATGAAACGTCAGTCTGGCCCGAGCGGCACGAATTCAATTCGTGCCGCTTTTCTTGGTACGCCGTGCATGAATGACAGCTTGTGGCTCATCTTCTACACCACGATTTCGGAAGTGATTCAT
>DAHXNK010000186.1 GCA_027365415.1 Acidobacteriaceae bacterium
TCCCGCCTGCAACCGTGGACCCGCGAGGCACAGGAGTTCCTGGTGGAGCAGATGGACCAGTTTTTCTTCGGCGAGGGCTCCGCTGCCCCCAAGGAATACGTTCCGCCGACTGCATAGAAATTCAGTTGAACGTGTGTGGGGTCGAGACGCCGGTGTAAACTGTGTCAGACCCCGCGTTTTTCTTGAACGCAACCGTCGGGACGTGGCTCAGCCTGGTAGAGCACTCGCTTGGGGTGCGAGGGGTCGGCAGTTCAAATCTGCCCGTCCCGACCAATTAAATAAATAACTTAGACGAAAGATGCCGAGAAGATATTCTGAAAATGTGGCGAAAATTGTGACATAGATTTTCACCTTGGATCACTGGCCCCACCAGTTGCTCGACTGAGGCTCACGCCGGACGCGCCACACTACTCACGCGCTCTGCCTGGAATCGGCGTACAGCCCGCGCTACATCGACACCGGCCCACCAGCTCGACTCTGCGGACCATCATGCTCCCGGCTGAGGCTTTCGCGGGCTAATGCTCAACCGGCAGTCCTCTCCA
>DAHXNK010000187.1 GCA_027365415.1 Acidobacteriaceae bacterium
GCACAACTACCGCGCCGCATCTCCGCCCCAGGCGAACTGCATACCGGAGCGGAAATTGAATGGGAGCGAAGGATAACCGAGCACCTGCTGATAATGCTGGCTCAGCAGATTGTCCATGACGGTGTAGGTGGAGAGGTGCCGGTTGATGCGATAGTTCCAGGTCAACCCGAGCACCTGATACGCGGGATCGAGATTGTGATTGGGCAATAACAGACTTGTGCCGCCCTTGGCGTCCAGAAGAAATGTACTGTCGTCGCGCCTGCCCATGAAATTGCCGGTCATTTCCAGGTACCACCGCGGGCGCGCATAAATCGCAGAGTAATAGCCGGAGTGTTTGGCGCGGCGAAACGGGCGCTGGCCTACCAGCGGCGAATAGGCACCGATGGGGACCTTGGGATACTTCGGGTTGAATGCAGGGGACGAATTGTTGCTGGAGAACGACTTCTGCACATTGGCGTTCAACAGCGTATAGCCCCCGCGCACGTACATATGCTGCGTCACTCGATATTCCGCGCTGGTCTCCACCCCTTGGGCGTTGAAG
>DAHXNK010000188.1 GCA_027365415.1 Acidobacteriaceae bacterium
CGACGCATTACACTCCATATTCTTATGATCGGCATGTTCCCCTAGGCTTCTATGGCTCCGCATTCGCTCCCGGAACATATCTCAACCAAGTGGAGCCAGTGGATATTGCAGCCACCTTTGCCGCGCTGCTTGGCGTCAATCAACCCTCGGCCAGCGTAGGACATGTTCTGACCGAAGCGCTGCGACCGGAACACCCCGCTGCCCCGGAAATTCATCGACGCAGGATCGTCCATAAACCAATCTCGCGCTCGACCCACCAAGCTCCTGCAGCAGCAAAGAAGACCCAGCCGTGATACGAAGCCCGGAACCTAATCTCGGCGTCACACTCTGCGGCATGGATTTGCGCAATCCCATCCTTGCCGCCAGCGGCACCTTCGGCTATGGCGTGGAGTTTGAAGATGTTGTTTCGCTCAAAAAAATTGGCGGCTTTGTCACCAAGGGACTCTCCCGCGAGCCGATGGCGGGCAACGCGCCTCCACGACTGATCGAAACCGCCGCTGGAATGTTGAACGCCATCGGATTGCAAAACCTTGGCGTT
>DAHXNK010000018.1 GCA_027365415.1 Acidobacteriaceae bacterium
GTAAGGATACCGTCCCACGCTTCGGTACGACGCTTGCAGTAATTGCTCCAACTGCCCCAGCAGCACCGAAACACCGAGATAAAAAATGATCCACTTCGTGTCTATCTCGCTGATCGCCGACAATTTCAGCTTGTCGGCAATCGTGAAAAAATAGAGACCAACCCCGAGGAAGAGGATCGCCGCGCAGCACAGCAGCGTTATCAGCCACCAGCAACTCTGAAACACACGCAGTGCGCCCTCGCGATCCCCGCGGGACACCATCATTGTCATCTCGTTGCCAGCAGCGCTGCCAAAGCCAAAGCTCGAAAAGCTTAGATATGTGGGAAGGGCGCTGACGATCATCCATTCGCCATACACCGGCACGCTCCAGAAATGCAGGAAGACCGGCACCTGCACCAACTGAATGATTGTCGAGGCGAATTTGCCTACCCAGCCCGAAAGAAATCCTAAAAAAAGACGGCGCTGGATCGGGCTATCCACGACGCAATCCTGCATGGAGCCTGTATTCCGCCTGATTGAAGGTCGGAATGTCCACGGAAAATGTCAAAGGCTCACCCATCATAGAGATTGTAGCAAGCGTCTTGAACCCCCGGTTCGCCTATTGGCAGAGGAAAGAAAAGCCACCAAGTTGCCTGATCGTTGGAACATAGGTCTGAAACAAGTGTCAGAGTTGGGTGTTGTATAGTGAGAGAAATTCCTGAAGGAGCGATCCGTGACTTGGATACTGCTTATCAGCAGCCGGATATTCTCCCGTTTCGATCTGTGGACACAAGCGGTACTCGCATTGGATCGAATTCGTCCTTCGACCCGATTGGATGAGAGTTTTCGCCGGCGCTTTTCTTATGCTTGTCTGGTAGGCCGGAATAGCCCGCGCATCCGACGGGCTTTTGCCGGGATGCTGCGCCGCGACCTTCATCTATCGGCTGCCAATGATCTCTGGCTGGCCTTTACTGCCGGATGCCTGGGATGCCAAAATCTGGCGGTACTCATTTCTAAGAAAACTGCGGCGCGGAACCGTGGCACAGCCGAAGCCGTGATTGCGGAACGAGAGGCTATATTTGTAGCGAGCCTTGTCAATGGAAGTTTGGCGCAGCAGCTTGCCAATATGCTGGATCCAATTTGTAGCGCTCCATCGACAGACGAACCGATGATTGTGGTGCCATTCAGCGCGCGTTATGGCGATCTCTTCCAGTTTTGGAAGCAGCAGGTTGACCGTCATGCCGAGGGGACAATTGCGGTGCTGGCGATGGATGCGGCGGCAGGAGAAATTGCCCAGCAATGCGGGGCTTCTAACATTATTGACTTGTCGCCTTACTTCGGGTTTGACGCAGAAGGCTGCGTCGAGGATTACAGCAAGCGCCATTTATGGGTGCTTCGGGTTCTGGTGTTGAACGAGCTAGTCTCTCGCGGGCAAAACGTTATTTCTCTCGATCTCGACGCTGTTTTGGTGGGCAATCTGGAGCCGATGCTCCAAGCCATGCCCAACGTAGACATTGTGGCGCAAAGAGATTATTCCATCCCGGTCGATGTTGCGCGCAAGCTGGGATTCATTCTTTGCTGTGGTTTTATGCGTATTCGTTCCAATCCAGCCACTATCCGTTTTATGCAGAGCTACGCAACGCAGGTCATTGTTGAGATGGACGACCAGACCTCGCTGAATCACGTACTTCTTGAGGCTGGAGTTCGAAATCGAATTGCAAAAAAATCCTTCATGGCGTTTGAATCTGCAGGCATCTCCTGGGCGTGTCCAGACCCGTCGCTTGTCTCACGGGATGTCCGCTACGGAACTGTCATCCGCCATTTTCATGCGCAGGCGCAGAGTATTGAAGAGTTAAAGAATCACTTGGGGTGCGGAGATACGGCTGGCATTTGAAGCTGGAAAACTCTGCCTTCGCAGATCATAATTCAGATATAAGAATGTTTTTCACGGCAGCGAGAACGGAGTCTGTCGTGATGGCCGCGAGGCATTTTTTTTGCTGAACAATGCAGGTTTCCAAGCCGCAGCCCCAGCAATCGGTGCGGTGATAAAACACTTTGTGTCCTCTGCCGCAGGGAAACCAGACTCCTTCGCGATCACGGGCAGAGAAGACAGCTACGCAGCGGGTTTGTACGGCGGCGGCGAGATGCATGGGGCCGCTGTCATGACCCAGAAAGAGCCGCGCCCGTGCCATGACGGCGGCGGATTCGCGCGGGGTGAGTTTGCCGCAAAGATTGATGCAGCGGCCCTGCCATTCCGTCGCGGCTACGTCGCTGGGGTTGCGTTCCTCCGGCGCTCCGATGAGAACCAAACCAAGATTAGGATATTGTTGCGCGAGCGAGCGCAGCAAGATGCGCCAATTGTGGCCACCCCAATCCTTGGCTGGGACTTTTGTGCCCATACTACAGGCAAAAAAAGGACGGTTGCCAAGAGGCAGCAGCGCGTTCTGGGCGCGAGCGTGTTCGGCGGGCGAGAGGCGCAGGTTCCAGTTGGCGGTGTCGTCGAGATCAATATCTCCGAGGGTGTGCAGGGTTCGCGCCAGTCGAGCGGCTTCCTGTTCATAGATGCCGCTGGCTGCGTTGATGCGGTTCAAGCGCATGTTCTGGGAGAACGGAGCGCCCACGATGCGCGGGATGCCGCAGAGTCGAAAAAAGGTCACGTCACGCATCACTTGCTGCCAGCGCTTGCGCGCGGTGAGATAGATCAACACCTGCGGACGCCACTGGCGAATCTGGCGACGCAGCGCGAGTAGCTCAGAAAAATTGCGTGTGCCGATGGGATAGCGCAGGTAGCCGTTTTGCTCCGCGATAAGACCAGAGCCTTCAAGCACCGCAAATGCTGCGGGCGCTTTGCTGTGCACAGGAACGTTGGTCAGCAAACGCCGCTCGGCATTGGGAAAGGCGCGGGCGATCTGATGGAAGCAGGGAAGCGCGACGACGGTATCACCGAGACTACCTAGGCGATAGATAAGGACGCGCTCGATCTTCATTTTGTGCCGTGCCATGCCGTATACTTTGGGTATGTCGATTGTGCGCGATATTGCGGGCGTTGCCAAGGGGATGAGCATTACCTTCAAGGAAATGTTTGAGCCAACGCAGGTGGAAAACTACCCGGACGGGCCGGGGCCGATGCGCGGCGCGCAGTTTGAGGAGCGCTTTCGCGGCCAGCATGTGCTGCAACGCGACGAAAATGGCCTGGAGAAATGCGTGGCTTGTTTTCTGTGCGCGGCGGCGTGTCCGGCGAACTGCATTTATATTGAGGCGGCAGAAAATACAGCCGAGCAGCGCATCTCTAGCGCTGAGCGCTACGCCAAGGTCTACAACATTGACTACAACCGCTGCATTTTTTGTGGGTATTGCGTGGAGGCTTGTCCGACGGACGCCATCACGCATGGTCACGGCTTTGAGCTGGCCTCGCTGAACGCGACCAGCCTGGTGATGCGCAAGGAACAATTGCTCACTGTGATGCCGGCCCAGCCGACCACTCCGACGCTCCCAAAATAAACTGAACGCGAGGATGGCAACACAGGCGGCGATCCTGGCAAGGGTTGCCACCCGATTTGTTGTAGCTTGAAATTACATGCGCAGTTTGAATTCTGAGAGAAAAAATGTCCAGTTTCCTTGAACAAATTCGGCATCGGGTCGTGGTCTATGACGGCGCGATGGGCACCAACATCCAGAAATATGATCTTTCTGTCGATGATTATTGGGGCAAGGAAGGCTGCAACGAACTGTTGGTGCAAAGCCGCCCGGATGTCATTCGCGCCATCCACGCCAGTTTTTTTGAGGTGGGCTGCGATGTGGTGGAGACCAATAGCTTTGGCTCCTCGCGCATTGTGCTGGCCGAATATGACCTGGGAGATCAGGTTCGCGAGCTGAATCTTGTGGCGGCGCGATTGGCCAAAGAAGTGGCGGCGCAGTTCTCGACTCCCAATCATCCTCGCTTTGTGGCTGGCTCGATTGGACCGACAACCAAGTTACCTTCTTTGGGACACATCTCCTATGACGACATGGCGGCCACCTATCGCGAGCAGATTGAAGCGCTGATTGAAGGTGGCGTTGACCTGCTGCTCATTGAAACCTGCCAGGATTTGTTGCAGGCAAAAATTGCGTTGGCAGCCTGCGAGGACGCCATGCGTTCTGCAGGAAAGCGCCTGCCAGTGCAGATGCAGGTGACGCTCGAAGCCACTGGGACGATGTTGCTGGGCAGCGAGATTGGCGCTGCGCTGGCCGTGCTGGAGTGTTTTCAGCCAGATGTGATTGGGCTGAACTGCGCGACCGGGCCACGCGAGATGCGTGACGCTGTGCGCTTTCTCTGCGCGAATGCGACCTGCCCGATCAGCGTGCTGCCCAATGCAGGCTTGCCGCAAAACGTAGGAGGGCACGCGCACTACACGTTAACTCCAGCGGAACTGGCGCAGGCGCACAAGCAGTTTGTCGAGGAGTACGGCGTGCGCGTGGTCGGCGGCTGCTGCGGCACTACGCCGGAGCATCTGCGCGCCGTGGTGGAGATGCTCCGCGATGTGCAGCCCGCAGTGACCAACGCAAAGCCACAGAGCGTTGTGGCCAGCGCGTACTCCTCCGTTCCATTGGAGGTGGATGGGCAGCCCGTTATCGTGGCCGAGGAGATGAACACCACCACGCGGGTGGAGCACTTCCGCGACATGGTGCGTGGCGGAGATTACGACGGCATTCTTGCGCTGGCCAAGCGGTTGAGCGCGGAAGGCTCGCAGATGCTCGACCTCTGCTGCGCGATTGTGGGTGAGGATGAAAACGCCTACATGTGTTCCATTCTGGAGAAGATTGCCACGCGGGTACCCGCGCCGATTCTGGTGGATTCAACCGAAGCCGAGGTGATTGAAGAGGCGCTCAAGCGCATACCCGGCAAGCCCATCATCAACTCCATCAATCTGGAGGATGGCGAGAAGCGAACCTCGCGTGTGCTGCCAATGGCGCGGCGGTATGGCGCAGCGGTCATTGCGCTCACCATCGACGAAGATGGTATGGCGCTGACGGCGGAGAAAAAGCTGGCCGTGGCGAAGAGAATTTATCAACTGGCGACGGAAAAATACGGCCTGCGTGGACAGGATTTAATCTTTGATCCATTGACGCTACCTATCTCCACCGGGCAGGAGGACTATCGCACGGCGGGCATGGAGACGCTGGAAGCCGTGCGTCTCATCAAGCAGGAACTTCCAGAGTGCAAGACGATTCTGGGCGTCAGCAATATTTCCTTTGGATTGTCAGCGTATTCGCGGCGCGTGCTGAACAGCGTTTTTCTAAAAGAGGCCGTGGATCGTGGACTCGATGCAGCCATCGTCAACTACTCAAAAATTTATCCACTCTACAAAATTCCAGAGAAGGAAGTGGAACTGGCGCGCAAGCTCATCTTTCGCGATACAACGGACGGCGATCCGTTGCAGGTCTACATGGCGCATTTTTCCGGTGGGCAAAAGGGTATATCGAGCGACGGGGATGCGTCTGCCGATGCCACGCTGACGGCCGAAGACAAGTTGAAGCAGTTGATTATTCGCGGAGAGCGCACCATCGGCGTGGGCGAGGCGAAGCAGACGCTGATCGAGGTTTTGGAAATTGCGCTGGCAAAATACACTCCGTTGGAGTTGATTAACACCGTTCTGCTAGATGGCATGAAAACGGTGGGAGAATTATTTGGCGCGCGCAAGATGCAGCTTCCCTCGGTGTTGGATTCAGCAGCGGTGATGAAGGCGGCGGTGGCGCATCTGGAGCCGAAGATGGAGCGCGTTGAAGGCACGCAGAAGGGAACCATCGTTCTGGCGACGGTGAAGGGAGATGTTCACGACATTGGAAAAAACTTGGTAGACATTATTCTTTCCAACAACGGATATAAGGTCGTCAATCTTGGCATCAAGCAGCCGTCGGATGTGATTCTGCAAGCTGCGCAACAGCATAAGGCAGATGCAATTGGCTTGAGTGGCCTGCTGGTAAAAAGCACGCTGGAGATGAAGTATGTTGTGCAGGATTTGCAACGTCTGGAGATGAGCATTCCGGTCATCTGTGGCGGAGCGGCGTTGACGCGCAAGTACGTGGAAGACGATCTGCGGAAGGAGTATTCCTCATCGGTGTTTTATGCCGAGGATGCGTTTGCCGGTCTGCATGTGATGAGCGATTTAATGGCGGAAGATGCGACCGTGCGCGAACAATGCCTGGAGGATGGCCGCACAGTGCGCGTCTTCAAGAAAAAAGAGGAGGCCGTGGCGCAGGCTGCGGCGCTGGCGGAGATGCCAGTGAGCACGCAACGGTCAGCAATTGTGCAGGATGTTCCTGAGATTCCCCAGCCTCCGTTTTATGGCGCTCGCGTGGCGCGAGACTTCGATCTGGATCACTTGTTCGGCTACATCAATGAAATTGCGTTGTTCAAAAATCAGTGGCAGTTGAAAACGGCCTCGGCGACCGATTATGCGCGGCTGGTTGAGGAAAAATATCGACCGATCTTGCGCGAACTGATGACAGAGGCCAAGAGCGAAGGCTATCTGGAGCCGAAGGTGGTCTATGGATATTTTCCATGCAACAGCGATGGGAATGATGTGATTGTCTACAATCCAGAGGCAGCCACGGATGCGAAGAGTCAACACGAACTGCTGCGCATCACCTTTCCGCGCCAGCGTGAAGGTCGGCTGCTGAGTATCGCCGATTTCTTTTCTCCGGTCGCGTCGGGCCGTTTGGACGTGATTGGATTTTCCGTGGTGACGATTGGCGATCACGCCAGCAAAGTGACGAAAAAACTATTCGATGACGGCGACTTCACCAAGTATCTCTACCTGCATGGGCTGAGCGTGGAAACGGCGGAGGCTCTGGCCGAATGGATGCACAAGCGGATGCGCATGGAGCTGGGAATTGACGGCGAAGATGCTTCGGATGTGCGCGATCTCTTTCATCAGAAGTATCGCGGCTCGCGCTACTCCTTTGGCTATCCGGCGTGTCCGAATCTTGAGGATCAGACAAAGATATTTTCGCTGCTGCATCCAGAGGAGACGATTGGCGTACGTCTAACCGAGGGCTACCACATCGAGCCGGAGCAGAGCACGGACGCAATCATCGTGCATCATCCGCAGGCCAAGTATTTCGTGGTGTAGCGCCCCAATTCTCTGCTGGATTCGTTCTTTGCGCCACTCTCTGTTGTAACGGGGAGTGGCGTAGTTGTTGCTGCGGCTTCTGGATACTTGAAATAGACCTTATATTTCCTGATTCGAGGAGCCATCTCTCATGTCGGTACAGAGTGAATTTTTGTTGCGCGCATCAAGCGCAGCGGCGGCGGCCCAACACATCTTTCCAGCGTTTGCTGCCTGCGAGGCCGCGTTGGAATCCGGCTGGGGACATTCGGAGCTGGCAATGCAGGCCAACAATCTTTTCGGTCAGAAACAAAGTCATCCTCCGGTTGCGGGAACCGAGATGATCGCGCTGCCCACGCGAGAGTATCTACATGGAAGCTGGGTAACAGTGCAGGCGAATTGGACGAAGTTCGCCGACTGGGGCGCATGTTTTGCGGCGCGGATGCAGTTGTTGGAGCGGTTGCGTTCCACGGATTCGCATTATGCTGCCGCGCTCCAGGCCACGAGTGGTGAGCAATTCGTTACCGCAGTTTCAATGAGTTGGTCCACTGATCCGCAACGCGCAGGAAAAGTGTTGTCAATTTACGATGCGCATAAAGATGTATTCGCCCTGTCGAGCGAAGAAAAAGCAGGGATACCCCTTCCGAAAAACCCTACAATGTGAGCATGGGCGTACAACGACGTGTCTGGCTCTTGTTCTTTCTTCTGCTTGTAGCGACGGAACTGGCGTATTCTGATGCTGCCTTCGATCTGGATGGGCCGCAGATTCATGTGAATGTGACGCGCGGCGCGGTGGTGCTGCCGATTGCCGAGGTGCCAAACCTGCAACCGGAGGATCAGATATGGCTGCGCCCGGAACTGCTTCCAGGGCAGTCCATTCGCTATCTGATGATCGTGGCGTTTCTGCGCGGCTCAACGAATCCTCCTCCTGTAAAGTGGTTCACCAAGGCGGAGACATGGAACAAATCTGTACTCAACAAAGGCATTCGCGTGACGGTTCCGCAGGGGGCAGAGCATGTTCTGCTGCTGCTGGCTCCGGAGACTGGCGGCGGATTCAGCACGGTGCGCGCCGCAGTGGAAAGCGAGCCGGGCGTTTTTGTCCGCGCCGCTGTGGATTTGAATCAGGCCAGCCTGGATCGCTCTCGCGTAGAGACCTTTCTGAGCGCAGTGCGGCAGATTGCCGCTACAGACCCGGATCGCCTGGAAGCTCGATCCAAGCTGCTGGCAAGAAGTCTTAATGTGAAGATTGATCTCGCTTGCTTCGACAAGCCTGTGGAGGAACAGCCGACCTGTCTGACAAAAAATAACACTGGCCTCCTGCTGGATGGAAGTAGCACGCAATCCACGGTTGCGGCGTTGACATCGGGAACCACATCCGATCTTTTCAATCAGATCAGCAGTAGTCCTGTGGGTGGCGGCGGTTTGTACAGCCCTTACGTCGGCGCAGTTGTGGATGTGGTTCATCTATTAGGGGGCATGCACACGGCGGATTACCAATACATTCCGGCGTTGTCACTGGAAAATCAGGATTTGATCCATCTGAAATTGAATAGCCCGCCGTCGTTTCGCAAACCAAAATCTGTACTCGTAATGGGAATGCCCGCAGTGCAGACGACGCAGTTTCCTCTACTGCACGCTGTCAACGAGGAGCAGGTATATTGCCTGCAATCGCCCAAGTTAGTATTGCCGGTTGAAGGCGCGCCGCTGGTTTTCTCCAGTAGCTATGCGCGTGGGATGGAATTGCAAATTGTACGTAAAACGGGCAATCCTGTGGAGTTGACGGTCACTCCTGATGCAGAACGCGGCGGATATATTTTGGATGCTTCCGCCGAGAACACGACAAATTTGGCGCTGCTGGAGCCGGGGCCGGGAACGAATGGAATAGGGCAACTGCAAGGCGCATTACAGGGGTTTTGGGGCTTCGACGCGCTGCATGGGCCAGCGTTTCATTTGCAACGCGCGCACGCAACACGATGGACGCCAGTGACGGAGCATGGCAATGTGTTGTCGGCAGATGTATTGATTGTCGGTGGCAAGGATACGTTTGATGTTCGCTCGGACGTGGCAGCGTGCGCGCAGCAGGTAACGATAGAAGACGCGCAACAAAAGACATTGCCCGTGATCTGGAAGCGGGTGAAGCCAGACACGTTGCAGGTTCAGGTGTCGATGGAAAACGCTGCTCCGGGGCCGATGATAATGACCGTGCAGCAGTATGGCGTGGACAAACCGGACACGACGCAGTTACACGCCTATGCCGAGGCTGCGACCCTGGAGAGTTTTGTTTTGCATAGTGGCGACACGAGTGCCGTGTTGCAAGGCACGCTGCTGGGTCAAGTAACAGGCGTGGAGTTGCAGGGAATCCATCTGGTTCCATCCGGTTTGACGCACAAGGGCAAGGTCGATGTTCTCCAGTTGGCGCTTCCTGCTGCAGCAGAAAAAAATGTCGTTCAGAAAACCTCCCCAAAGCCTGCTAGGAACGCGGCAGCAGAAATAGCCAAACTCTCCGCGCTGCAACCGGACAGCGCAATGACGCTGCATGTCACGCTGAAAGATGGCCGCGTGCTGGATCTGCCGATTGTCATTCAGTCGACACGGCCCCGCGTGGCTTTGATTAGCAAGACGGTGCAGCGAGTTCCGCCAACGGAACCGTCGTCCGTTCCGGCAGGGGCGCAGACGAGCATGGAGATGTTCAACCGGGACGATCTGCCGCAGAATGGACGGCTTTCATTTTTTCTCAAGTCCGTTGTGCCGTCGTCGTTTTCGCGCACGGAGAGCATTGAAGTGGCCGCCGTCGATGGCTCCTTCAGCACCATGCTGAGCGTGACCAATGGAGCGCTGATGCTGCAAGACGCGCAGACGGTTTTAGCCGATCTATATCCAGCCAAGAGCTTTGGCTCCTCGGCGTTTGGCGCGCTGCAATTTCGTCCCGTGGATATGGATGGTTTGGTGGGAGATTGGCAGCCACTGGCCAATCTGGTGCGCCTGCCGACGCTCCAGCAGGTGCGTTGCCCGATGGATGCTGGGCAGCTCTGCACGCTATCGGGCGACGATTTATTTCTGCTGGATGCGGTTGCCTCCGATCCACAATTTCACCATGCAATCTCCGTGCCGATTGGCTTTGCCGGATCGGAGTTGCGCGTGCCGCGACCGGAGGGGGCCGAGCTGTACATTAAATTGCGCGATGATCCGAAGGCGGTCAACGTCATCGCGTTGCCCGTGGTGCCGGAGTTGCCATAGATGAAAGCTACCAGGCCATTGGAACATCGGTAGCAGAAGAAGGGACAAGGGGCGGGGCTGTGATGAGGGACTTGGTGTGTCGATTCCACACGATGAGCAACGTTACAGCCAGAATGACAAGCGAGAGTGAAAGCCCGCTCCAGATGCCGACTGCGCCCCGATGAAAGTGAAAGCAGAGCAGGTAGCCCAGCGGCAATCCCAGCAACCAATAGCTGAGCAGGTTAAGCAGCATGGAGCTGTGGGTGTCGCCCATGCCGCGCAAAGCGCCGGTGGCGACGGTCTGGATTCCATCAAAGAGTTGGAAAAAGGCAGCAATCGCGATTAACGTGCCACCGATGGCAATGACGCTGGCGTTGGTCGTAAAGAGACGCATGATCTGCGTGGGGAATACAAGGAAGGTGAGCGCGGAGAGGCTCATAAACGCTGCGCCGAGCGCGATGCCAAGCCAACCAACGCGAATGGCGCTTTGTGAATCTTTGCGGCCCAGCGCGTGTCCCACGCTGACGGCGGTTGCCGCGCCGATGCCCAGGGGAATTCCATACGTGAGTGTGGCGCAGTTCAGCGCAATCTGATGCGCGGCCAGCGCCGCTGGAGCCAGCTTGCCCGCAATAACTGTGGCGGCGGCAAACGCTCCCATCTCTAAAAGAATCTGCGATGCGGCAGGAAGACCGAGACGCAACATCTTTCCAATGCGCTGCCAATCCAGGCGCGGACGATGCTGGAACAGTCCATTGTGACTCTTGCGTTCGTAGAAGACGATGTACATCGCCAGATATCCCATCAGGTAGATGCGCGAAAAAAACGTGGACCAGGCCGCGCCAACAATGCCATGCGCGTGGAGACCAAGATGTCCGTAGATGAGTGCCCAGTCGCCGAGCGCATTGACGAGATTGGCTGTCAGCAGGGCGATCATAATCGGCTGCACGCGGCGCATCGCTTGCAGATATCGGCGCAGGCAGGCATAGAGCAGCAGTGGAAGCGTACTCCAAGAGAGTGTGCGGATGAAGGGCGTGGCCGCGATAACGACCACGGGGCGAACATCCCAGCGAAGGAGAATCTCTGGCAGCGCGTAAGTGAGAGCCATCAGCGGAAGGGTGAGAGCGAAGGCAAGAAAAATTCCCTGATGCAAGGTGTGATGGCAGTCTTTGATGTCGCCCGCGCCATAGGATTGGGAGACAAGCGGATCCATCGAAAGCAGCAGCCCAAATCCAAAAAGAACGATGGTGTAGTACAGAATTCCGCCCAGTCCAACTGCGCCAATGGCCACGGCGTTGAGTCGCCCCACCATCGCGGTATCGACCACAGACATAGACATCCATCCCAGCTCCGACAATGCAACGGGCACGGCCAACAGAAGGAGCGCGCGCAGTTCCTTGCGGAGGACAGCAGAATTATGGGGATGGGTAAAGGACATTCTCTGAACTCGCCTTCCTAGACTGATGGTATCGGATGCGCAGAATTTTCCCGCGCCATAGCCGACAGATTCATTCCGTCGGTACAATAGACACAAATGTCGCAAGAAAAATCTATACAAGATATTCACTTCCAGCGATTCGGTTCTCGTGGACGCGCATTTCAGGCTCCGGGCCGGGTCAATTTGATCGGAGAACATACCGATACGAGCGAAGGTTTTGTGATGCCCGCCGCTCTCGACTTCCATACGGTCGCCGTCATCAGCGCTAGCAATAGTTCCGGGAAAGAAGATGCAGCGGTGATTTACTCGGAGAATTTTCAGGAATCGGTCACACTCGACCTGAAGCATCTTCCTGAACATTCACGCGGGCATTGGAGCGACTATCCAACTGGCGTTTTGTGGAGCTTGCAACAACGTGGCATTAGCTGCAAGGGATTTGCGATGACCCTGCGCGGCAACGTGCCGCAGGGCGCAGGGCTTAGCTCCTCGGCATCGGTAGAGGTCGCAGTGGCTATTGCCGTCCTTGCCCACGCCGGGGTCGTGCTGCCAAAGCCGGAGATTGCTCTGCTTTGCCAGAAGGCGGAGAACGGATTTGTTGGCGCGCAATGCGGCATTATGGATCAGTTTGTTTCGTGTTGCGGAACGCGGGATCATGCGTTGCTGCTGGATTGTCGCACGTTGCAGTACGATCTGCTTCCATTGCCGGAGAGCGTGCGGCTGGTGGTGTGCAACACGATGGTGCGACACTCCAACGCAGACGGCGATTACAACTCCCGTCGCGCAGACGTGGAGCAGGGCGTGAAGATTTTGCAGCGCCACCTGCCGCATGTGCGCACCTTGCGAGATACAACCGAAGCCGAGATGCTCCCCTACGCCAAAGAAATGCCGGAGAACGTGTTGCGTCGCTGCCGCCATGTTCTCTCAGAGAATCGCCGCGTAATGGAAGCTGCGGAAGCGCTGCGCCAGCACGATTTTGTTCATTTCGGGAAGTTGATGCACGAGGCCCACGCCAGTATGCGCGAGGACTATCAGGCAAGTTGCAAAGAGGCAGACATTCTGGTGGAACTGGCTATGCAACAATCCGGCTGCCATGGTGCGCGCATTACCGGCGCTGGATTTGGCGGTTGCACGGTGAACCTCGTCGAGGCGGATTGCGTTTCAGCATTTATGGAAATCATGTCGGCGGCCTATCGCGCAGCCACCGGCATTCAGGCGGAGATGTATCTGGGCCGCGCCTCCAATGGCGCCGGAGAAGTGACATCCGCCTGATTGTCGGACGCTTTGCTTATTTTTCCATTGCCGGATTTTTTGCGGCGCTGATGAGATTGGCAAAGATTCTGTACGCTCCCGGCACGCCCTGCGGCATCTGGCGATCCAGCGCCAGCGCCGTGTAGATGTAGATTCCTTTTCCGTAGCGCGTGTAGATTAGGCCGCCTTGTTGCGGAGCTTGATCGGGATCGTGCATCTCCAGCAGCGGCGTATAGCGCGCATCCCACGAGTGAAGAAATCCGTGGCCGCGCTCTTCCATCCAGCCCTGAAAATCCTTCGCGGTAATCGCGTTTGGCCAAGCCAGCAGCGGGTCGTGTGGATGCAGCAACTGCACCGCAGACGCTTCGTCGATGACTTTCTCCGGACTCTTGCCAAGTTCCAGCGGATAGGGCGCAGCGTCCACTGGCAGATCGGCGGTGTTGTACTGCACGAGCAGCACGCCGCCTTGCTGGACATAATGAAGCAGCCGTTCGCTGTAGGTCTTCAAATCCTCGCGTGCGGAATAGGCGCGAATGCCCAGCACAATGGCATCAAAGTTGGAGAGAGTCTCTCGCGCCAAATCCGTGGTGGAAAGCAATTGCGGCATGATGCCAAGCTGATGCAGCGCGTCGGGAACTTCATCACCAGTGCCAGCAATATAGCCAACGCGCAGGCCGGGCGCGACGCGCACATCCGCAACATGTACCTGTGTGGTGGCCGCGTGATAGATCGGATAGGGACGCAGCCTTGGATAGCCAACCATGCGATAGCCCTGACGATAGCTTTGGCCGTTGTACGTGGCAATGGCTTGCAGCGTGTAGGTCTTTGCTGCTGCTGCGCTCGGCGTTACGGTAAAGTCCACGCTGGTGACATCACCATTTTTTGCCATTGAAAATTTCGCAGAGGCAGGCGCAGCCGTCCATCCTGATGGAAGTTGCAGCGAGAGATTTCCAGCCGCTGGCCCTTGCGCGTTGCTGCGAATTGTTGCGGTGACGCGCAGATTTTTTTGCGTGAGCGGAAGAATGACGATGCGCGGCACAACCTGCACGGAGAGGGCAGGCGCGACAATCAGCGGTTCAAAGACAGGGCCAAGCCCGCGTTGCTGGCGCACGGTCTCCACGGGCTGCTCCACGGAAAACGAAACTCCATCAAAACGGAGCGTGGCCACGGCGTGCAGCGGGTAGGGCGGCGTGGATTGATTTTTGTATTGTGGATTGTCGATGTCGTAATACGGTTGCTCGATGTTGGCGCGATGGAAGTACGGCTGCGTGAATTGCGGATGCTGCGGTACTCGGACGGAAAAAATGGCATCTGCGACTGCGTTGTTGGCGAGCGTGGCTGCCGATGGCGTGTTGGCGGTGATCTGCCATTGCTCCTGTGGCGTGGTGGACGGCGTGGCAACAAGATGGATTGCGGCAATCTGCACGGTACTGGGGCTGCCACTGGCGAGATGCGCCTGAACATCAAATTCCTGGCCGGGGATGGCGGCGCGGAAGGTATCGGGAAATCCGCGAATAGGAGCAGGCGCATTTGTCGTGACAGAGGCGCGCATCACAAATGCGCGCATGGAGATGCCCAGCGCCTGCGCCAGCGCTGTAGAAAATTGCCGCTGCTTGACGCGCAGTTCAAAGAGGACATTTTGATGCGCAGTGGCATCGGTAGTGGGCGCGGCATTCAGTTCCGCAATCAGCGCATTGGTCGAGCGCAGTCCGGCGGCCAGATATGGTGCCGTGTGCTCTGGATGCTCGGCGGAGTAGGCCGCGATGGCCTGGTTGATGAAATGCTCGATCTCGGTCAACTTGGCGCGTAGCGCGGGCTGCTCGGCAGCGGGGGCCATCGAGGCGATTCCGGGAAGAGAAACATCCATGCCGTCAAAGAAATTTTCTTCAGGCGCCTCATTGCGCGTTGGAGTGGCGACGCGCGAAGCGTACAGGTGATACCCAGAAGAATCAGGCTGCGCCAGCGGCAGACCTATGCCATCATTCTGCGACCTGTGCTGGCCCAGGCCGAGCATCGCCAATTGAAAATACGACAGCCCAATCAAAGGATCATACTGGCCGACGGGAATGGCAACGTTGGCGGAGGGTTTGCCGTGGATATCTGAGCCATCAATATAGTTGTGAAAAATTGCAGGTGCCCAATGATCTGTGGCGTAATCGTAGACGCCTTGGTTGGTGATCTTTGCAAAGGGAACGCGAATGTAAACCTTTAAGGGCGACCAGGGCAGGAGGCCGTCGCGAATTTGATCGGGAAACACGCTGGGATCGCCTGCGGCCTGGTAGACCTTCTGCGCCAACCAACCCGCGACCTGATGCTGTCCGTGACCATCAGAAACATTGTCGGCAAAGACGGACATAACCACCAGCGGGCGCGTCAGCCGGACGACGCGAACCGCATCGTAGAGCACGCGATTCTGGCCCCACTTGTCGAATGCCTCTGCTTGGGTTTTGGTGAATCCAAAATCCGCGACACGCGACCAATAAGGATGGACACCATAGTAGCGATCTGCCGCCAGCATCTCTTCCGTGCGCAACAGGCCGAGCGCATCCCAGCTATCCGAGGACAGAACGTTCTGGCCCGCCTCGCCGCGTGTGAGCGAAAGAAGATTGGCGCGAACGCCTTCGTGCCGACTCTCGTATGTAAGCATGGGGCCATCTTCGTCGTCAGGATGCGCGGTAATCATCAAAAGGCTGGCACGGGTGTGGAGCTTCTGTAAGCTCTGCCACAGGCCAACCGAGCCGCGATCAAAAGAATGTGGCGCTGCGGAGAGATGGACAGCGGGTGCAGGCATGGGTTGCTGCGCCAACAATAAAGGTGAAAGCGAAGCTAGAAGGAACGAGAGCGCAACAACGACGCGCCGCCAACGGTGTGATTGCCGAAATCCTTGCCGAAATGCCTGCATGGTTTGATTCTAACCATACAAATGCAATGGACGAAAAAGCGCGGCGCCCATTCAAGTCTGCCTTTGGCTTGAGTGGGCCACATCTAATTCCCAGGCCTCAGAATCGCGACCCTTCGACAAACATTCAGAATGACATTTCTGTGGGGAGAGGCTGCAAATTCCCTCGAAAATGTCATTCTGAACGAAGCGCAGCGAAGTGAAGAATCCAGAGAATTCTGGCGTATCGAGAAGACGTGTACTCTAATGTCTGTTCCCCATTCAAGCCAAAGGAAGGCTTGAATGGGGAACTTGCAATATTCAGAATTGAAAAATCTAGCTGGCTGGAGAGAGAAGATGATGTCTTATACGCAGATTGAGCTTAGTTCTATCTGGAAAAAACTAACGGACGGAACTGAACGCGATGCATATGATGAGCTTGATGTAAGCGCACTTGTTAGCAGTCTAAACCTAACGCATTTATCGGCTAGAATCGTGACCAACGTGGATTTGGAACAGACGCTGGCATTCTCATCTTCAGTTGGGGCAGTTGAACCCTATGATGACTATAAAGATAGCGACAACACATGTGGGTCTTACACCCGAAAACGCAGGAACAAAAAGGCACCGTGGGGGATGTGGGCAAGAACGAACTAGGCGGCTGCCGGGCACCCCGATTCGAGAGTTTTCTCAGGCAGCCGCAGATCGTTGCGTCAGACAGAAATCCGTAGTCAGAAGCACGAGACAAATCCAAAGCAGGTCGGCCAGCAGTAGATGCGCTATCTGAATCCAGATAGGTGCAAGCAGAAGGATGTTCATTGTGCCCACGGCATATTGCGTCAACAGCAGCGCCAAGACAGCCAGAGCCAGCTTGCGATTGTTTTGCGGTGCCGCGTGGCGCAACGTTTGCAGCAGAAGCCAGGCGATAAAAATTCCAGCAAGCAGAGCGCTGGCTGGGTGCATCCAGCGCAAGCGCAGCAGCAGGGAACTGGTGGCGGAGAAATCCTGCTGCATGGCCCCGGCCAGAGAAGTTGCCGGATATAACGTATCGCCCAGCGCGGCCAGAGAGCCGCTGACTCCGACAATCATCGTGGCGATCAGGCCCAGCGCAGGAAAGAGCAATGCGCCGTGGCGCAGTCCGGTGGTGATGCGCGCGCGTGGACGGCTGAGAAACTCCGCTGTAAGCGCGAGGCTGCCGAGAAGCAGCAGCGTATTGGCAAAGTGAAAGGCAAGATAAACTCCGCGTGCCGCCGATTGATTGTGCGCGACCAGGCGCAACAGCACCAGCAGAGCGCCGAGCAGCGCTTCATTGAACGTGAGCACCATTGAAGCGACTGCGGCCCATCGCGCCAGCGCACCTTTCTGCGTTGAGCGCCACGTCCAGACAAGTAGCGCCAGCACCAGCAGCAGCGTCGCGCCACTCATCAGGCGATGGGTAAACTCAACGATAGTGTGAAACTGCGGCGCTTGCGGAATCACCACGCCATTGCAGAGCGGCCAGTGCGCTCCGCAGCCTGCGCCGGAGCCAGTGGCGCGGACGACCGATCCCCAAAGAACAACGAGAACGTTGTAGGCGAGGACGAACCAGCCGAAGCGACGCAGCCCGGTGGGGATGGGGGGATTCGCGGTGTTTGTGGTGTGTGCGTTCATCGTTGGGTTCGCAGGTATTGGTTGGATTCTGAATTGTGTGGCTACATTCCCTCAGGGAATAAAGCCCGAAGAGATTTTGCAGTTACTTACGGCGGACTAAAGTCCATCCCCTTTAAAGTACCTAGTTATTCAAAGGCTCCCGTAGATGCGCATTCCACTCACGCCACAGGAAGGCTTGAATGGGGCATCCGCCGCTCGGAATGACAGATTCATGTATGCGCCTACCTTTAACCTTCTGCCAGTTCTTTGGCGCGTTCAGCGGCGCGCATCACAGCTTTGATGAGCGTCACGCGCAGGCCGCCCTCTTCGAGTTCCAGAATTCCGTCGATGGTGCAGCCTGCTGGAGTGGTAACAGCATCCTTGAGCAACGCGGGATGATAGCCTGTTTCGAGCACCATGCGCGCTGCGCCGTAGGTGGTCTGCGCGGCCAGTAGTGTGGCGATATCGCGGGGCAAGCCGACCTTGACGCCCGCTTCGGCGAGTGATTCCAGAATGATATAGATAAACGCGGGGCCGCTGGCGGAGAGTCCTGTAACGGCATCCATGTGCTTTTCATCGACGAAGACGGTGCGCCCGATGGATTCAAAAACACGCGAGGCCAGCGCCATCTGCTCATCGGTGACGAAGCGTCCACGACAAAGCGCAGCAATGCCTGCGCCCAGCATAGACGGCGTGTTAGGCATGGCGCGGATGACGGCGATATCCATGCCAGCAGCCTCTTCAATGGCGCGTGTTTTTACAGACGCGGCAAAGGAGATGAGCAGCTTTTTAGGCCGGAGCGCGGGGCGAATCTGCTGGACAACATCTTTAACCTGAATTGGCTTGACGCCGAGCAGGATAAGATCGCTGGCCTTCGCCGCTGCCACGTTGTCCGTGCTGACATCCACGCCATACTGCGCGGAGAGCGCGATGGAGCGCTCCTCATGCTGCACTGTGGCGTGGAGATGTTCCGGGGCGAAAAGATGATTTTTCAAAAATGCCTGGAGCAGCAGGCCGCCCATCTTTCCCGCTCCCAGAATGGCCACTGTGGTATCGGGGAATGCGGCTTTTACAGTTTCTTCGATGAAGGTTACGTCGATATCGGTCAAAGGATGCTCCTTACTTTACAAACATACAGAATGTTAGCGCGAAGCCAAAGGCGCGGCGGCTGTTGGGATGGACTTAGGGCCGAAACCAGAGACGGCGGCGACCTTTTTCTGCGCGGCAATCCACGCTTCCACGCGAGGTTGCAGGATGTCCAGCGGCAAGGCTCCTGCGCCGAGTATCTCATCGTGGAAGGCGCGAAGATCGAAGTGGCTACCCAAAGCCTGTTGCGCCTCGGCGCGCAATTTTAGAATTTCCAGATCGCCGACTTCATACGCCAGCGCCTGTCCGGGCCACGCAATGTAGCGATCGACCTCTTCTTGTATGGTTAGATCGTCTAGGCCGGTGTGGTCATGAAAGTATTGCACCATCTGCTCGCGTGTCCAGTGCTGGGAGTGGACTCCGGTATCGACAACCAGCCGCGCAGCGCGCCACATCTCATTTTCCAAGCGTCCATATTCGCTGTAAGGATCGGTGTAGAAGCCAGCCTCCTTGCCCAACTGCTCGCTGTAGAGCGCCCAACCTTCCACGTATGCGGTGTACTCCTCAAAGCGGCGAAACTCCGGCAGATGCGTATTCTCCTGCGCCAGCGAAATTTGCAGATGATGGCCGGGAACGCCTTCGTGGTACGCGATGGCCTCGACGGTTGTGAGCAGGCGTTTTTGCGCGTCAAAGGTGTTCACGCGAATCCATCCAGGGCGCGAACCATCTGGCGCGCCGGGTTGATAATCGGCGGGCACCTGATCGGAGGCTCCGGCAGCGGTCATTGGAACCACAGCCAATTTCTCCTGCGGCAGCTTGTTGAACATCAAAGGCAGCTTGGCCTGCATCTGCGTCGCGTAGTGTTGATAGAGATCGAGCAATTGCTGGCCAGATTGCGCGTGTTCCTTGGGATTGGCGGCGAGCGCGGCGCGAAAGGTCTTCAAATCCGCATAGCCAAGCGAATGCGCCAGCGCTAGCATCTTCGGCTCGATCTGCGCCATCTGTTGCAGGCCGAGTTCGTGAATCTGCGTCGGCGTCAGGTCTGTGGTTGTGTTGTGGCGCACCAGATAGGCGTAGCAGGCATCACCGTTGCGCGTGGCCTCCATGCCGGGATCGATGCGCGCGGCGGGAATATAAACGCCCGTCAAAAACTTGGCAAAGTGAGCATACGCAGGTAGCACCTGGGTTCGTATGGCCGTCAGAACGGTGTCGCGCATCTCTGCCTGCTGCGCGGCGGAGATGCTGGCAGGGAAGTGCTGAAGCGGCGCGGCAAAGGGCGTGTCTTCTGGCTTCTCGGCGGCAAGAGCGTTTACCTGCGCCAGCACTTTTTCCATCAGATACTTAGGTTCCGTATTGTGCTGCTCTGCTCCCAATTCCATGTCATAGCTGATCTGATAGAAGGCATGGGGCACGGCACGGAGACGGGCGACGTAGTGGTCGTAGTCGTCCACCGTGTGAAAAGAGAGCATTTCCACGAGCGCGGGCAGATCGGTGGGCAGGCCGTTCATCTGCGTCACCGGAGTCTGCCAGGGCTTGCAGACGGACTCCTCCTGCTGATCTACCAAGTCGTGTACGAGTAGGCGTTTGCTCAGGCGATCTTCGTCGGTCATGCCCGTGGTGTCAATGTCGCCAAGTCGTTTGAGAAACTGAAATCCCCGCGCAGTGGCATCGTTGTAGGCATCCACGGAGTAATCGGAGAGTTGATCGTCGTAGCGATGGTCGCCGATAGTGGAGGCAAACTCTGGGTCGTGCTTCAGCTTGTCCTGCCAGTAGTCGTGGAAGATGGCGTTCAGGTCGCGGAGGCGGTCGGCGACAGGCGCGAGCGGCGCGGCTGGCCGGGCAGAAGCGGATTGCGCGGAGAGGGATTGCGCCATGCCCCAACGCGCAAACAGGCTCAAGAGAAGAACGAATAGAAGCGAGCGGCAGGCTACGCGGAAGCGCGATGCACAAGACATGACCTGAGTGTAATAGCCGCGCCACTTTGACCGCAAAGAGAGCAGCACGGCCATTCCGAAAAATTATGCGGTGGTCTTGGAGCAGAACTCGTCGAAGGCGCGGGTCAATTCCTGCGCAATGGCGGGCGCGGTCGAGGTCTCAATGGATGAGCGCTGCATCAGATAGACTAGCTTGCCATCGCGCAGCAGTGCCACGGCGGGCGAACTCGGCGGCTGTCCGACGAAGTAGCTGCGCGCCTTCTCTGTGGCCTCACGATCCTGTCCGGCAAAAACGGTGATGGCCTGATCGGGCCGCGTGGTGTGCTGTAACGCAAGACGCACGCCGGGGCGCATCTTGCCAGCAGCGCATCCACAGATGGAGTTGACCACCAGCAGCGTCGTACCAGGCTGGGCGACGGCTGCATCTACTTCGGCGGCGGTGCGGGTTTCCTTGATGCCAGCGCGGGTCAGTTCTTCGCGCATCGGAATAACCATAATCTCTGGGTACATTGTGCTTGTTCCTCCGGGAACGATTGCAAGAACCATGCGGCTGGGCCGCTGGTCTCTCTTATTTTCTCACAGGGGAATCGTGTAGGCTGAAGCGGTGAAGATACAGGAGAAGATTTCGCTGGCTGGGTACACGACGCTGGGTATTGGCGGCCCGGCGCGTTGGTTCGCCGATGCCAAGAGCGAAGCCGACATTGTCGAAGCCGTCGAGTTTGCCCGCAACCGCAGCCTGCCCTTGTTTGTGTTGGGTGGCGGCAGCAATCTTCTGGTGGCCGATGCGGGATTTCCAGGCTTGGTGCTGCACATCGCGCTGCGTGGTCTGCGTTGCGAAGAGGACGGAGCGGATACCAGCTTTACCGCTGCTGCAGGCGAGGAGTGGGACAGCTTTGTTGCCGCGACCGTAGCTGACAATTGCGCCGGAGTGGAGTGCTTGTCCGGCATTCCCGGCACAGTCGGCGGAACGCCTGTGCAGAACGTGGGCGCGTATGGACAGGAGGTTTCCTCGACCATCGCGCGCGTGCGCGCGCTGGATCGAACGACGCTGCAATGGGTGGAGTTGGACAACGCCGCCTGCCAGTTTGCCTATCGCAGCAGCCTGTTCAATACGACGGCGCGGCAGCGCTACATTGTGAGCGAAGTGACGTACCGACTACGGCGCGGTGGCGCGCCTCTGCTGGACTACAAAGACCTGGCGCAGAGATTTTCGCAGTATGAAACGTCGGCGCTGACATTGGCTGCGGTGCGTGAGGCTGTGCGCGAGATTCGCCATCGCAAGGGAATGCTGCTGGTCGAGGGTGATCCTGATTGTCGCAGCGCCGGATCATTTTTTAAGAACCCGGTGATTTCTGCGGCGCGCTTCGCGCAACTTGCCGAAAAGTTCGATGGCATCCCACACTATCCCGCAGGCGCGGGCGCAACGGATGCGGAGTTCGTAAAAATTCCCGCAGCGTGGCTGATCGAGCAAGCTGGATTTTCCAAAGGCGCGACGGTCGATGTCGTCGGTGATATGGTGAGCATCTCCAGCCGACATACGCTGGCGCTTATCAATCGCGGCGGCGCGACGGCGGCGAATCTTCTTGCGCTGCGCGACGCCATTCGCTCGCGTGTCACAGCCAAGTTCGGCATTGTGCTGGAGCAGGAGCCAGTCTATCTCTCCGGCGAGTGAGCGGCGTTCGGAGCGACTCCCAGTTCTTGCAGCAACTGCGCCCGCGATTCGTGCAGCACAATCTCCGCCTGGCCCTGCGCGACGACGCGACCATTTTCAAGCACAACGACCTCCTCGCTGGCGGTGAAAGCCTCGGCCAGATCGTGCGTGACCATCAAGACGGGCACGGCGCGTTGTTGCACCCACTGCCGCAAATTGTTCAAAACTTCCAGCCGAGCGGCGCGATCCATCGCGGAGAAGGGTTCATCCAATAGCAGCAGGCGCGGCGCGGCAGCCAGGGTACGCGCCAACGCGATACGCTGTTGCTGCCCACCAGAGAGTTGATGCGGAAAACGGTCGCGAAGGAGTTCCGCTCCAAAAACCTGTAACAATAACTGAACTTTTTTATTGCGCTCGGCAGAAGGCAGGCCGCGCAGCGCGAAGGCGACATTCTCCGCAGCGGTGTAATGCGGAAAGAGCGCCGGGGTCTGCGTAACCAGCCCGATGCGCCGCGCCTGGGGCGAAAGATTTATGGCGCATGGCTTGCTGGCTACGCGGGAAAAGAACATCTCGCCCTGAAGCTGGAGGCTTCCGACATCGGGCGTAAAGAGACCGGAGAGAGCGCGCAGGATGGTCGTCTTCCCAGAGCCGGAAGATCCAAAGAGTACAGTCCACGGCGCATGGAGGGCAAGCTGTACTTTCAGATGAAAGGGCGCGAAGGCGTGATCAATCTGGAGCGTAAGCCAGGGATTTGCAGCGAACAACGATGATTGCGAATCAGACAAGGCGGCGCGTCCTTTTCTGACTATAGAGCAAGGTGAGTGCTGCGAAAGAAACGATCAACAGCAGCCACGCGGTACGATTGGCCTGCGCGTAGGAGAAATCCTGCACCTGATCGTAAAGCGCGATGGAGAGCGTGCGCGTTACGCCGGGAAGATTGCCGCCAATCATTAGAACCACGCCAAACTCGCCCACGGTATGCGCAAAGGTGAGCACGGCGGCGGCCAGAATCGACCCACGAGAGAGAGGCAGCGCGACGCGGTGCAACGTGTCCCATTGGCCACTGCCCAGCACGGCAGCAGCTTCGAGCAGCGCGGGGTCGATGGCGGCAAAGCCTGCCACCATTGGCTGCACAGCGAAGGGAAAACTATAGATGACTGAGCCGACGACCAGGCCGGAAAATGAAAATGCCAGCGGATGTCCAAGCAGATGCGTGACCACGCGGCCCAAGGCCGTCTGCGGGCCGAGCATAACCAGAAGATAGAATCCGAGTACCGTGGGCGGCAACACAATGGGCAGCGCAACGAATGACTCAATGAAGATTTTTCCACGCCATCGCGTATGCGCCAGCCAGTAGGCCAGCGGCAGCGCCAGCAAAACGAGTACCAGCATGGTGACGGTAGCCAGACGAAGCGTAAGTAGCAGCGCGGCAATGTCCATGATCCACCTTTGAAATTCCTATTGCGAGATTTTTTTATTGCGCGCGCACCAGTCCACCGACGGCGAGCAAGCTTTGGCCCTGCGGCGACAATATCCACTGCAAAAATTTCTGCGCGACGACAGATTGCTGCGCGTCTTTGATAAGCACGGCCCCTTGCTTGATGGGCGGATAGTCCGATGCTGGAATCGCAACATACGCGCCACTGGAGCGGAGCGCGGCACTCTCGGCCAGGGTTTGCGAGATCAATCCGCATTGCGCGTTGCCAGAGGCGGCATACTGCGCGGCTTGCGCGATATTTTCCGCGTAGACCAGCTTGCTTTGCAGCGCGGCATACACGCCTAACCCGTGCAGCGCCGCAATGGCTGCGCGGCCATAGGGCGCGTGGGCGGGATTGGCAATGGCGATGCGCTTGACCTTTGGATCGGATAAAAATTGTACGGTCAGCGGCACACCATGCAACGTATCCTTGCGCGCCCAAAGCACCAACGTTCCTCGCGCATACATGACGGGCGCAGACTCCTCGGCGCGGCCACCCGCGATTACTTTTTGCGGGAACGACATATCCGCCGCGAGGAAAAGATCAAAGGGAGCGCCACTGAGAATCTGCGCGGCCAACGTTGCGGAGGAGGCATAGGAGACGGCAATGTGTATGCCACTGTTTTTTTCAAAAACGGAAAGCAGAGAAGGAAGCATCGGTTGTAGATCTGCGGCGGCGGCGATGCGCAGTGGGTTCTGCGCGGAAACTAAGCCGCAGCTCAGCAGCGAAAACAGGCAGATATATACGATTTTCCTGCGTCTATACACGGACGATCATGACCTCCGTGGCCTTGATGAGCGCGGCTGCGGATTGCCCGACGCTCAGCTTGAGGGCGCGGGCCGCGTCTGCCGTAATGATGGAGGTAACGGTCTGATCGCCAATGGAAAGTTTCACCTGCGCCAACAGGCCGTCATAGCGCAGTTGCACGATGCGCCCGACAAGTTGATTTCTGCCGCTCACGGTTGTGGGTAGCGTCTTTTTATTTCGCGTCAGTTGTGGTGCAGGCTGGGTGAGAGCTTGAATCTCGCGCTCGTGAATGCGATAGTGTCCGCCCGGTGTTTTTACGGCCTTCAATTTCCCGTTGTAAATCCACTGTTTGATGGTCGGGTAGGAGATTCCCAGGCGGCGGGCGGCTTCGCGGGGTGTATGGAGTTCCGGCATAGGACAAATATATGCAAGACTATGCGATTTTTCTACCTACGAATTTATACAGGTGAAGATAGGAGCCTGCTCCTATTAAAGAGAGAGCCAATCTGCGCGGCGCACCTGATAGGCTAGAAAGAAGCATGACAACCAAATTGCATCAGTTGCGTTGCATTGGCTGCGGTATCGTTACCAGCGGAGAAGGTATGTCCGCTGGTTTTCGCTGTCTCCAATGCAAAGAATTATTCGAGGTCATCTATCCGAGCTGGGAGTTGGACGGCGAGGGAGATGGATCGCAACGGCCCAATGCGCCCGCGCTGCGCGCCTTGTGGTCCGAGCGTAGGCTCTCCACCGCAATGTTGAACCAGAGCGGCGTATGGCGCTTTCGCGAGCTGCTGCCGTTTCTCGACGATCCAGAGCGCGCCGTGACGCTGCGCGAGGGGAACACTCCGCTGTATGAGATGCCGCAATGCGCCCAGCGCGTGGGGTTAGACCATCTCCATGCCAAACATCAGGGGATGAACCCCACGGGATCCTTTAAGGATACGGGGATGACGGCAGCGCTTTCTGTTGCGCGCGAGAAAAAATTTCCCTGGGTGGCGTGCGCGTCCACGGGGAACACCTCCGCCGCAATGGCCGCATATGCGGCTCGCGCAGGAATGCGCGCGCTGGTGCTGATCCCTGATGGCAAAGTGGCCTGGGGCAAGCTGGCGCAATCGGTCGATTATGGCGCGTTGACCTGCCAGTTGAAGACGGATTTCGACGGCTGCGTGCGCGTGCTGGCGGAGATTGTCGAGCGCGCTCCGGTCTATCTGTTGAACTCGGTCAATCCCTATCGACTGGAGGGCCAAAAGACGCCCGCGCTGGAGATTGCCGAGCAGATGGGCTGGCAGGTTCCCGACCACATTATTGTTCCGGGAGGAAACTTGGCGAACGGCGCAGCGTTGAGCAAAGGCTTCCGAGAGATGCGCGCGCTGGGCCTGACGAGTCACATTCCGCGTATCAGCGTGATTCAGGCTGAGGGCGCAAATCCGCTCTACACCAGTCTGCTGAAATACAACGGCGAACGGCTGGAGCCGGTGCAGGCCAATACGCGGGCCACGGCGATTCGTATCGGCAATCCTGCATCGTGGCGCAAGACTGCGCGCGCAATTCAGGAAACGGGCGGATATTGCGAGCAGGTGAGCGAGCAGGAGATTGCCATCGCCAAGGCGGAGATTGGTGCCGAGGGGATTGGCTGTGAGCCAGCTTCCGCCGTGACCTATGCCGGATTGAAGAAACTCTGCGCGCAGGGCAAAGTGCGGCGCGAGGAGTCTGTGGTGCTGGTGCTGACCGGGCATACTCTGAAAGACCCGGAGTACACCATTGATTTCCATCGCGGGACATTACTGACAGAAGCGGAGACCGCGACACTGAACGCATCGGAGAAAGAATCCCTGCGGAAATTGGCCAAGCCGCCAGTGTTGTTGGAGCCAAGCTCCGATGCCGTGCTGTGCCAACTGGAAGCGACGGAGCGCAAATGAACGAACAGAGGAGCAAACGGAGCCTGCATCTGCGCCTGCCTGCAACCTCGGCGAATCTTGGGCCAGCCTTTGATACCGCTGCGATTGCGTTGAATCTGCATCTGGATATAACGGCAACACGCGCAGACAGTTTTTCCATTGATGCCACGGGCCGCAATGCGGAGGCTTGCAGCCAGATTGAAAACAATCTGCTGTTGCAAACTTATGCGCAGACGTTGCAGGAGAATGGGCGCGAGGTTCTGCCGCTGCACCTGGCGGTGCATAATGAAATTCCCTTTGGAATGGGCTGTGGCTCCTCGGCAGCGGCGCGGCTGGCGGGGATTGCGCTGGCGGCGCACTTCGGCGAATTGGGATGGAGCCGCGATCAAATCCTGAACATTGCCTGCGCGCTGGAGGGACATCCCGACAATGCCGCCGCGTGTTGGCTGGGCGGCATGACCGTTGCCGCGATGGTCGGCGAGGGCGCGTCCATGCAAGTCCACGCTGTTCAATTCCCAATTCCAACGGCATGGTCAGTGGTGATTGTGTTGCCGTCCAAACCCTTGGCAACCTCGGTCTCCCGCAGGGTTTTGCCGGAGATGTATTCGCGCCAGGATGCGCGAACTAATGTGCAATGCGCCTCGCTGCTGGTGGCCGCCTTCGCGCAGGAGCGCGGGGATCTGCTGCAAGTGGCGATGCAGGATCGTTTGCATCAACCCTATCGAGCGGCGATGTGCCCGCTGCTTTCCACACTTGTCCCGCTGGCTGGCAGTCAAGGCGTTCTTGGCGTGGCATTGAGTGGCGCAGGCCCAGCCGTTTTGATGATTGTAGAGAGCGTGGCCGACCGCTCTCAATTGCAGGCCGCCATCCATGAGCGGGTCGCCGATGTGGATACGGTAGAAATTATGGAGTGCGAATTTGCAAAATGCGCGGCGGTGTAGACTTCAAGCATATTTTCATGCGATTTCTGTGACCAATCGTCCATGTGCCGCATCTAGTATGCTGGAGAGTTCATAAGGGGGAAGGGCGCATGTCCAGCTCCCATTATTTTCAGGAGGGATTTTCATGGCAGGACTGGCAGTACACGAAGTAAGCGATGCAACGTTTGAGGCAGAGGTTTTGCAATCGGCCCAGCCCGTTCTGGTGGATTTCTGGGCAGCATGGTGTGGCCCGTGTCGGGCGCTGGCTCCCATTGTGGATGAGATTGCCCAGGAGTATCAGGGCAAGCTCAAGGTGATGAAGATGGACGTGGACAGCAACTCCGCCACGCCGATGCGCTATGGCATCCGTGGCATTCCCGCGCTGCTGATCTTCAAAGGCGGCAAGGTCGCGGAGCAGATTGTGGGCTTTGTCCCAAAGGATACGATCAGCAAGTCGTTGAACAAAGTAGTCGTTTAAGAAATCTCCAGAGATGGAGCGCCCGGTGCCCCATTCAAGCCTTCTTTGGGCTTGAGTGGGGGAATTCTTTCCAACATGTCAGCCGATCCTCTGCCGTGTGCCCAAATCTACCAGCGTTTTGCGCGGGGAGTATGGAGTACCCGGTTGCAAATCGATCTGGCCCCGTCATTTTCCGGCCCCGTCATTTATTGACGGAGTTTGACTGCGGTTGGCTCTGGTGGCTGCGAGGGATCAGCGCCAAGTCGTCGCTCATCACATACACGAACATCGCCGCAAAGAGGAAGAACAGTGCGACCCAAACACGCCAATCTCGATGCGCGCGTTTCCAGTAAGGACGATGGGCATGATGGATATTGTCGCGATAGTGACCATGTTCCACCGTGTCCACGGAACCCACGGTCTTCCCGGTTCCACCTTCAATAGCCCCGGAGAAGGACAGTTGCGCCTCATCTTTTTTGTTCATTGAGTAATCTCCTTGCTGTCTGGATCGTATCCTTTGGGCTAGGCTAACAGCTAGGGGTAAATGTTTCTCGGTATGTTCTTCTGCCCGCGTGTTGATTCCTACAAGTAACGTCCACAGCAAAACGCGCTACTCTGGAAACATGCTTCGTTGCACCGTACTGGCTTCAGGGTCGAAAGGGAACTGCACGGTCATCAGCACGGGCAGCACCCGTATTCTTTTGGATGCAGGGCTGAGTTGTCGCGAGATCGTCAAGCGGATGCGCTTTGCTGGCGAAGACCCGGACAAGATTGACGGCCTGCTCATTACGCACGAGCATCAGGATCATATTCAAGGCGTGTCGGTGCTGGCGCGTCGGTGGCGCGTGCCCGTGTACTTTACTGAAGGCACGCATCGCGCCTGGGCGCGCTATGTAACCCCGCGCCAGACGATGAGCTTTCCCGCGTGGCTGGAGACGCGCAAACAAAAAGCGGCAGCGCAGGCGCTGGCAGCGGAAGAGTCGGAAGCAAATCTGTCCACGCAAAATCTAACCGAGGCTTCTCTGGAGACCTGCGAGACTGCGGAGGTCATAGAGATTGCTGCTGCTGCCGATGATCCGCAAGCGCTTCCCGGCGAAGTAGGTGGCGAGGCAGGCACCAGCAATCCTGCCTATCTGCCGGTGGTAGAGTATTTTTGCGCGGGAAAATCTTTTACGATCGGCGATATTGCCATTACGCCCTTTACCATCCCCCACGATGCCGCTGATCCCGTGGGCTTTGTTCTGGAAGCCGAAGGGATGCGCATTGCTGTGGCCACAGATCTTGGCTACATGCCGCCTAATGTCCAGATGCAATTGCGGCGGGCCGATTTGCTGATTCTTGAATCCAACCACGACGTGGAGATGCTGCGCGATGGCCCCTATCCGTGGGCAATCAAGCAGCGAGTGCTTTCGCGTGTCGGGCATTTGTCGAACGATGCTGTGGGCGAATTTTTGGCGAATAGATTTGACGGCTATGCGCGCTGGATTGTACTGGCGCATCTTTCGGAGAGTAACAATCTGCCAGCATTGGCGCGGCTTTCCGCCGAACGCGCCCTGCAGGGGCGCTCGAATACCACGGACAACCAGGTGATGCTGGCAACGCAAAATGCGCCATTGGAATCCATCTACTTGTAGCGTTTTGTCGCTGAACACGTTACAATTGCGTGAAGAGAAGTGGAATACGCTCCAAGGAATCAGGAAACTATGCAAAAAAATATGTGCGTGGATCCGACCGTAGGAGACATTCTTTCCGGGTGGCGTTACGACATCTCTGGAATCCATTCGGAGATGCGGAAAGATTACGAAGAACACCTTCGCCGTTGCTCTCACTGCCATTCTCGCCAGCGTCTGCATCGCACCATTGACGTGTTGCTGATCGGCGTTGCGACGCTTTCCATTGCCGCCTTTGTTCTGGCACTGGATGTGGCGCATAAGGTTGAGCCACTCGGTAGCTGGGTTCTGCTGCATTTGCAGCTTCGCCAGATGTCGGTAGCGGTCAGCGTTCAGTTGATTGCCGTGCTGGGGCTGCTGGTGTCCATGCTGGCTTGGATTTTAGTTGCCATCACGACCCCCGCGCCAACCTTCCTCTCCGAGCAGGCCAGAGCCTTGCAGCATCGGCTTCCCGTGGAAGTTCGCGAACGATTTGCCAAACATTCCGCCTAAGTTTTCTGGGGAGATCACCCAAATGGCCTGCGCATTGCGCGGGCCATTTCTCTTGCGGGAGTGTGCGGCGAGTGCTCCAGCTAGATGTGCGATTTGCCAAAGATGTTTGCCAAGGTAGACACTAGGGAGTCCACCATAAACGCAAATCCGAGCAATTCAAATCCAAGCAATTCAAATCCAAGCAAGAAGGATGGTTCTACACAGCATGGCAACAAACGAGACCGGCAACAATCCGTCTGCCGGGGTAAATACGATTACGCCCGCCAAAGGCAAGCTCGGCATTATGATCCCCGGCATGGGGGCCGTCGCCACCACATTTATGGCCGGGGTCGAGGCCGTTCGCAAGGGACTGGCCAAGCCCATCGGTTCCGTCACGCAAATGGGAACGGTGCGCTTGGGCAAGCGAACCGACAACCGAACACCGCTGGTCAAAGACTTTGTTTCCCTGGCCGGGCTGGACGATCTGGTATTCACTGGCTGGGATATTTTTCCCGGCAATATGTATGAGGCTGCCAGCACGGCGAAGGTTCTCGATAAGGATTTGCTTCAGTCCATCCGTCCATTTCTGGAATCCATTCGTCCCATGCCTGCGGTCTTCGACCAGTATTATGTCAAGCGGTTGCAGGGAACTAATGTCAAGCAGGGAAAAAACAAGCGGGAGTTAGCCGAGCAGGTGCGCGCGGACATCCGCGAGTTCAAAAAGAAGACCGAGCGTCAGGTAATGATCTGGTGCGGCTCGACGGAAATTTTTATCGAGCCGACGGTAGTACATCAGTCAATTGCCGCGTTTGAAAAGGGAATGGAAGCCAATGACGTGGCCATCGCTCCTTCGCAGATTTATGCCTACGCCGCACTGATGGAAGGCATCCCCTTCGCCAATGGCGCGCCGAATCTGACTGTCGATTTGCCAGTGATGCAGGAGCTTTCCAGAAAAAACAACGCTCCCATTTGCGGCAAAGACTTCAAGACCGGACAAACGCTCATCAAGACCGTGTTGGCCCCCGCCTTCAAGGCTCGGATGCTCGGCGTTAGCGGCTGGTACTCGACGAACATTCTGGGCAATCGCGATGGCGAGGTGCTGGACGATCCAGAGTCGTTCAAGACCAAGGAAGAATCCAAGCTGGGCGTGCTGGATTTCATCCTGCAACCAGAACTATACCCCGACCTATATGGCGATATTTACCACAAGGTTCGCATTAACTATTACCCGCCACGCGGTGATAACAAAGAGGGTTGGGACAACATCGATATCTTTGGCTGGCTGGGCTATCCCATGCAGATCAAGGTCGATTTTCTCTGTCGCGACTCGATTCTGGCCGCGCCGATTGCGCTCGATCTGGTGCTCTTTTTGGACTTGGCGGCGCGCAGCAGCGAGTTGCGCGGTCTGGGCATTCAGGAGTGGCTCAGCTTCTTCTTTAAGTCGCCCATGACACGCGAAGGACTATATCCAGAGCATGATCTGTTTATTCAGTCGATGAAGCTGAAGAACACACTGCGCTACATCCAAGGCGAGGATTTGATCACCCACCTAGGGCTGGAGTATTACGACTAAGCCATCGTTCAGAATATCGAAGCTTTGCTATCGACCGCAGACAGAAGAGCGTCTGCGGTCGATTTTTGTTTCGGGGTGTTCCTAGTTCCGACCCGCAGGCCGCATGATTCTCAATAGCGGGTGGCCGTTGATGTTTTCAAGCGGAAAATAGACGAGATGCGTTTGCGGATCAACGGCTACGGTGTGTGCATGAGGCATGTTGAGCGAACCAAGTAAGGCCAGTTTTTTGTTGCGGTATTGAAAAATCGTCACGGTTCCAGACTCGGCGGAAACGTACAGCCGCTTCAGGCCGGGATCGAAGGCTAGCACATCGGGATCGTCGCCCACAGGGTAGCTCGACAGCATCTTCATCGTGTTCAGGTCAACCACAGCCAGCGAATGGTTCTTTTCTCCGGCGACGAAGGCCATGTGGTCAGCCAGGTTAAGCGCAATCCCATGAGGGTCCTCAATGCCTGGAAGTGGATATCGGCCTAAGATTCTGTTGGTTGCCGGATCGATAACAACGAGCATATTCACACCGTGTACCGCCACCAGGATGTGTCCAGATACCGGATCGTACACAGTGTTTCCCGCTCCTCCACCGAGAGGAATTGTAGTGATAAGCGTGTTGTTTGTGGCATCTATGACCGCATCTGCGCCACCATGCTCATCGGAAACAAACACTTTCTTTACCTTCGGCGCGTATGCCAACCCGTCGGGATAGGGAATCGG
>DAHXNK010000189.1 GCA_027365415.1 Acidobacteriaceae bacterium
CGCTGCCGGCGATCAAAAGAAACAAAATTCCAAGGAACATACTGGCATCCACACGGCTCTCATGCAGCGTTGTCCACAGATCGGTATGCCGATACAGCGGAATTCTTGTCGCAACAATTGCGCCAAGATTCACGCACAGCAGTCCCAGCGCGGCCCAGCGCGTCTCCATCCCCAACAGCACGGCGGCCCCACACAAAATCTCCACCACTGCGACGAGGATCGCCGTCTCATGCGGCCAGGGAATGCCAAGCCGATGAAAGCGCCCCGCTCCAAGATCTGCTGGAAACATAAATTTCTGAATTCCCTCCGACAGAAACACCCCTCCGACCATCATCCGAATGAGGATGACCGCCTTCCCTGCTCGATCTGCTCCGCCTTTGCCGCCTGCTGAACCCATGCCACGCTCCTTACAACCTGTTGTACCGTAGAACTCCGCGTAAAGCTTGTGCAAAACTCCGTATTTTGGGCAACGAGTGTTCAAGACGTCAACGAGGCCAGACTTCTGGGCAATCGGCGTACAATGGGAGATAGTTCTTTG
>DAHXNK010000190.1 GCA_027365415.1 Acidobacteriaceae bacterium
AGTAGCGCGTTCCGAGGTGTGGCTGGGCACGGTGACGCGCGGGCCGTTCGTGGTGCAGGTGCAGGCCGCGGGCAAGCTGGTGCCGGCCGAGTCGCGCTGGGTGGCGGCGCCGGCGTCCGGCATCGTCGAGGCCAGGTATGTCGAGCCGGGGCAGGCCGTGGCGCTTGGCGCGCCGTTGCTGAAACTCTCCAACCCGCAGGTGGCCAATGCCGCGCAGGGCGCGCTGGCCGACTACGCCGCGGCGCGGGCCGACCTGCTGGCCAAGCAGCAGTCTCAGGAAAGTACGGTGCTGGCGCAGCGCTCCAGCATCGAGGCGATGAAGGTCGAGGTGGAAAGCGCGGCGATGCACCTGAAGGCCGATGCCACGCTGGCCGCGCAGGGCATCGTGCCCAAGTTCAAGTACGAAGACGAGAAGCTCAACTTCCGGCTCAAGCAGCAGCAACTGGCGTTCGAGCGCGAGCGCCTGGCCAGGCTGCAGGCGGGCAATGCCTCGCTGCTGGCCGCCGAGCGCGAGCGCGTGCGCCAGGACAAG
>DAHXNK010000191.1 GCA_027365415.1 Acidobacteriaceae bacterium
AAATCCGCATGGATCAATAGGCGGGGGCCGGTGTGTCGGATGCTTTTCAAATGGCGATCGACGGCCAGGGCGCACGCGACGGAATCTTTACCTCCCGATACGCCGACTGCGACGACCAAGACTGTTCACACCTTCTATTCTATCAACCGCAGCAAATGCCTGCGGCCTCTCGATCCGCCGCTGCGCGGTGATATCATCGAACTTGTGCCGGGTCCTACGCGACGCAATCCCGCCAACCCCGCCAGGTCCGGAAGGAAGCAACGGCAACGGGCCCATGCGTGTGCAGTGGGATACCCGGCGCAAGTCATTCAGCCATCCAGCCAGCCTGATGCACGCAGTTCCGGCGAACATACACAACAGAATGTTTCGAGGCCAACCCATTGAAATTCGATCTTCGACCGCGGTCGCTGCACCGGGCAAAAATCAGCGCGCTCGGCACCTATGTTCCGCCCCGTTTGTTGACCAATGCAGACCTGGAAAAGATGGTCGACACAAATGACCAGTGGATTGTGGAACG
>DAHXNK010000192.1 GCA_027365415.1 Acidobacteriaceae bacterium
TGTTGATGATCGTCAACGTTCCCGTGGTAGCGTTGGTAATGCCGCCGCCGCCGTTGTACCAAGAGGTATTGCCCGTGATGGTGCTGTTGCTCACCGTCAACGTAGTACCGTAGTTGGCAATGGCGCCGCCTGTAACGCTGCTCGAGTTGCCCGTGAGTGTGCTGTTGCTCACCGTCATCGTGCCACCGCTGCCGTTCATTATGGCACCACCACCACCGCTGTTGTTGCCGCCAGCGCCGTTGCCCGTGAAGGTGCTGTCGCTCACGAATACCGTGCCGCCGTGATTGTTGGCAATGCCCCCACCGTAGGCACCGTTGCCGTTGGTGGCATTGGCCGAGTTGCCAGAGAAGGTAGTATTGCTCACCGTCAACGTACCCGCTCCGTTGGCAATGCCGCCACCAATGGCGTAGTAGCAACTGTTGTTAGCCGAGTTGTTGGTGATGGCGCTGTTGCTCACCGTCAACATACCGTTGTTGATGATGCCGCCGCCACCGCCGTTGGCGGGGGTGCTGCAGCC
>DAHXNK010000193.1 GCA_027365415.1 Acidobacteriaceae bacterium
GAGATCGCGGGCCGCTCGCGCGGCGAATTCAACGCGATATGGCATGTTTGCGGCGAATCTGGTCAAAGACCTCTTTCGCCGGACGAGTGCGTCCGCGAGCAACATCATCCAGCCCCTGGCGGATACCTTCTTCCGCATCCGCACGGGCAGCTATATCGAGAAGACGCTGGTAGGCTTCCGCATCCTGCACGATAGCGGCAGCTTTTCCGTTGACGGTGAGCACGACCGGGCGCTTGCTCTTCCGAAGCTGCTTCATGAAATCCCCGGAGCTGCGGCGGAAGCTGGTCAACGACTGGATGTCTTTTGTGATATCGAGCATCATCTCCTCCAATTCAAAGCACCTTTTAAGGTGCTACAAGAATACACCACCCAAGTAAAACAGAAAATCGGGTGAGCCGTGTCACCGATTGCCCTGCTTCCGCACGTTTCTTTCTGCAGCAGCGGCGGAGTGCTGAATGCAACTGGTTTGTGTACATATTCGAGTACATCATCTGTTCAAGCGGACAGCCAGGTGC
>DAHXNK010000194.1 GCA_027365415.1 Acidobacteriaceae bacterium
CCGGCGAGAAATTCCTCGTATTCGATCGCGCCGAGCCGTGTGCCCTCGGGCACCGCGTCATCCGCGATATCGATCACCAGCGGCCGCGCCTCGCTCGGCAGCAGCGCCAGCGCCGGCGCGATGATGGGCGCGAATTCGCTGTCGGCGAGCAGAACCTTGGCCCCGCCATGGCGGAGGATGAAGGCGACACTCTCGGGATCGAGCCGGGTGTTGAGCGCGTTCAGCACGGCGCCCAGCATCGGCACCGCGAAATGCGCCTCCAGGAGCGCCGGGATATTGGGCGCCATGATCGCCACCACATCGCCCCGGCCGATATCACGCGCCGCCAGGGCGGCCGCGAAACGGCGGCAGCGCGAAGCGGTTTCGGCCCAGGTGAAGCGGCGCGCGCCATGCACCACCGCGAGGTGGTTTGGATAGACGCGCGCGGTGCGGGTGAGCAGGCTGAGCGGTGAGAGCGGCGTGTGGTTCGCGGCGTTGCGCGGCAGGTCAAATGGGTTGTCCGATGCGCTCATCAT
>DAHXNK010000195.1 GCA_027365415.1 Acidobacteriaceae bacterium
CTCAAAGTGATATTCTATCTGCTGGTCTGATATTCCGTCGAGCCCCTTTGGTTTCAGTGTTGTCTTTTTCTCCCATTTTTCTGTCATTGTTTCACCAGACCTAGATCGGGCAATGGTTTAAAAATTATTTGATTTTATTAACAATAAAATAAATAAACTAATCTGGTGAACTTTTCAGAATGATGAAAAACTAATTACAGATTCCGGAACACAGGTCAAGAAATTCTATGGAAAATCTAATTTTTCATACGGTCGAATTCACGCAATCTGGAAAAAATCCTCTATTGTTGTGTCTATCTTATCTTCTGTGGAATTTCTCACCCTCTTTTGCTCCAGCCACTGTTCAAGGGGAGGTTCGTCTGCCGTTCTGGTTCTCCCAAGTTCATTCTGGCAGTCTGAGCAATAAAGACCTCTAAAAATTGGCATTCTACAAATGATGCATCTGGAAGTTGAAGGCATTAAACCTTCAAGCATTATGCGTTTTTAACCTTTTGTTAAAGATTATTTATTTAAC
>DAHXNK010000196.1 GCA_027365415.1 Acidobacteriaceae bacterium
GCGAAGCAGCATCCCGGCATAGCTCGCGGCGATGTTGACGTCGTTCGGCACCGCCGCATGCGCCTGCGCGAGCAGCGCCAGCGCCTCCTTGGGCTGGCCCTCCTGTTCGCGCGCGGCGACGGCGATATTGAGCGCGGTGCGGTTCCCCGGCTGCTTGGCGAGCACGTCGTCGAGCAATTTCCAGGCGGCGTCGTCCTGCCCCTCGATCAGTTGCAGCCGCGCCAGGCTGAGCTTCGCCGCCACCGCGTCGGGATGGGCCTTGATGACGCCGGCGAAAGCCGCTTCCGCGCCGGGATAATCCATCTTCGCGAGTTTCAGCAGGCCATCGAGATTGCCGACCACGGCGGCATCGCCCTCCTGCTCGCGGAGTTCGGCGAGGTGGCTTTCGGCCTGAGTGAAATCGCCGGCGACGATCCCGGTCAGCACCAGCATCTCGCCGGCCTTGGCTTGCTTGGGATCGAGCTTCAGCGAGCGCTCGAACGCCGCCGCCGCGCCCTCATTGTCGCCGGCGTC
>DAHXNK010000197.1 GCA_027365415.1 Acidobacteriaceae bacterium
GGTCTCGATTTTTAAACCTGGGAATTTCCCGCCCACTCAAGCCCAAAGAAGGCTTGAATGGACACCCCCGGCGGTGTGGTGGGACATTCCCCGCCCCTGTCGCACCATCTTTGAGGCATTCCCCTCCGGTATTCACAAAAACACGTCCCCAGCGCAGGAATCCCCATCTTCCCGTTGACTCCGACCCTAAAAATTCGCTATTCTAAAAGCCTTGCGCAGTCTCTCGCTCTCCGGCAGGGGCAGGCACCATTTGCTCCGCAGGCAGGCGAGATCAGAATGGCCGCATGGAATGCACGGTCGGCCATCGTATCTGGCTCCGGTGGATGCGAGCCAGACATACTGCGCGACCCTCGCGATCCTTGCAGCAGACCGCGGTTGGTTCAGGAAGTTGCGCGCTGGGCTATGGAGAATAGCGGCGCGCTGGAATAGATTTTTCTGGAAAGAAGTTTTCCTAAAGGAATGGGAATGATGTCGACGTATATGCCAAGCCAGCTCGAAATCACACGCAAGT
>DAHXNK010000198.1 GCA_027365415.1 Acidobacteriaceae bacterium
GAGCAATCCGATTTACGCTGGCGCATACGCATTCGGACGAACCAAGACTGTCACCCGCATCGAGCAGGGGCGCAAACACAGCGTCGGGGGCTTGCGCGTACCGCAGGAGCAGTGGCAAGTTCTGATCATCCAACATCACGAGTGCTACATTGACTGGGATGAGTACCAGGCCAATCAACGACAAATCACGCACAATGCGGCCATGAAGGGGCGACTGGTGCGCGGACCAGCGCGCAACGGCGGCGCGCTGCTGGCAGGACTTGTACGCTGTGGTCACTGCGGCCGGAAGTTTCACGTGACCTACGGTGGCGTGAAGGGCAACTGTCTGCGCTACGCGTGTCAAGGCGCGATGATCAATCACGGCACCGGTCGATGCATTTCCTTCGGCGGGTTGAAGGCCGAGCGGCTGATCGAGGAGGAGCTGCTGCGCCGGCTCGAGCCTCTGGGTGTCCAGGCAGCACTGGAGGCGATCGATCGGCAAGCATGTAGCAACGATGAGCGAGTT
>DAHXNK010000019.1 GCA_027365415.1 Acidobacteriaceae bacterium
TTGACGAGCCAACCAACCATCTCGACATTGAGGCGCGCAACTGGCTCGAAGAGTATCTCCAGCAGTATCCGCACGCCTTCGTCGTCATCTCCCACGACCGCTATTTTCTCGATGTCACGGTGCGCAAGACGGTCGAAATCTGGAATCGCGGCCTGCATGTCTACAGCGGCAACTACGAAAAATATCTCCAGCAGAAAGCCGAGCGCAAGGCGCAACTGGAGGCCAACTATCGCAACCAGCGCGAGCAGATCGAGCATCTGGAGGCATTCATCACGCGCTTCCGCGCCCAGGCCACCAAGGCCAAGCAGGTGCAAAGCCGGGTCAAGGAACTGGAGCGCATCGAGCGCATCGAATTGCCTCCTGAAGAACCTGTCGTTCACTTTACCTTTCCGCAACCGCCTCCCAGTGGGCGCGCCGTGGCAGAGGTGCAACATCTGAGCAAGAGCTACGGCGACCTCAACGTTCTCTCTGACATTGGCTTCACCATTGAGCGCGGCGACCGCGTAGCTTTGGTCGGCCCGAATGGCGCCGGAAAATCCACGCTGATTGGCCTGCTGGCAGGCAGTCATGCGCCCACTGCGGGCACCATTCACCTAGGCCACAACGTTACGATGAGTTACTTCGCGCAGGATCAATACAAAGCTCTCGATCCAGAGGCGCGCATGTTGGACGACATGGGCGCAGCCGCGCCGCGCATTCCGCAGGTGCAGTTGCGGAGTTTGCTTGGCTGCTTTTTATTTTCCGGCGACGATGTCTTTAAGCCTCTCGGCGTGCTCTCCGGCGGTGAGCGCAATCGCTACGCGCTGGCGCGCTTGCTGGTGAGTCCTGCCAATCTGCTGCTGCTGGATGAGCCGACCAACCATCTGGACTTGCGCGCAAAAGAAGTCTTGCTGCAAGCGTTGCGCGGATTTTCCGGCACCATTCTCTTTGTCTCGCACGACCGCTTGTTTATGGATGAGCTGGCCACGCGTGTTTTTGAGGTGCGCGACCACGCGCTGCGCGTCTATCCCGGCAATTACGAGGACTACCTGCGCCACGGAGAGAATCTGCGCCAGCAGGAGAAGCAAGCGCCCTTGGAAACCCGAAAGGAGATACAGAAAAAATCTCCTGCTGGAAATCTATTGTCTGCGCCAACGCCTGTAATGACAAGTCTCTCTACGCTCCCACAAAAAGAAAAACCTTTTGCCGCTTCGCCAGTCAAACGAGTGAACCCCATCAAGAAGCGGCAGATGGAGGAACGCTGCGCGGAGTTGGAAGAGAACATCCCGCGCCTGGAGGCTGCCATGCAAACCGCCGAGCAGGGCATGGCTATTTTTGTCTCTGCCGAGCAGACCCAGACGCTGCTCCGCCAACTCGACCAGTTGCGCCAGGATCATGCGGCGGCGTTGGCCGAATGGGAATCTCTGGCGCTGCAATTGGAAGAACAGGCCGCACTCTCTTAGAATCCATAGAAGGGGTCTGCGACGACACAGGCACGCCTTGGAAGGCACGATTTCAAATTCACGAATTGAGGATGCATGGAACCTCTTTGGAAGCCAGAAAACTGGGTCGAGCGCTTGGCCGAAGTGCAGGAGCAGGAAGGCACGCGCAAAGAAGCTCCCCTGCGTCGCGATGTACGTTCGCTGGGAATTTTGCTGGGCAAAGTGCTGCGCGAGCAGGCGGGCGAGCCTCTCTTTCAGGCCGTTGAAGACCTGCGTCGTCAGACGATGGAGGGCCGTCAGGCGCGCCAACGCAAGGATCGGAGCGCCGCCGAAGCCCTACTGAATCAGGCCATGCGCCAAATTCAGAATCTCGACAGTGTCTTCGCCGCTCAACTTACCCGCGCCTTTGGTTTTTATTTTGAGCTAATCAATCTTGCCGAGACCAATCATCGCAAGCGTCGTCGTCAGGCGCATCTGCTAGCAGGCGGCAAGCGTGGCCCGCAACCCGGAGAAATCCGCGGAACCCTGCGCCGGATGCATCAGGCGGGCATCTCTGCCGAAGAAGCTCTGGCCTTTCTGTGCCAGATTCGCATTACACCGGTCTTCACTGCGCACCCCACGGAGGTTGCCCGCCGCTCTGTCCTCTTCAAGCGTCGCCGCATTGGGGGATATCTCGAACGCATGGATCGCATTCCGTTGCCGGATCAGGACTTGCGCGCGCTGGAACGGGCTATCCTGTCCGAGATCACCTCGCTCTGGCAGACCGACGAAGTACGCAACCGCCGCCCGTCTGTTTACGACGAAGTGAAGATGGGCCTCGATTATTACGAGATCGCCATCTTTCAAACCCTGCCGCTGCTGTTTCAGGAGGTCGCCGCTGCATTCTCCGAGGAGTACGGCATTGTCATTGAAGCAATCGACCTGCCGCAGTTTGTGGAGTTCGGCTCCTGGATCGGCGGCGACCGCGATGGCAATCCCAACGTCACGCCGGATGTGACGCGCAGGGCGCTGACCATGGCCGCCACCAAGCTGCGCAAGCACTATACCCAGCGCGTGCAGTTGATCTTCGACCTGCTCACCAGCTCCTCGGAGCGCGTGACGCTCAGCGACGCCCTCCTCGACCGCCTGTCTTCCTACGTCAAGCTGCGCGAGCGGTCAGGGCAAGGCTTTGGCGAGCGTTACGAGAATGAGCTATATCGGCGATTTGTCCTCTGTATTCGCGAGCGCGTGGACGCGGGACGCACAGCGACGACAGAACAGAATAGCTGCGCGGCTCTGCCGCCGTATCACTCCGCTGCGGAATTTCTGGAAGACTTAAACCTGCTGCGAACCAGCCTCGCCACCCATGCTGGAGTGCGTCTGGCGCGGACGCTCGTCGATCCTCTCATTCTGGAAGTCCGCGCCTTCGGCCTGCATCTGCAAACGCTCGACCTTCGCCAGCACGCGAAGCTGCATGATCGCGCCCTAACGGAGATGCAGACCTGGCCCTCGCCCAGCGCCGATCCGGCAGCCTTTGCCGTGCCGCTGTCCCCAGAGACCATCGACGTGCTGGATACTTTCCGCGCCATCGCCGATTTGCAGGCAGAGGGCGCGGGCGATGCTTTGCGGCAGTACGTCATCAGTGGTGCCAGCAGCGTGGACGATGTACTGCACGTTCTGCAACTGGCGCGGAGCCAGGGCGTTACCTGCGCTGCGACGGAGACCCTCCCCGGCCTGATGCCCGTGCCGCTGTACGAATACATTGAAGACCTGCGCAATGCTGCGGAGATTTCGCGCGAACTCTGGACGCTGGATGCTTATCAGCCGCTGCTCAATTCCTGGTCGCGGCGGCAAGAGGTCATGCTCGGCTACTCCGACTCCAACAAAGATGGCGGCATGATGACCAGCACCTGGGAGATTTTCAAGGCCCATCGCGCACTGCATCAGGTAGCTCGCGAGTGCAATGTGCATCTGCGCCTCTTTCATGGTCGCGGCGGAACCGTGGGACGCGGCGGCGGCCCCACACATCGCGCCATTTACGCACAGCCAATGGATGCCTTTACCGGGGAGATCCGCCTCACCGAGCAGGGCGAAGTTCTGCATTGGAAATACTCTGACCAGGTGCTGGCCGAGCGCAATCTGGAACTGATGCTGGCTGCCTCGCTCGATGCGCTGGCGCGGCCTGAGGCGCGTCGCGTCGATGGTCATCGCACCGGAGTAATGCGCGAGGAGTGGGAGCAGGCCTTCGCGACCATGTCCGCCACCTCCTACGCTTTTTATCGCAAAAACATTCCTGAAGACCCTGCCGTGCTCCAATACTTTGCCGAGGCCACTCCGGTGAATGAACTGGAGAGCGCGCGCATTGGCTCGCGCCCCTCGCGCCGCTCCAGCAAGAACAGCTTTGGCGATCTGCGCGCCATTCCCTGGGTCTTTGGCTGGACGCAGAGCCGCCACATGATTCCGGCCTGGTTCGGTGTGGGTCATGCGTTGGAGTCTTATGCGCAACAGGGCGGACTGGAGCGCCTGCGCGAGATGATGCGCGAATTCCCCCTGTTCATTGACGTGATGCGCAATGTGGAAATGGCCTTGGCCAAGGCCGATCTGGGCATCGGTCGCCTCTACGCCTCGCTGGTGGAGGATGCCGCGATTCGCGAGAGCGTCTTCGGAAGAATTGAGGCGGAGTTTGAGCGCACGCGCCAAATGGTGCTGGATGTAACCTGTCAGAAGACGCTGCTAGAGAGCAATCCGGTGCTGGCACGCTCCATTCAGGTTCGCAATCCATATGTCGATCCGATGAGCCTGATTCAGGTGGAGATGCTGCGCCGCAAGCGCGCAGGCGACACCCAACCTTCCGTCCAGCGCGCCATCGCCGCCACCATCAATGGCATCGCCGCTGGACTGCGCAGCACAGGATAATCCCGATCAAGACCTGCGGAATCTCTGAACAAATCAGCGTTTTGAAGGGGCGGGATTTTAGTCGTGAAGGGGACGGGCTTCAGCCCGTCCATAGTTCCAAGAAAATCAAGGCGGGCCTTAGCCTCTGAGGGACAGCAGTAAAACTTGATCAGAGCTTCCCAACGCGGCTGCAGTTGCTAGACTAGGAACAATCATGTCCAGCACGCCAAAACCTCCCATGTCCGGCTCCGATATCCGGGAAATGTTCCTGAAGTTTTTTGAGAGCCACGGGCACACTCGCGTCCATTCCTCCTCGCTGGTGCCGCACAACGACCCCACATTGCTCTTTACCAACGCGGGCATGAACCAGTTCAAGGATGTCTTTCTCGGCGCAGAAAAGCGCGCCTACACTCGCGCCACCACCGCGCAGAAGTGCGTCCGCGCTGGCGGCAAGCACAACGATCTGGAGAACGTCGGCTTCACCCGCCGCCACCATACATTTTTTGAGATGCTGGGCAACTTCAGCTTTGGCGATTACTTCAAAAAGGAAGCTATCGCCTATGCGTGGGAGCTGGTCACGTCGGAAAAATGGTTCGGCCTCGATAAAGACAAACTCTACGTCACAATTTTCAAGGGCGAGAATGGCGTGGTCCGCGATGACGAAGCCTATCAGTTCTGGCTCGACGAATTGCTGAAGTCCGGCATGGATGCTGATGACGCCAGAAAGCGCATTGTTCCGATGGGCGCGAAGGACAATTTCTGGCAGATGGGCGACACCGGCCCCTGCGGCCCGTGCAGCGAAATCTATTACGACATGGGCGTGGCCGCTTCCGATACGCCCGCTAAAGATTTGCCCTTTGGTCAGGATGACGCGCGCTACGTCGAGATCTGGAATCTGGTCTTCATGCAGTTCGACCGCAGTGCGGATGGGAAATTAACGCCGCTGCCCAAACCCTGCGTCGATACCGGAGCGGGACTCGAACGCCTCGCCGCCGTACTGCAAGGCAAACTGTCCAACTTTGAGACGGATTTGTTTACGCCACTGATAAAACAAGCTTTCATGCTCATGATCGAGCCAGAGTCAAACAAAGGAGTGAACTTAAAAGAAGACCCAGTTCAAAATGCCTCGCTGCGCATCATCGCTGATCATGCCAGAGCCGCAACGTTTCTTATCTCCGATGGAATATTGCCGGCCAATGAAGGCCGTGGGTATGTACTGCGCAAGATTTTACGTCGTGGTATCCGGCACGGTCGTCTCTTCGGGCAAGAAAAGCCTTTCCTGCACCAAATGGTCTTCTCCGTCCGCGATGAGATGCAGGATGCTTATCCAGAACTAAAAGACAGTGTTGATCGTGTCTCAAAAGTTGTCCTCGCAGAAGAAGAACAGTTTGCGAGAGTGCTTGAGATCGGTTCCAAAGAACTTGAGCGCAAAATTCAGGAAGCCAAAGACCGGCACGAAGAGGCAGAGGAAATTCTCGTGGGTAGAGAGTCAGGTCTGCTTGATGAATTTATCAATGATGGCGGATCTTTCAATTTCTTCGATATGACTGGCTATCGCATTGATGAAGAGTATATGGAGTCTCCCTTCAAGCCTGTAGAGAAAGAAGCTGAGGGGCCGATTTATCTCTTAGGCAAAGACGCCTTTCACCTCTATGAAACTTACGGTCTTCCCCTCGACTTTATGGTGGATGCGGCCCGCGATGCGGGCATTGCCTTCGACATGGAAGGCTTTGAGGCCGCTCGCGCCGAAGAGCAAGCCCGCGCGCGCGCCTCGTGGAAGGGTGGCTCCAAAGCCACGGCCAGCCCGGTCTACCGCGAACTCCCCAAGACAATCTTCGAGGGGTACACGCAACGTCAGTCCGCAGGCTGCGAAGTGCTCGCACTCGTCAAAGACGGTGTAGGCGTGCAACTGCTCCAGCCCGGCGATGCCGCAGAGATCGTTCTCGACCACACGCCCTTTTACGCCGATTCCGGCGGTCAGGTCGGCGATCACGGCTGGCTGCTTTCTGAAGACGGCAACCTCACCGTTGCCGATGTTCGTGGCTGCTCCAAACCCGTGCAGGGCGTCTTCGCGCACAAGGTGACCGTCAAGCAGACGATTCACCTCGGTGACAAGTTGCAGGCCGTTGTGGATAGCGACTTCCGCACCGCGACCATGCGCAACCACACGGCCACGCACCTGCTACAGGCTGCGCTGCGCGAAACGCTGGGCACGCACGTCAAGCAGGCCGGATCGTTGAACGATCCCATCCACCTGCGCTTTGACTTCTCCCACTTCACGCAAGTCGCCGACGAAGAGTTGCAGGACATTGAAAGCCTCATCAACAAAAATGTGCTCGCCAACACGCGTGTCGAGACCATCGAAGATGTTCTTCTAGACGACGCGATCAACACCTATCACGCGATGGCGCTCTTTGGCGAAAAGTATGGAGAGCGCGTCCGCGTAGTCAAGATTGGCGACTTCTCCACCGAACTCTGCGGCGGCACGCACACCTCTGCCACGGGCGAACTCGGCCTGGTCAAGATTGTCAGCGAGAGCAGCGTGTCGTCAGGCGTAAGAAGAATCGAGGCCATCACCGGCACCGGCGCGTTGGACGAATTTCGCCGTGGATTTGCCGTTAGCCAGCTCACGCAGCAGATCGTCGGCAAGACGGATGCTGCCACGCCAGCCGCCGCGCTGCAACAAAAATTGTCCGCGCAGGAGGAAGAACTCAAGCGCCTGCGCCGCGAATTGGACGAGGCGCGGATGAAGTCCGCCGCCAGCAAGCTCAAGCAGGCCGGATCGCAGGCCATCGAGGTGAAAGGCATCAAAGTATTAGCCCAGCGTGTTGACGCGCTCGATCGCGGACAGATGCGCGTGCTGGTGGACAATCTACGCAACCAGATTGGATCGGGCATTGTGATTCTCGGCGGCGCGCAGGAGGACAAAGTCTCGCTGATCGTTGGCGTGACCAAAGACCTGACCAGCCGCGTGCAGGCGGGCAAGATTGTCGGACTGCTGGCGCAGAAAGTCGGCGGCTCCGGCGGCGGACGCCCCGACATGGCCGAAGCGGGCGGCAAAGACGCTGGCGCATTGGACGCGACGCTCGCCAGCGCTGCGGAGATTGTCGGCAGCTTGCTAGGCAATTGAAGATTCGGCCCCATGAAGGGATTCATTCCTCCCACACTAGCCGCAAACAACGCGGCTAGTGTGGGGAACACAGGCATAGGGCTTATAAGCCAAATCAAGAAGCCGGGATAATCAGCATGATTCCTGTTGTCAATTTTTTTCTCCAGCGGGGGCGAAGCACACTATACTGAGGTTGCTCTGGCGTGTTGTCTGCGGTACCGACACATGCCTTCTTTCCTCTCGAAGATCGACGACCATCTCCTCCTTCGCATCGCGAAGGGTGGGCTGGCAGCTTGCCTCTGGCTGGCTCTCGCGTTTCCCGCGCAGGCGCGGCTTTCGTCCACGCATTCATCTACACATTCGGATCGCGCGCGACGGGCGACGCTGCAATATCGCCATGCACAGATTCTGCGGCAGCATCTGCTGGCCGAAGCCCAGCGCAGACGTGAAGCTCGTCAATATGACTCCGTTCTGAATGCCTATCGCGCCGTTTATCATGGCGACCCGGCCTCTGCCGAAGCGCCAAAGAGCATCTTCGCCGTCGCTGAGTTGCTCGAAATTGAAGGCCGTCAGTTTCATCGCGCCAAAGACTTCCACGATGCCATCGCGCAGTATGAATTTCTGCGGCGGCAATATCCTGCCAGCCCGCTACGCACAACCGCGCAGTGGGCGGAGGCAGACATTGCACGCCGCGATCTCCACAGCAGACCGCTCCACGGCCAACGTATGACGGCGCGACTAGATCGCGCAAGTTCCCCTCAAGATGCGCCTCACGCTCCACACGCGCAGAAGTCCGCCACGTTGGTGGGCGTAATGCAAACGCGCAATATGCGCGCGGCAAGGCCCGCGACAGTGTCGGAAAATACATCGGACATGGGGAATGCGTCCGATGCCGATGCGTCCATATCCTCGGATGCAACTTCTTCCGACACGCCTGTTGCGGAGGCTACGGCCAACTCGATGGCGCGCGTGCTGGGCCTGCGCATCCATCGCATTGTGATTGATGCTGGACACGGCGGCCACGACTCCGGCACGCTGGGGCCGTATGGACTGGAAGAAAAAAATGTTGTGCTCGACGTGGCGCTGCGCCTGGGCAGGCTGCTGCGCGAACGACTGGGCGCGGAGGTCATCTACACGCGCAGAGATGACACGTTTGTCCCGCTTGCAACGCGCACGACCATTGCCAATCAGGCCAGGGCCGACCTGTTCCTCTCCATCCACGCCAACTCCAGCCCGGATGTCGATGCGCGGGGCGTGGAGACATATTTTCTAAACTTCACAGCATCGCCAGACGCGCTGGCCGTGGCCGCAAGAGAGAATGCCGTGGCCAACCATTCCGTGTATGAGCTATCCGACATGGTGCGCAAGATCGCGCTGAGCGACAAGATTGGCGAATCGCGCGCGCTGGCAACGGACGTACAGCAATCGCTCTATCAGGGACTTGAGAGCGGCAATCGCGGAGTGAATCGGGGATTGCGAAATCGCGGCGTGAAACAGGCTCCATTCGTGGTGTTGATTGGAGCGCACATGCCTTCGATTCTGACCGAGATTTCCTTCCTGACCAACGCCAGCGATGCGGCGGAGCTTCGTCGGCCCGCCTATCGGCAGCGCATTGCAGAATCCATTTACAACGGCGTCGCCGCGTATGTGGAGAGCATGGGCGGCGTGCGCATCGCAGAGAACACGAACATAGCAAACCGCTAAAGCATCGGTAGCGTCACTCCGCAGCGCGCAGGCGCTCCGCAGCACTCTCTGGAGTAATATCCCGCTGCGGCATCCCCAGCATTTCAAAGCCCACCATAAATTTCCGCACCGTGGCCGAACGCAGCAGCGGCGGATAGAAATGCGCGTGGAAGTGCCACTCTGGATGCGGCTGGTTATCAACGGGCGCAGGATGCAGGCCCATCGTGTACGGAAAGCTGGTGGCAAATAAATTGTCGTAGCGCGTAGTAAGCTGCTTCAAAATCTCCGCCAGCCCGGTCTGCTGCGCGCGATCCAAGTCTGTCAGCGAACCTGCATGACGACGGCTCAGCACCAGCGCCTCAAAGGGCCAGACGGCCCAAAAGGGCACCAGCGCCACAAACTCTTCATTGGCACAGATGATCCGCTCGGCCTGTGCCAGCTCCAGCTTCACATAGTCGCAGAGCAGGCAACGATGATGCGTTTGGAGATACGCCTGCTGCGTTCGCAACTCCGCCAACGGCTCATTGGGAATATGTTCGGTGGCCCAAATCTGTCCATGTGGATGCGGATTGCTCGCGCCCATCATCGCGCCGCGATTTTCAAAAATTTGTACGTAGCGAATCCAATCGCGGGCGCTCAAATCTTTGTACTGCTCCGTCCATGCCTCCACCACGCGCTCAATGTCGCGCGTTTCCATGTGCGCCAACGTCAGGCTGTGGTCGGGATGAAAGCAGACGACGCGGCACAAGCCGCGCTCTTGCTCCGCGCGCAACAGGGGATGTTGCGAGAACGCATCGCCTGCCTGCGCGGCATCGGGCAGCAGCGCCGCATAGTCGTTGTCAAAAACAAAGATGCCATCGTACTTCGGATTGAGATGGCCACCCGCCCGCGTGTTTCCCGGACACAAATAGCAGGCAGGATCGTAGGAAATCTTCGGCGCAGTGCTGGCCGTGGCCACCTCGCCCTGCCACGGGCGCTGCGTGCGATGCGGAGAGACCAGAACCCATTCCCCACGTAATGGGTTGTAGCGACGATGTGGAGTCTGCAACCAGTGGGTTGCCGGATCTGTGGTGGATGACGATGCGCTCATAGAAAAGTCTGGATATGGCTCCTACCTTCCATGCTAACCGACGTTTCGCGCCAACCGAGCATCAGATTTTTTCGCTACTATAAGCGCATGATCCCGGCATCCAACATTCTGGCTCTGTATGACCACTGGACGCTGCAATGGCACACGACCTTTTCCATCGCCAGCAGCAACGTTTCTCTGGAGGCCGCGCTGGAAGCGCTGCACGGGGCGAACTTCGAGCTATGGCATGAGGAGGACAAAGCGCGCGCTCCACGCGCTGGCGATGCTGCCATTGCCCAGGCTAAGCGCAACATTGACCGCATCAATCAACGACGCAATGACCAGATGGAATTTTGCGACGTGCTGCTGTTGCAGGAACTGGCCAGCCAGCAACAGCCCAATCCGCTGGCCGAGCTGCACTCGGAGACGCTGGGAATGATGCTTGACCGACTCTCGATTCTCACCCTCAAGCGCTACCACACGCTGGAGGAGATCGAACGGCCCAACGCTCCCGCCGGACATGCCCAGCGCAACCGTGAGCGTCTGGCAATCCTAGAGCGCCAACGCAGCGATCTTGCCCTGTGTCTCGATCAATTGTGGGCCGCCATCCTGCGCGGCGAACGTCGCTTCGCGCTGTATCGCCAACTCAAAATGTATAACGACCCTACGCTGAACCCTGCGCTTTACGGCACCCCAGAAAAATAGACAAGCGCCCCATGCCGGAATCGAGCAGGAGGCGCTTGTCTATAGAATCCGTACTCTTCCGTACAGGGGTTCCTTACATGCCGGGGGCGCTGGCTGGCTGGCTCGGTGCCGAACTACCCTCTGCCGGACTGCTCGTTGCTGGACTGCCCACATCGTTGGAGAGCAACTGCACTTCTACGCGGCGATTTTGAGCGCGTCCCTCGGCTGTACTGTTGCTGGCCACTTCTTTATCCTTCCCAATGCCGATCAGATAAAACTTGTACGCCGGAATGTTGTACTTCGATGCCATATACTGCACAGCCGCTTCTGCGCGATGCTCGCTCAACCGATAGTTGTAATCCTCGCCGCCCACGGAGTCCGTGCCGCCGGTTACTTCCAGAATGTAGGAATGGGTATTCCCCAACTGGCTGGCAAATTGATCCAGTTGCGCCTTGTCCTTGCTTGTTAATTCGGCGCGATTGAAAGCAAAGTGAACCTGTACGTCGGCAACCTGGTGGTAGGTGTCCAGATTGCTGACCACGCTGGCCAAAGAGTCCGCGCGGTTCCATGCCGTTTGCGCCGACTGTTGCGCCTGCGCAGCAGACTGCCCAGCCGCCAGCGCCTTTTGATTCGCAGCGTCCGCAGCCGACTGCGCCTGCGTAATTCCCTGCTCTGAACGCTGACTCAAGTCATCCAGATTCTTTCGATTGGTGGCCGTCTGGTCGTCCAGTTCATTCGTTTTCTGAATCAGAGGCGTGGTCTGGGTGCGTACATAATTTTTGGTCGCGCATCCGGTAAACCCCAGCGCGGCGACAACCCCAGCAGCCAGCATCCACGGAATCGACCGAAGATGCGTTGTTCCTTTAAGCAAAGTTTCTCTGGGCACGGTTGTATTTGTCTTGGCAAATTGCATCGTTGCTCTCCGATCGTGGTTGGTTAAATAATGTCGGTTGCCAAAAATTGCGGCTACCTAAAAGACTGCCTCTACAAGTGTATGGGAAGCAATTCCGCTGCCAATTTGAATCTTTCTGTTTTTATATATTTTCCATATAGATAGCATCAACTTCGCAATCCTATACTGCAATCCATGCCGCACTGGTGGTAATTTTTACACGGACGTGCCTCCCTCCATGCTCACTGCGGTGAGTGTTGGGGCACGACGGATTCAAAGAACAAGTTCTTACGCCCACGTTACACAGGTATCCAACATGCGGCGCGATTCTGCCGCAACATTGTCAATCTGCATTGGAGAACTTGGCTTGTACGGCGAAGAAAGCCAAGTCTCCTCCCAGACATCCAAGGCTGGAGGTCGATTTTCCCGAAGCGCCTGGAAGAATGTCTGCCATCTTCCAACGTAGTAATCGCGGATGAGCCCCGACCATACACGCGAGGCGTAATCATTCAACTCCACCCAGCCCCAGAAGGTAATCAGACGACGGGCGTTGGCATCGTAGTACGCCTTGATATCTGAGGTGGCTCCCCAGCTACGCGCTGCTTCCGTCCATGTTTCCAGATGTCGATCTGCTCGCGTGTTCATCAGGCCATCTATGCGGAGCAGCATTTCCAGAGACTCTTTTGCTTTTTGATCCCGCGCATCCGGCAACCCTGCTGTGTGCGCTTTGCACGCCTCCAGCAGATGCGCGTCAACGCTTCCGCCCACGGACTGCGCAACCAATTCGATCAGATCGTTGCGGTAGAGTTCCCCCGAATCCAATTGATCGGAGCACGAGAGAAAATGTTCCACCGCCTGCCGAAACACAGGGCCGGAGTCCACGTTGATCGCCGTCGGATTGAGATTGGGACGCGCTTGCCACGCATGATGGCTTGTCCATTTATGCCAAGAGTATGCGCTCTGCCGGAGCAAACTCCAAGCCTCTTGCATGGCGGGCGGGCAAGCGCCATACCGGGCATGGCAATAAGAAATAATCCATGTGTCCAGATCAATCTTTTTTTCCGACCAGCCAATGTCGGTCATCAACTCATACACAACCTCGTTGGTTTCGATGCCCTCTGGGTTCATGCTCCAGCCGACGAGGTTGCCTCTTGCCGGACTCGCAAGCACCCCTGCGGATTGCGCCGCAATAAGCGCAAGATTTCCTTTGACGTTGTTGTTCCCGCCAAAGGTGTGGATCATTCCGTTGATCCATTGCTTTCCGAAAAAAGAATTGTGATTTTTCCACTCGTTGTGAGCAAAAGGATCAGCAGCGGCATCTTTGTTCTTGGCCTCCGAATCGCCGGTGTAATCCAGAATAATCATGCGGTCACTCGGCACGCTGGCGAGGAATGCCTGGATCGACGCATTGTTCCAAAATTTTGGATCATTTCTGAAAAGCCATCCCTGCATCACCCATGTACCATTCGGATCGCCCGCCAGAATGCCTTCAAACACCGTATGCGCGAATCGCGCCAAGTCTTCATACCGATGTCCGGCACTGGCAGGCACAGCCAATTCGTTGAAGGTGTCCACAAGATAGTGTTGAGACGGGCCAAACTCCCGATTGTATTCTCGGATAAAATGCCCACCGATCTCCCGATAAAAATCAGCCTCGCCGGGATCAAGAATAAAGGTCATCGATTCGCGGGGCATCTGCTGTTTGGGAAGCCAAAACTCCGTGTAGGTTTTTGCCTGCGGGAAGACACGCTTGAATCCTTCTGGAACAAATCCAGAAAACGCCGGGACAACTGGAGACATGCCCAGCTTCCGCATCCGACCCAGAATTTTTTTCTGGAGTTCTTTCTTCTGCCCGATCCAGCCTTGCGGCAACGGCCCATCAAAATTGTCGATATTCCCCATGCGATGCCACGGCAAATGTCCCGGCCCCGTGGAAGAACGATCGAGTTCTTCCTGGGCAACTCCCATTTGCAGCCATACGCGCTGCCAGATTGCCTCTTGTCCCTCCATTGCAAGCGGCATCGTAATGCCGTGGAGCGCCATCCAATCCAGTTCGCGTTGCCAGCGCTCCCAATTCCAAAACGCGGTGGTATAACCAAAGGAGCAGGGGTTGTAATACTGGACAAACTTGTAGGGGCAGAGAACTCTTCTTGCGCTGAAATCCGGGAATTTGGCTGGCAGCACGCAATGCTGGCCGCTCCAAGTCACCATGACGTTGCAGGTCTCTCGAAGGTAGACATACGCGCCGCGACACAGAGCAACGCCGCTGCTCCCCCGGAGCCGAACCCGGCCATGCGAGGCAGAAAGCTCATACACTTCGTGATGATCTTCCGATGGTATCCATGCGAGGTCGAAATCGTTTGCGCGCGCTCCAAGCAGGCGGCTCAGCGTCTCTCTCGCCGACATTACGGCGTGACGGCTCGCCAACGATCCAGCGCTGGTCTCGGCCAGTAATCTTGGTGCTAACGCGCTCCCAAGAGCGCAGGAAGACGCAGCGAGAAATGTGCGTCGGCTCACCAAAGAGCAGGAAGTTCCTTGGTTGATAGAAGATGAATCATCCGGCGCGTCGAACACGTTGGTATCTCCATTCGAGAATTGACCTGTCCTTCTTATATTCCATAAAGGTTCTCTTGTTCCAGAAAATGCGCTACCGCAGCAGGATGCGGACATATGTCCCGGCGGAAAGTATCGGCTGATCCTCCGGCGCGACCAAATAGCAGTTGGCGCGGGCGTTGGCGGCCACATCTCCAGAGCCATGCCAGGAAATCGGCGTGACGGTTGGCTCGGCAAGTTGCGCGCTCCCTGAGGAAAATCCGGGCGCGTGTTTCGGCGCGCGATCCAGCCATGCGGGCAGAAAGCGCGTCAGCCCCGCCGCATGGCGAACATCCCCTGTGAGCCGCGCCATCGCGAAGAAGGGCTGGCCTTCTCGCTCGCCCGCCAGCGCCGTGAGCAGTGGGTACGCGAAGAGCGCAAACGTCACCATTGTCGAAAGAGGATTTCCCGGCAAGCCGAAAAAATAGCGCGCTGGGCTGGCATCGCTAGCTGGAATGCGACCAAAGACGAGCGGCTTGCCGGGCTGAATGCGTACCTCCGTGAAAAAAAACTCCGCGCCCAGGTCGGCCAGAATCTCTTTGACAAGATCGTATTTCCCCATCGACACGCCGCCAGAGAGCAGAAGCAAATCGGCGCTCCGGTCGGGATGAAGCGCAGCGCGAATGCCGCTGGCGAGAGACTCCCGCTGGTCGCGCGCAATGGGCAGGCGGAGTGGAATAGCTCCAGACTGGGCAACGAGCGCGGCGGTGGAGTGGCTGTTGGAGTTGTAGATTTGATGCGCGGCAATGGGCGCGGCTTCTGATTCTAATTCGGATTCGACAAGTTCATCTCCAGTGGCAAGGATAGCGACTCTAGGCCGCGCATACACAGACAGGCTGCTGAGTCCGCAACTGGCGGCGACAGCAATATGCGGAGCGCCGAGGCGCGTTCCGGGAGCAACCAAAGTGTCACCCGCGTGGGCCTCGCTGGCACGGGGTACAATGTTGGCTCCGGGGAGCAAGGTGCGACCCGCGACGGGGCGAAGGTTTGCGCTATCGGCGGACGTGCCAGCAGCCTCTTCCGCATGTTCGATCATCAGAACCGCATTGGCTCCCGGAGGCAGCGGCGCTCCGGTCACAATCTCGACAGCTTCCCCGGTAACGAGCGCGGGGCGATGTGCAGGCCATGACTCCCCGGCGCGAATCTGCCCAACAATGCGGAGCGGCGAGCCAGTCGCTACGCCTTGCAAATCCTCAGCGCGAACGGCGTAGCCATCGCGCGTGGCACGATCGAAGGGCGGTTGATCCCGATCCGCGCGAATAGGCGCGGCCAGCACGCGACCCAGCGCGTCGGCAAGCGAAACCATCTCCGACGCCGGCGAGAACTGTTGCAACACAAGAGATGCCTGCGCGGTTACAGCGGCCAGCGCCTGCACGAAGGAAAGCGCGGCGGAAGACGCGGAGGAAAGCGCTGGACTGGCTGCGGGTTTTTGGTTCGTGGCGTTCATGCGAAGGCGATGCCTTTCTCGCGCAAAGGAAACGGCCTCTGCGTGGAATCAGAGGCCGCGGTTGCGTGTGTTGCACGAATCATGCAGTCAATCAATGGCCGCCTTTTTTGTAGGTTGAATGGATGGTCTCTCCAGCAGCAGTCAGAACGCTGCGAACATCGTTGGCCAAGGGGCTATTTGGCGCAAGCTCTAGGAACTTCTGATAGGCGTCGGCACAGCCCGGTGGAAGAACGATCTTCTGCGTCTTCGGATCGACAGTGGCCTTCTGAATCAGGCTTTGGCCCTTAATGTAATACGGCATCGGCTTGGCGGGATCAGCAGCAATCGCCTTGTCGGCTGCGGCACCAGCAGCATCGCTCTGGCCAGCTTGGTAGAGCACGACAGCCTCATTGCCATAGTACATGGCGGCATTGGTGGGCTGTGCCTTGACTGCTGCTTCATAGGCCGCTACGGACAGGTCGTTCTTGCCGGATTTTGCATAGGCCTCGCCCAGATTGTTGTCTGCGGAGGCAATGATCTCCGGCGTGGAATTCTTATCTGCTTGTAATAAACCAAGAGCCTTTTGGTAGTTGGTAACGGCATCAGCATACTTCTTGGCCGCCAGATCGCTGTCGCCCAGTTCGTACCACAGGAGGCCTGAATCCGGCTTGATCTGGGTGGCCTGCTGGTCAAGAGTGATGGCCTGATCGACATTGCCTGCCTGCCGCGCGGCGCGGGCCTGGAGGATCAAACCATTGACGTTCTTGATCTGTGCATTTTCCTTTATGATGGCTGCGTTTTTGGCCATAGCATCCGCCACCGCCTTGCGCGCTGCTGGCGACAGCTTATCCAGGAATTCTTTACGCGAGAGGTCGAAGTTCACTTGCGTATCTGTTGCCTCTGCAAAGCGAATGTTGCGCTGTATGTCGATAACGTTGGGAATATTTCCAACCGCTGCCTTGGAAGCGGCTGCGTTTGTGGCATTCGGCATCTGCTGCAACATGATGGTGTAGGTGCCAGGGGCAACATCTCCCGTATAGTTGCCGTTGGCATCGGTGGTGAAGGTATATTTCACCTCATTGGTTGCGTTTGCCACAAGTATCTTGGCATTGGCAACGGGCATAGACAGCGGATCCTGAACGTGACCGTGGATTTGCGCCTTCGGTTGCGCCCATCCGGGAATGGCTACTATCAAAATGGCTGCCAAGCAGATTTTCTTCAGCATTTCTCTCTCCTGACCGTGTGTCGTTCGCTGTTTGAGCGCAACGCATATCCTCACAACAATGGCACTTCGATTATAAGATGCTGTGGGGTTGCCGGATTTTATTTTCAACTTCCAAGCCGAAATGACCAGAGGCTTTCAGCAAATACCTTACCACTCCACTACCATCGCGACAGCTTTCAATCTCGATCCGCAAACTTTGTTGGCCATCATCGCGCTCCCCCCTTGGGAGAAGACCGCCGAAGAGAGCCGCCTGACGCGCTGAATTTTTCCCCAATCCGGCGCTAAGAACTTTGCCAAAATACATTCGTCGATCCGATCGAGATCCAATCCGGCACGTCGCGCAACCTCCCGCGCCACACTCGCGCCGAGCTGCGGCGCGGAAAATTCTTCCAGTGAACCCAAAAAATTCCCCGCCAAGGTTCGAGCTGCGGCAACGATTCAGACCCCTTCCATGCAGGCGTTTTTGTGCGTTCCTCTACAACAAAAAAATATCCGGCGCAGCGACACGCTGGACAGGGACAGAGCAAGCGATGTCAAAATATATTTCTCACTGCATGGATTATCCCCTGATTCTATGCATGTTTTCGCCGTGTCAAGATATTCATCGTCTGCGAGTTTGCAGGCATCCTCGCTGCGCGTTGCATGTAATGTTCGCGCAGATTTTCTTGCGAATGGAGACTCGGCGCGGCGTTGGATTGGATGTATCGACAGAAAAAATCGCAACGCGAGGACGCGCGCGCAGAAAAAAATATGCAAAAATCATCATTTTTTTCTTGACATTGATTTTTCGTGAATCTATACCTTCATGTGACTGCAGTATTTATATTGCAGACTCGATGTCACATCGAAAAAGGGAGAATAGACAACATGGCAACCAAAAAAGCAGCCAAGAAGGCACCGAAGAAGGCAGCCAAGAAAACCGCAGCAAAGAAAAAGAAGTAGTTTAACCCAACAGGCAAAAGATTCGGGGGATGCATAAGCATCCCCCGAATCTTTTTGTGCTCGCTTTATGTCTGCTCGGCGGCGAGAGATAATTGCACGAGGAAACCATGACACGCCGCCGCTGGATTGCCGACCAATGGGATGAAGCTTCCGCTGCGCTGATTGGCGCGCAGGCCGAGCATCTGGCGCGGGTTTTGCGCGTGCGCGTCGGCCAGGAATTTGACATTGTCGCTGGCGGCGTGGTGCGGCGCGGCATGGTGGAAGCCGTCCATCCGAACGCCGTTCGCTTCCAACTGCTGGAGGCTATCGAAAGCGCAGCCTCGCTTCCGCTCACCTGCGTGCTGAGTATTTTCAAGTTTGATCGCTACGAGTGGGCCGTTGAGAAACTGACGGAGCTGGGCATCGCCACGATTGTCCCGGTGATTGCGCGGCGGACGGAGAAGCATCTGGCCCAGGCAGCCGAGGCCCGCGTGGAACGCTGGCGACGCATTGCGCGCGAGGCCGCGCAGCAATCCCGACGCACCGACGTACCGATTATTGCCGATCCGGTCGCGTTGGAAAAAATGGAATTGCCGACGCAAGGCGCATGGGATCTGTTGCTCTCCGAAGTCGAAGAAGAGACGACGCTGTGGGCCGCGCTCGAAAAAAATCTGGAGCAACGCGCTGCGCTTTCCGCCGTTCACCTGGCAATTGGCCCGGTGGGGGGATGGACGGAGCCAGAGATGCAGTGGTTCGGCCAGCAGCGATGGCAGTCGGTTAGCCTAGGGCCGCGCATCTTGCGCGCCGAGACGGCGGCGATTGCGACTGCGAGCATTCTGGCGGCGTGGCTGGAAGAGATGCGTGCGGGAAAATAATGTTTTACTGCTGCATCCTATTAGGTCGCAAAAGCGAGGCTCTGGAGCAGTCGAATTTCCTTAGCTGAAAATACCTTTCATCCGGCTGAAAAGCGTGCGCGAGGATGGAGTATTCTCCACCGTAATCGTCTCGCCGAGTTGACGCATCAACTCCTTCTGCATCTTGTTCATTCGGGTTGGAACCTGCACGACCACCTGCACGATTAGGTCGCCGCGACCGTGGTCGTTGAGCGCTGGCACGCCTTTGTTTCTCATGCGAAACTGCTTGCCGCTCTGTGTGCCTTCGGGAATCTTCAGCTTGGTTTCGCCTTCGAGCGTGGGGATGGTGAGTTCCGTGCCCAGAGCCGCCTGCGGAAAGGAGATGGGCAGCACATAGTGCAGATCATTGCCCTCCCGCTCGAAGAACGGATGCGCCTGCACGGAAATGACCACATAGAGATCGCCCGATGGCCCGCCAAAGCGACCCGCATCGCCCTCTCCCTGATAGCGAATCCGCATCCCATCTTCGATGCCTGCCGGAACGGTGACATGTATGGCGTGCTCTTTGGGCTGGCGTCCATCGCCACGGCAATCCCGGCACGGCTCGGCGATGATGCTGCCCGTTCCGCCACAGGTTCCGCAGGCGCGCGCGACGGAAAAAAATCCCTGCTGATAGCGAATCTGTCCGCGCCCGCCGCACTGGGAGCAAGCGGTGGGGCCACGCCCAGCAGCGGCACCGCTGCCGTGACAGATGGCGCAGGGTTCCATGCGACGGATATTCACGTCGGCCTGCTTGCCAAAAACGGATTCCTCGAAGGTGAGCGAGAGATCGGAGCGTAGATCGCGGCCCTTTTGCGCGCGCGAGCCGCCACGGCTGCCTCCCATGTTGAACATCTCGCCAAAAATGTCGCCGAAGATGTCGCTGATGTCCTGGCCGGCAAATCCAGAAGGATCGAAGCCGCCCGTGCCACTCAATCCGGCATGGCCGTAGCGATCATACGCGGCGCGTTTCTCCGGGTCAGAGAGCACCTGATATGCCTCGCTGGCCAGCTTGAACTTTTCCTCGGCATCAGGATTGTCGGGGTTGCGGTCTGGATGATGCTGCATGGCGAGCTTGCGATAGGCGCTCTTTAGCTCCTGATCGGAGGCGCTCTTCTCGACACCCAGAACCTCGTAATAATCGGCTTTGTTCACGCGCGCGGATCGGCTCATGCTTTATGCTGCCTCGAATTGCTGGCCACGCGTACCAACGCCGGACGCAGCAGACGCTCGCGCAGCGTGTAGCCGCGACGCACTTCTTCTATTACCTGATGGTCGGGTATATCCTCGCGCTCGATCATTTCCAGCGCCTCATGCATGCGCGGATCGAAGACGGCATCCTTGGTGACGACAGCCTGCACGCCGAGCGAGCGCAGGATCTCCTCCATCTGACGCACGATCAGATCGATGCCAGAGCGCAACTGCTCCGCCGAGCCATCGGAATGTAGCGCCAGGTGAAAGTTGTCCAGCACGGGCAAAAACTGCTCCACGACATTCACCAGAGCGTAATCGCGAAATTCCACCCGCTCCCGCGCTTCGCGCTTGCGCGCGTTGTCGAACTCAGCCTGCAAGCGCGCCAGCCGATCCAGAAATTGGTCGCGCTCCGCCTTCAGCAGATCCCGCTCCTCGCGCAGCGCGGAGATTTCACTGGCCGCCTGCGTGGAGGAATCTTCGCTTTCCGCCACCGCGCTGGAAACAGCGCCCTCCTCGGAGGAAGCAGGAGCGGAATCCGCCACAACCGGAGATTCATGCAATTTTGTAGATGAACGCATCATAAGACTTTAGATTTTTCTTTTTCGATCTTGTAAAAATTCTGGCCGTTGGCTCTGGAAAATTCTCCGCCGCGCGGAACCCCGCGGCTGCTCTTCGACCCCATGTCTTGATTGTACCCAGCCAATGTGGGGAGTGGGAAACTGCGCCGTTCAAAACGCTTTCTGCATTCGCTCAAAGAGCGAAGCCACGTAAGTGACCCCGCCAATCGCGCTTTCATACTGCATCCGCGTCGAACCAATCACAGCTACCGTGCCCAGGCAATCCCCGCCCCAACGCGCCGGAGCCGCAATTAAAGCCAGATTCTGCATCTCCGGCATAGCTTCTTCCAAGCCCACCACGACGCAGACCGAATTCTGATGATCGTCCACATATGCATGCAGAAGATCGATGACGCGCTGCTTCTCCTCAAGCGCAGCCAAAATCTGCTGCAAGCGCTCCCGATCAGCTTCGCTGGAAATCAGATTGGAGGCCCCATCGACGAAGACCGATTCCTCCTGCGTCGCAAGATCAAGCGCGCCCTTGCGGCAGAGATACTCCAGCGAGCGCAGCCAGCGGTTGTACTCGCTGCGATCCTGCTCCATGCGCAGGCCCAGCTCCACGCGGATGCGCTCCATACTCCAGGCATGGAAGTTCTGGTTCAGATACTGCGCGGCAGCCTCCAGTTCCCTGGAGGTCAAATCATGATCGAGCGCCAGCACGCGATCCCGCACATGGCCCACGGTAGTTACCACGACGGCCAACACCTTGGCGCGGGCCAGCCGCGTAAAGTGGACATGCTCCAGCAAATCCCGCTCGGCAGCGACCGAGGATCGGGTCAGGGCCACGCCCACTCCACCCGAAAGCAGCGCCAGAATATGCGAGGTGCGCGAGAGAAATTGCTTCGCGCTCATCACGCCGCTCAAGGACTCGTCAATCTGCTCCTGCGCGAGCGTCGGCAGCAGATCGCCAGAGGACATGCCGCGACGCAAAAGCTGCTCCACGTAATAGCGAAAGGCGCGCGGAGTTGGGATTCTTCCAGCGGAGGTGTGCGGCTGATCGAGATATCCAGCATCGGAAAGTTCGACCATCACATTGCGCACCGTCGCCGGACTCATGCCCTCCCGGTTCTGCTGGCGCGCGATGGATTGCGAGGCAACCGGCTCTCCAGTGGCAATGTAGTTTTCAACCACGGCGGTCAGCACCAACCGCTCTCGCGGAGTGACCCGGTCTGCGGCGAAAGAACGTCCTCTCTCATCTGGATTTGGCTTCGCTGCCATATACTGTGTCCCCGCTCGGAGCCGTGGGTGCGACGATCCATACGCTGTTGCATCGTCGCCAGCCAACTACTCTTGTTTTCGGATACTAGGAAGAGTGGCCGTTGAAGTCAAGCCCGCGCCAGCAAACGGTAATGACAGAATGAGAATCACGCGCATGAACCCTTGAAAAAAACAGGTGCCACGTCAAACGTAGCACCTACTTGTGATTTCTCTCATGTCTGCTGATCGCCCGTCCACTGGATCGTCAGCACTGTTTATGCGTAGATACTACGCCAAAGCCGCAGCACTCGTCGCCCCATAGCGAGCAAACCACGGGGTCGCCGACTTCAGCGACGCGTTTACGTTGGCAATGTTCTTGACCCCTTGATCGTTCAACCACGCCTCAAAGGCTGCGGCTCCCTGTTTGGCGTAAATGGCGATGCCATCCTTCCATGTAGCGCGACCGCACAGAACGCCGCTGAACTGGGTTCCGCTTTCGCCAGCCAGTTCCAGAGTCTCGGTAAAGACTGCGTTGCTGACACCTGCTGAAAGATAGATGAACGGCTTCTGCGTAACTGCAGCTGCATTGCGGAAGTGCTGCAATGCCTCCTGTCGCGTGTAGGCAGCCTCGCCTTTGAATGCCTTGGTGCCAGCGACAAATTCCATCTGGATTGGAACCTCCACCTTCAGCACGTCCACGCCATATCTCTCCTTGCCAAACTCAGCCATCGCGCCCGCCACAATCTCCGGCTTCTTTTTGGCATAGGCCAGGCTCTTCTCATCGCCGCCATCCGCGTCGTAGCCGATGAACTCCAGAAAAAACGGGATGTCCAGGGCGCGACACTCGTCACCAATGCGCTCCATGCAAGCCTGCTTATGATCGTTGATGGACTTTTTCTCGAAGGGCGTGTAATACAGCAAAACTTTGATGCAGTCGGCCCCAACCTCTTTGAGGCGGCGCACCGACCAGTAATCGAGCAAATCCGGCAGACGACCCGGCGTGGTGGCATCGTAGCCCGTCTTCTCGTAGGCCAGCAGCAGACCCTTGCCATTGCGCTTCTTGCTGGCAGGAAGACCAAACTCTGGATCCAGCAGAATCGCCGACGCATGACGAGTCAATACTTCGGTCACCAGCGTCTTAAACTCTTCCAAAGCGCTGGCCGGTACGCTGGCCACGCCTTTTTCTTTTGCCAGGGACTTCTGCAGGGAACCCCGCTGATCCATAGCAGCGGCGGCAATTACGCCGCGTTCATCGGAAACAATCTTCATTCCAGCAAGTTTGCCGGGGGTAAGTTTCATATAGGTGCACTCCTGTTTTTGATGTGCGGTACATTGAATGCGCGATACGTATGCGCGATACATGAGACGAGCAAGGAAATACCCCTGCAGGTCGAGCTACAACCAGTGTATATGAGCGCTGCAAGGCATGGAGAGACACGAGAAAACTCTGAAGTGAGCTATCGGTGCTGAACGGAAGGAAGAAGATGGGCTTCTGCCTCGAAAAAAATGGCTTCCATTCGCAGGGGATGCCGCCCAGCCCGTCCGAAACGCAACGCTCCGCATAAAAATCCTAGGGAGTACGGCGGGGTCAGATGTCGCGCAGCAGGTCAGAGAGGCTCAGGCCAAATCCCAGCGCGACGACTTCCATCATGGGCAAAGAGATAGACTTGCGACCACGCTCCAGATCACTGATGTAGCTGCGATCAATACCCAGATAAATGGCCATCTGCAACTGGGTCATGTTCTTCGATTTCCGCAGGAAGCGCAGTTTGCTGCCAAAACGCTGCGTGACCCCAACGGCGGACTGGCGAGGAACCGCACATCCATCGGGAAGGGCCGTATCGCACACGGGAGAAATCTGTCGCATGGCGGAAATCTGTCGCATCTCAATTCACCTCTGTGTTACTGGAACCCGTCAACCGCGTTACCAACGGAATCCATTTCGCCGGGAAAACGTGCACGCCTGCGGCAAAATTTATGGTACTTATTTAAGTAACTCCTCAGAAATCCCATATCTCCCAAGCAATATCCGGGAGCTTCTGTTCTCGTCATATCGGCGGCAGCCGAAGACCTCTATTACATGTCTACTCCATTGAACATACTTTTTGATCGTTGGCGAACAACATTCTGTCTAAAAGCGATATCGGAGTCCCATCTCGGAACAATACCGCCTATGGACGACATTCTGCCGATAGCCGACACGAACATCGAATGACCTGAGTAATGTCAGAGGGAGTTACCCACGGTTTCGGAGAGAGCACATGCACACTATGTATTTTTTTACGGGTCTTTGCCTTGGTTCCATCTGTGGTTCCACCTTTGGGCTGCTGCTGGCGCTGCTGCTGGCGCATTCCCGCGCGCAAAGCCTTGCAGAAGAGATGACCTCTCTACGCGAGGCCGCTCCACAGAAAGAAACGTTTGCCCACGCGGAGACGTGGGATAGGATTCCTCCGGCTCGATGGAGGTATGCGCATTCCTCTACGGGGATCGGCGGGACAGTGAAGTAGCCGCCGATCGCGCGCAACGTTTATGGCCAAATTTTTGTGTATGGCCAAATTTTTGTGGTTTTCAATGTCACGGCTGTCGGATTCGGCAACGGAACCCTAGCCCCCCAACGCATTTTGTTGCGCACGGAACAACATCCCCATGCCCAGTTCTGCAACCTGCATCATCTCGCGCAGTCGAACGGCAGAGAAGGTCTGCCGCTCGGCGGTCGCCTGTATCTCCACTAGGCCGCCGTCGGCGGTCATCACCAGATTCATATCCACCTCGGCGCGCGCGTCCTCTTCATACGCCAGATCCAGCAGCACCGTATCCTCGACAATGCCCACGCTGGTGGCCGCTACCATCTGGCGCATGGGGGATGCAGGCAGCGTGCCTGCGGCAACCAGCTTGTTGAGCGCCAGCGCCAGCGCCACCGCCGCGCCCGTAATAGCTGCTGTGCGCGTGCCGCCATCGGCCTGCAACACATCGCAATCCAGAATAATGCTGCGCTCGCCAAGCGCCTTCAAATCCACGGCGGCCCGCAGAGAGCGGCCAATCAGTCGTTGGATTTCATGGGTGCGTCCGCCAATTTTCCCTCGCTCGGCCTCGCGCGCGGTGCGCGTCAGTGTGGATCGCGGCAACATGCCATACTCCGCTGTCACCCAGCCGCGCCCGGAGTTGCGCATCCATCCAGGCACCGTCGGTTCAACCGTCGCATTACAGAGCACGCGGGTATTGCCCACCTCAATCAGGACAGAGCCTTCGGCGGTGGCAACAAAATCGCAGGTCAGACGCACGGGACGCATCTGGTTCACAGCTCGGTTATCGGAACGAAAATATGGGGAGGTTGTTGCAGAAGAAGCCATGCCCTCGATTGTACCGGGGATTTTCTTTGCGATTTCTTGGACAGGATTGAGCTGTGCCCAGAGGCGCGGAGAGGAACAGCGCGAAGTAGCGCCGATACGGGAATTTCCACCCCGGATGAGTTCCGATCTGAGAATCGCCTAGAACCCCCTGCCAACAAAGGGAATGCTCCCGCAAATGGAAATGGGATGGGCGCAAATTGGAAGCGGGGAATGCGCCGGAGTCCCGAAACGGAACGAACGGTACAGGCGCGAGAAGGGCGCGGAAGCGCGGTCTTTGGCTTGATCCGAGTGTCTTATCTATCACTTAGGGGAACCGTATCGGTTTGGCACGCAACGTGTATACCAGAGTGGCACAGGGATGCCGTCCACACCTGGAACAAAAGAGCTAATAGCTATTAGCTACTAGCTATTAGAAAGGAGTCCGCGATGCAAAAGACACATCGGCTGCCGCAACAGAACGCTATCGCTCCTTCCGCCGCCCCCTTCGCGCTAGCTCCCGTTGCTCCAGCTCCCGTTGCTCCAGCTCCCGTCGATTCAGCCCCGTCCGAATCCGCCATGCAGCTTGTGTCCGCACGCCCATCCTCTGTAAGCCGGGCTGCGCATCTGGCGCATGACGCCCGCAACTGGCTCACTGCCCTACGGATCCACTGCGACCTTTTGGAGCAATCCGGTGCCGTGGCCAAGGGGCAGCGCGGATGGCTCCAGGAGTTATCCGTAACCATCGACCGCGGACAGAGCTTGGTCAGTTCTCTGCTCGCCGCAGCATCCGCGACCCCTGCTCCAGAAAATTCCGCTGCCGAAGAAGTCGAAGATCCTTCTACTGCAAATCTTGCTAGTTTTCCTGCTGCCAATTTTTCTGTCGACGAGGCCGATGGACTCACGGCCTGCATCACGGCCCCAGTGCCGATCTCGACCCCAGAGCCTCCGCTGGCTCCACGCAATCCCAACCTTTGCCCTACCTCCGAACACCAAACTCCGCGTGCCGCTCCGCCTTCGCGCCTACACTCGGAACTTCCCCTGCATCTTCTGGAAAGGAAACCGCGTACAATGCTCAGCACAAGCACAACCACGCTCAGTATGCCTGTCAACTCGATTCCCTCCTCCGTTCCCGACCGCTCCGGCATGTTGCATCTGCTGGTGGTCGACGATGAAACCGCCATCCGCACTGCGGCAGCCGAGATCGCCCGCAACCACGGATTTTCCGTCCACGCTGCCGACAGTACGGCAACGGCCCGCGCCGCGCTCGAAGCCCACATGGCCGATATCGTCCTGCTCGACCTCAAACTTCCCGGCGGAGGCGGCCTGTCCTTGCTGGAGGAGATGCGCACGCTCTACCCGGAGACAGTGGTGATCGTAATGACGGCCTATGCTACCGTCGCCTCTGCCGTGGAGGCCATGCGCAGCGGAGCCAGCGAGTACCTGACCAAGCCCTTTACGATGGAAGAGCTGGGCGAGGTGCTGGAACGTGGCGCCGAGCGCCGCCACTTCGATCTGGAAAGCCGCCGCCTGCGCGAAAAACTACGCACGCCGGATGGCTTCGGCACACTGATTGGTCGCAGCCCGGAGATGGAGCGGATGTACCGCATCCTATCCAAGGTGGCCAACACCACTCATCCGGTGCTGATTCTGGGAGAAAGCGGCACGGGCAAGGAGATGGTGGCGCGCACCATCCACTACAACGGCCCCCATGCCAGCCAGCCCTTCATCCCCGTCGATTGCGGCTCGCTGGTGCCCACGCTGATTGAAAGCGAGCTGTTCGGCTACGTCAAAGGAGCGTTCACCGGCGCGAATCGCTCCAAAGACGGCCTGCTGGCCACCGCCGAAAACGGCACCGTCTTCCTCGACGAGATTGGCGAACTACCGCTCGACCTGCAATCCAAGCTGCTGCGCGCCCTGCAGGAAAAAGAGATTCGCCCGGTCGGCTCCACGCAGCGCGTCCCCATCCATGCGCGCATTCTGGCCGCCACCAATCGCGACCTGCCCACGATGGTCGAGCAGGGTCGCTTTCGCAAGGATCTCTACTTCCGCCTGAATGTCGTCAATGTCAAGCTGCCGCCGCTGCGCGACCGCCGTTCGGACATCCCCGTTCTGGCCGCCCACTTTCTCGATCGGCTCTCCCGGGAGAACAACCGCGCCTACACGCTGAGCGACGATGTCCTGCGGATCATGAACACCTACGACTGGCCCGGCAATGTTCGCGAGTTGGAAAATATGATTGAGCGGGCCTGCGCGCTCTCCTCCGGCCCGCTGCTGCATCTGGGCGACCTGCCGACGCAATTGCAGGAGCACCGCGCGCAGGCGCAGCGCCTGACCCAGGCGGCGCAAGAGGCCCAGGAGGCCGAGATGGATCGGGCAGCCTCCGATCCCGGAGTCCTGACCATCGCCGAGATGGAGAAACAGGCCATCCTGAATACCATCCGCCAGCTCAACGGCGACAAGCTGACGGCGGCCAAGCTGCTGGGCATCGGTAAGACCACGCTGTATCGCAAGCTCAAAGAGTACGGCATCGCCGACATCGAAATACAGTAGAGCAGCTTTTAGCTAAAAGCTGTTAGCTAGTAACTAGAAGCTAGTATGGGCTTTGAAAAACACGGAGGACGCGATGAGTCAAAACATGCTATTGGTCACCAACATTCCGGGCGCGGGGAACTGTGCCGCCGCCATCACCCGCCAACTGGGGCTAGGGGTGGAGCTGGCCTCCAGCGGACGCGCCGCTCTAGCCGCGCTGCGCCGCCGCGAATACGCCGTCGTGGTGCTCGATGACAGCCAGATCGAAGCCGATCCGGCTGGAGCCGATGTGCTCTGGCAGCAAGCGGGCCTAGCCATTCCCATTCAGGTCAACCTAGCCATCTCCGGATGCGGGCGCGTGCTGCGCGAGATTCGCGCTGCCCTGCTGCGCCGGGAACGCGAACAGGCTCTGGCGCTGCGCGCGGCCACCCATGTCATCGGGGGAGAGATCAACACCACACTCACCGGACTGCTGTTGCAGACGCAGTTGATGCTCTCGGAGCCGTCGATTCCCTCCGCCTTGCTGCCCAAGCTGCAACAGGTGGCGCAACTGGCGGGAATGCTGCGCCAGCAACTCTGCCCACGACCGGGCGCATAACCCGTGCCCGGGGCACCTGTCGCGTCCTAGGCGTCCTTCGCGTCCCAGGCCCAGCGCATAAAAATCCCTACGGCACCAGCGCGTTATGCGCCGATACCGTAGGGTTGGGATCGTCTCCTATGCAACACCCACCGCGCTTATGGCTGCACGACAACCGAGATGGCTGCGGTCTGCGTCGTTCCTCCCCCCGTTATCGGGGATGCCACCACAATTGAGGGCGTGGTGCCGTTCGGCGTAATCGTGCCATACGTGCCCCCAGCGCAGCCGGAGATCCCTGCCGCCAGCGCTCCCGTCATCAGCACCAGCAGGCAGAGTTGCAACATCCGCTGCCGCGTCTTTGAGAGATTCCGCTTGCGTCCGAAGGCGGCCAATCCGGCCATGCTCCCTGGCCACCAAAAGGCCAGCGCGGGCAGGATTGGACTCAGCGGGCTTTGTTGCGGCCCGAACGGGCTGGGCATCATCCGCATCGCCGCTATGTTGGTCTCAATGGTCAACGTGACACTGACCGATCCACTGCCACTCAACGTCACGGAGCTGCTCGTCGCCCCGCTCTGCGTGAAGGAGCAGAGCGCGCTGTACGGCATGTTTTGACAGCTCAAATTCACCGTCCCGCTATAGCCATTGACCGGAGTCAGGGTCAGCGTGGTCGTTCCGGTCGTCCCTGGCCGCGTGATGGTCACCGTGGTCGGATTCGCGGTAAGGGTAAAGTTGGCTCCTGCCGGTGTTGGGGAAATAGTCACCGACACGGAGCTTGAGGTTGAGGGCGCATAGTTACTGCCCGCTCCCGAAGTGGGCGCTCCATATGTAGCCGTCAGGCCGTCGGTGCCCACCGGCAGATTGTTGGTGTTCATGCTCGCAACGCCGTTGATTACCACACCGTTGCCGATGTATGCCCCGTTATTGTCAAAGGTCACCGTACCATTAGCCACTGGACTGCCGCTGGAGGTCACCGTCGCCGTCAGCGTCACATTGCCGCCAGAACCCGCGCTGGTCGGATTTGCAACGAGCGTTGTCCCTGTCGTCAGACCCGTAACGGTCGAGGTCGATGGCGGAGAGGGCGGGGATCCCATGTATGTGCCTTGAGTCGGGTAGCTGGCCGTCAGGGTGTTGCTGCCAGCGGGCAGCGATGTGGTGTTGAGTACCGCCACGCCATTGCCATTCACCGGCGCTGTGCCAATCAGGGTTCCATTGTTGTAGAAGTTCATGGTTCCACTGGTTACTGGATTGCCATTTGAGATCACCGTCGCCGTCAGCGTCACGTTCTGCCCATAGCTGGAGTTGGGCGGATACACATTGAGCGAGGTTGAGGTCGCCGCGCCCGTGATCGTCACCGGTGTTGTCGCCGAGGTCGAACCCGTATAGCTGCTGTTGCTTGCGTAGCTGGCCGACACATAGTCGGTACCCATCGGCAGCGATGTGGTGGAGAAGGTCGCCACGCCATTGGCGCTCACAGGAATACTGCCGCTGATGGGGGATCCATTGTCAGAGAAGATCACCGTGCCGCTGGTCACTCCTGCGCCGTTCGCCAGCACTTGCGATGTCAGCGTCACGCTGCTTCCATAGCTGGTGCTGGTTGGAAGCGCGGTTATCGACGTTGTCGTCGCGGGCGGCCCCGTAATGGTCACCGTCGTTGTTCCTGAGGAAGTCCCGTAGTCTGCGGTGGCTCCATATGTGGCCGTGATCGTGTCTGTGGCAACAGGCAGCGCAGTGGTGGTGCATGCCGCCTGGCCCGTGGAGGCGTTCACCGTGCCGGAGCAACTTCCTCCGCTCCAAGAGAACGTGACCGTGCCGCTGGTCACGGGGTTGCCACCTGATGTCATCGTCGCCGTCAGCGTCACGGGATTGCCAACGCTGGTATTGGTCGGACTTGCTGCCAGCGTCGTCACGGTCGCTGCAGGTGTGATGTTCTCCGTCGTGGCCCCATTGGATGCCCCGTAGTTACCCTGAGCCGGGTATGTGACCGTCAGGTTGTCACTTCCCGCCGACAGCGTAGTGGTGACAAGGGTTGCCACGCCACTCGCATTCAGCGCAACCGGGCTGCCGATGGCCACTCCGCCGTTGTAGAACTGCACCGTGCCTGCTGGCGTTCCGGCCCCGGCCCCGGTCGGCTTCACCGTCGCCGTCAGCGTCACGCTGGTGCCGTAGGCGGCGGGCGATGGACTTGCCGTCAGCGTGGTGTTGGTCGGAATTACCGTGATGTTCTCCGTCACTGGTGCCGAATTCGATCCCGCGAAATTGCCGCTGGCGGCGTAGACGGCCGTCAGTGTATCGCCGCCTGTGGGCAGCGTGGTGGTCGTGAGAACCGCCACGCCGCTGGTCAGCGGCTGGGGAGAGCCAATGGCTGTGCCATTGTCGTAGAACTGCACCGTGCCTGTCGGCGTTCCGGCCCCGGCCCCGGTCGGCTTCACCGTCGCCGTCAGCGTTACACTGCTGCCGTAGCTGGTGGGATTCGGACTTGCGGCCAGCGTGGTCGTGGTCGGGGTCGGCGTGCCATAAGTGTACTTATCACCGGAATTGGTCGGAGAGATCGCGCCGCTGCAATTCGGCTCGGATACTTGGACATCCACCGTACCGGTGGGGCCTGTAGGCGAGGTCGCCGTGATGCTTGTTGCCGAGTTCACGGTAAAGGTGGTCGCCGCAACTCCACCAAACTCAGGGGTTGCGCCAGTCGGATTGCTACACCCGGAACTCGTTGCGGCAATGAAGCCTGTTCCCGTGATAGTCACCGAGGTTCCGGCAGGCCCGATTGACGGATTGACGCTGGTCACAGTAAGCGCCTGGTAATAGTTGAATGGCTCGGTATTGCTGGCGACACCTCCTACGGTCACCGTCACGTTCACGGTGCCGACGGGTTCCGCCGGCGCGAACACCGTAATCTGCGTCCCCGCCCCGTTCACAATAACGCTGGTTCCCGCGACGCTACCAAACGTGACCGAAGGACTGCTGCCAAAGTTCGTCCCATTGATAGTTACAGAAACGCCGCCCCATGTTGGACTACTTCCCGGACTGAGGCTGGTAATTGACGGCCCCACAACGTAGGTA
>DAHXNK010000001.1 GCA_027365415.1 Acidobacteriaceae bacterium
GCGCAAATTTGACGCGCAGAATGCGGCGCACTGCTTCATCAATGGTCGCCTCTGACACCTGCCCATCACGCGCCAACGCAGCCAGCCGCGTGTGATAGACATTGCCCTCCATGTCCATGTCCAGACCTGCGGAAATGGCCTTCTGCCCTGCCGTGGCGCTATCGAGCGCGATGCCGTGGTCAATCAACTCATAGACCGCGTGGTAATCGCTGACGACAAAGCCCTGAAAGCCCCATTCGTTGCGTAGAATCTGCGTCAGCGTGTACGGATCTGCGGTCGCGGGAACTTCGTTCAGGGAGTTGAAGGAACTCATCACGGTGACAGCGCCTGCGTCAATGGCGGCCTGATACGGCGGCAGATAGACCTGGCGCAGCATCACGTCGGACATATCGACAGCGTTGTACTCGCGTCCAGCAGTCACCGCGCCGTAGGCAGCAAAGTGCTTGACGCAGGCGGCAATGGAGGTGGGGTCGCTGAGTCTGTCCCCCTGATAGCCCTGCACATAGGCGCGGGCCATCGCGGAGCCAAGATAGGGGTCTTCGCCTGCGCCCTCGACAACACGGCCCCAGCGGGCATCGCGCGCAATATCCACCATCGGCGAAAATGTCCAGCGAACGCCGTCCGCGCTGGCCTCCGTAGCAGCCATGCGCGCAGTCGCCTGCACCATCGCCGGATCAAAGCTGGCGGCCAGTCCCAGCGGCACCGGGAAAACCGTGCGATCGCCGTGAATAACATCTAGGCCATAGAGCAGCGGAATGTGCAGGCGGCTCTGTTCGACGGCGATCTTCTGGTACATGTTGGCGGTCTTGGCGTCGCCGACGTTTAGCAGGCTGCCCACCTCCCCGGCAGCGATCATGGTTGCGTAATCCTGCCGATCCGTGGCTGGCCCGGTCGGTACTCCGGCAGAGTATTGCACCAGTTGGCCAACCTTCTCCTCCAGCGTCATTCTGGCCAACAGCGCGTTGACGCGCGCATTCAGGTGTTTATCCGTGAGTTGGGGGTTGGTTGCAGGCATGGAATACGTCTCTCCGGAGGAATGGTTCGCGGGATGGATTGAAGGCGCTCCGGGATGGCTCGCGGAATGGTTTGAATGCGCCGACATGGCTACAACGCGGGAAAGGCCAACGCGTGGAGCGACGGCGTAGAAAAGCGCCAAAGAAACAGAGGCAAAACAGACGACGCGAAGAGTACGAAAATACATAGCCCCACCATGCTAACAAGACTGCAGAATTGTGCGCGAACGGGTCTTCCTGTTTTCAGCAATGAACGCGAACAGCGGATCGCCCCAAACGTTTCCGATCCAAACTTTTTGCGGACACATCCCGCAAACCGCCCGCCACGCGATACGATGAAAGTCATTCACATATGCACACGCGACCCATCTGGGCGGAGATTTCCCGCCCGCGCCTGATCTCGAACTTCAAGAAACTGCAAGCCGTGGCCGCGCCACATGCGGGGCTGCTGGCCGTGGTCAAGGCCGATGCCTATGGCCACGGAGTTACGATCTGCGCGCCGTGGCTGGCCGAGGCGGGCGCGGAGTGGCTCGGCGTAACCAGCGTCGAAGAGGGTGTCGCCGTGCGCAGGCGTTGTCCGCAGGCGCGCATTTTGGTGATGTGCGGCCTCTGGCCCGGCGAAGAAGATGCCGTGCTGGAGTACAAGCTGGTGCCGACGATCTGGACGGTACAGCACATTGCTCTGCTGACTCGCGCTGCCGAACGTCGCAAACTATCGCCGCAAAGTGTTCCCATGCATCTGGAGATTGACACGGGCATGTCGCGGCAAGGCGTGGGGCTGGACGAACTGCTGGCGATTCTCGACCGCATCCGCGCCACACCTGCGCTGTATCTGGATGGTGTCTTCACGCACTTCTCCTCGCCGGAGATATTGGACAGCCCGCAGAATGATGCCCAACAGCAGCACTTTGCAGAAGCATTGGGAAGGATCGCCACTGCGAGATTCCATCCAACATGGATTCATGCGGGAAACAGCTCGACGCTGCTGGCGCGGGATCGTCTAGCCCCCCTGTCCGCGCTGGCGCGACAGTACAACGCAAAATTTCTCGTCCGGCCCGGTCTGGCGCTGTATGGCTACGCGCTACCGTTTGTGCAGATTGATGGCGTGCAGACGCGGGAGATGCCAGTTGCACTGGAACCGGTGCTGCGCTGGAAGACGCGCATCGCCGCGCTCCGCGCGATCGAAGCTGGCACGGCGGTGGGCTATGGCGCGACCTTTGTCGCAACACAAACCATGCGACTGGCGCTGCTGCCCGTGGGCTATGCCGACGGGCTGAATCGCCGACTCTCCAATTGCGGCAGCGTGCTGGTGCGCGGCCATCGCGCAGCCATCGTCGGGCGCGTTTCGATGGATTTGACGATTGTTGATGTCAGCCAGATCCCCGACGTTGCCGTGGGTGATGAAGTGGCGCTGATCGGAGAACAGTCTGCTTCCCAGTTTGGCGAACAGGCTGGGGCTAATGGCACCATGCTTCGCGTTACGGCAGAGGATCAGGCGCGCTGGGCCGGAACAATTTGCTATGAAATTCTCTGCGCCATCAGCGTCCGCGTCCCCCGCGTTGGCGTGGAGTAATCATTTCCGGCGCCTCTTCAGATTGCTGCCCTATTCCATCTTCCAATCCGAACCAGGCATAATGCGCTTCATAAACTCATCGAAGAGAGGCACGGTAAATGCAGTGTCTCCGTAACTAGGACTCCAAATCATACCCTTGGCAATAAGGCTTTTACGCAAAGGCCCGAAAGCGTTTACCTTTTTTCCGCGCATCACAGCAATATCTCCAGACCTGTGCGGGCCTGCTCCAAGTTCAGCCATTGCTCGCAGATACCTTTTTTCTTTCGGGGTGAGTCGGTCAAAGCGCACACGAAAAAAGCTCACGTCTAAAGCTGCGATGGCTTGTATCGATGCTGCTTCTACGTCAGGTAGTGTAATGGGACTCTGTGCAGCGACAGCCCAGGAATGCTTTCCCCATTCTTGCAGAAAGTATGGGTATCCGCGTGTTTCCGATAAGATTTTGGCCACAGCCTCGCGCGTAAAATCTATCCCTTCATTTCTCGCTGGCTTCACTATGGCCAACTCTGCTTCCGCATCTGACAGCGGCCCGATCATAGGAAAATCAAACAATCTTTCTGCATAAGATTTGGCGTTGCCAGCCAAAGCAAGCAATTGTGGGAGTCCAGCACCTACAAGAGTCACCGGAAGTGTTCCCTGCGCACATCGGTGCAATGCAGAGATGAGTGCTGCAAACTGATCCTCTTTCAGATACTGAAGCTCATCGATAAAAAGGATGACCGCAGTGTTAGCATTTTGCGCCGCATGCCCGACCTGCTCCAGCAGCACGGCTAAATCTCCCTCAAGATCGCCATTATCCGCCAACCCTAGTTCAGGGGGTACATCAAAACCAACTTCGATGTCGTTGTACTTGACCTTGAGCGCTTTGGCGAAACCAGACAAAGCGCGGAGTGCTCGTTGGGCGATCTCCTTTGCATTTTCAATGCGGCTCAATCGAAGAAGGGCAAGGCGTAATTGTGGCGCGAGTAACGCTGGCAAAGATCGGTTCTCTGGGGCTTCAATTCGGAGCGTGTGCATGCCAGTTTTCTCGGCATCAAGTCTCATCTTTTCCAGAAGCACAGTTTTCCCTACCCCGCGTAGTCCGACAAGCAGGATGCTTTTGGCTGGGTTGCCTCTTTGAATTCGCGCGATGGCAACCCGCACTTGTTCGCGCAACCCATCTCTCCCCGCCAATTCGGGAGGTGGAGAGCCTGCGCCGGGAGAGTAGGGATTGCTGACATGATCCATTTGAGTTATATAAAGTTTAGCAAGTTTATATATTTAATGTAAAGTGTGTAATCTACGTATAAGTGCAAATCGTGGAACAATAGAGGTATCCATGATTTCTGTCAGCAATGTGAGTATGCGTTACGGGGCGAAAATCCTCTTTGAGGATGTCTCCACCACCTTTACGCCGGGTCGCCGCTATGGCTTGACTGGCCCCAACGGAGCGGGCAAATCCACTTTCATGAAGATTTTGACGGGCGAGCTGGACGCGCAAAAAGGCATCGTCGTCCGCCCGAAAAAGATGGGCGTGCTGCGTCAGGATCAGTATGCTTTTGATGCCTATCGCGTGATCGACACCGTGATTATGGGCAACAAGGGCCTGTGGGCGGCGCTGGCCGAGCGCGACCAGATGTACGACAAGCCGGAGCTAACCGAAGCCGACGGCATGAGGCTGGGCGAACTCGAAGGCATTGTCGGCGAGGAAGATGGCTACACTGCCGAGAGCGACGCCGCGATTCTGCTGCAAGGGCTGGACATTCCCGACGAGTTGCATGAGCGCAAGATGAGCGAGCTGCAGGGCGGCCAGAAGGTTCGCGTGCTGCTGGCGCAGGCGCTCTTTGGCAAGCCACAGGCGCTGTTGCTCGATGAGCCGACGAACCATCTTGATCTGGATTCGATCCACTGGTTGCAGGATTTTCTGCTGCACTTTGCTGGCACGGTGATTACGATCTCGCACGATCGCCATTTTCTGAACAGCGTCTGCACGCACATTGCCGACATTGATTACGAGACCATCATCACCTACACCGGTGGGTATGACGACATGGTGCTGGCCAAGACGCAGGTGCGAACGCGGCTGGAATCGCAAAACGAGCAGCGCGAGAAAAAAATCGCGCAGTTGAATGACTTTATCGCGCGCTTCTCCGCGGGCACGCGGTCGAGCCAGGTGAACTCGCGCAAGAAAGAAGTCGAGCGGTTGCAGACCAGCGAACTGGCGCGGTCGAATATCGCGCGGCCTTATATTCGCTTTGATATTCTGCGTCCCTCCGGCAAGCACACGCTGGAGTACGAAGAAGTTTGCAAGTCGTACGGCGACCACAAAGTGGTTACAAAATTTACTGGCTCGGTGCTGCGCGGCGAACGCATTTGCCTGATCGGACGCAACGGCCAGGGCAAGACCACGCTGGTGAAGGCGCTGCTGGCGAACGCTCCCGGCATGAACGAGCCAAGCAGTAGCATTGACAGCGGCAAGGTGAAGTGGGGCCACGAGGCGCAGATCGGCTACTTCGCGCAGGATCACACGGCAGCCATTCAAAAAGGAATGACGGCGGCGGACTGGCTGCATCAGTTCGACGAAAAAGCGACGCGAGAGGATATTCGCGGCGTGCTGGGGCAGATGCTCTTTAGCGGCGAAGAAGGTCTGAAGCCGACCGAGGCGCTCTCAGGCGGCGAGTCAGCGCGGCTGCTCTTTTGTCGTTTGATGATGCAGAAGCCAAACATTCTGATTCTCGATGAGCCGACGAACCACTTGGATCTGGAGGCCATCAACGCGCTGAATCAGGCGCTGCAAAAATACGAAGGCACGGTGCTGCTGGTGACGCACGATCAGGACTTGATCGACGAAGTAGCCACGCGCATCTGGCACTTTGAAGGCGGCAAGATCGACGACTTCAAGGGGCCATACTCGGAGTACGAGCTGGCCTTGTCGATGGCATCCAAGTAACGGCGGAAGCAAAATAATTTCCACTCCGCGCATCTTGTGGAATCCTGCATCTAAGTCAGGAGCGCGGAGAATGGATTTTCTCCCGCCGTTTTGCATCGCCAGGAGAGAACGAGTGAACTCCGAACGCAGACGCTCTCCATCGCCACTCCCCGCGCCAGTATTCATCCCAGCACGCGCAGTTTGTCTTCGCGCCCTGATTTTTCTTTTCGTTTTCCTCTGTTGTATTTCGCAAGGCGCTTCGGCCTACTCCGTTCTTACCCATGAAGAGGTAATCGATCTGGCCTGGAATGACTCTATCCGCTCGCTGCTATTACAGCGCTTTCCCAGAACCACGGAGGCGGGCCTGCGCCGCGCGCACGCCTACGCCTATGGCGGATGCGCCATTCAGGATATTGGCTACTATCCCTTTGGCCATCCCTTCTTCAGCGACCTGACGCATTATGTGCGGACGGGGGATTTTATCGACAGCCTCTTACGCAATGCACATACCGTCGATGAATATGCCTTTGCTCTGGGCGCGCTTTCGCATTATCTTGCCGACAATATTGGCCACCAGAATGCAATCAACCTCTCCACCCCCATTGAGTTTCCCGGCCTGGAGAAAAAGTATGGCCCGGTCGTCACCTACGATGAAGACCCCCACGCGCATGTGCGGACGGAGTTTGCCTTTGATATCGACCAGTTAAGCCATCAGCGTTTTGCGCCTGCAAACTACCTGGAGCGTGTTGGATTGCAGGTTCCGCGCAAGCTGCTGGAACGCGCTTTTTTTGAGACGTATGGATTGACGCTGCGCTCCCAGCTCGGCCACGAAGCGCCCGCGATTCATAGTTACCGCTCCTCGGTGCGACACTTCATCCCCCGGATTGCGTATGCGGAGGCGTTGATCCATAAAAATGATTTTCCTGCGGACAGCACCGGGCCGGAGTTTCAGAAATACCAAGCCCGGCTGGCAAAGGCCGATACCGCGAGTGGCTGGAGCAAATATCGTCACAAGCCGGGCGTAGGCACGCATCTGATGGCCTTTGCCATTCGGATTACGCCAAAGATAGGCGTGTTTTCCATCCTTGCCATTCGCGGCCCAACTGCGGAAACTGAGGGTAAGTACGTGACCAGCCTCAACAATACCGATGATGCCTTCGATCAGATCCTAGGGCAACTTCGGATGCAGCCGCACAACCTGCTGCACTTGCCGAATCTCGATCTCGATACGGGTTCTGCGATTCAACCAGGAACCTACCGCTTGACGGATGCAACGTATGCAAAGCTGCTGCATCGAATTACAACAAAGCCCACCCGGCTGGTTCCTGCTGGATTGAAGCGGAATCTGCTGGATTTTTACTCCGATCCGAACGCGCCGATCGCAACCAGGAAAAATGCGCGGGCCTGGAGGAGTGTGCAGCGGGATCTGCCAATCCTGCAAGGCATGCAAACCGTAACGCGGCGCCAAGCGAAGCAGATTGCGGACGGGATAACGAGCGGAAACGAAGAAACGGATATTCTGAAATAGATGCTACGCGACTTATATGCAAAATGGATGTTTGACTGGGAGACGCGTCTGACCACGCGCGACACCAATCGTCGGATTCGCCCGCTGGAGTGGGGTTTCGACTGGCTTGCCGACTGGATCGATTCCCTGCCCGATGCGCGACGTGTGCCTATGCAACAGGACATGGCCTCCAAGGATCCGGCGCGCATGGAAGCGGCGATGCTGGCGGTGAATGACAGCATCCTCGCCTACAGTGACCGTTTCTACGGCTACAATCCACCCACGGATTTTCGTCTGGAGGAGCGGTATCCGCAGTTGTTTCCCACGAATGTGCGCCCGGAGACGCTGCGCGAGGATGCGCGACTGAAGCGTCTGGCGGCGGAAGGTCGCCTGCCTCCCGCGCAATTTTTGCGCTTCACCTCGCCGATACGGACACCCTACCCGGAGAATAATCGGGTGAACGCGCGCTGGTATCCCGCGCCAGCAGAAAAACAGGCGGGCAAGCCCAAGCAGGCCATGATCGTGTTGCCGCAGTGGAATGCCGATGCCTTCAGCCACAATGATTTATGCAGCATCTTCAACCACTTTGGCATCTCCGCGCTGCGACTCAGCAATCCGTTTCACGACATTCGCCGCCCGGCGGAACTGGAGCGCTCCGACTACGCCGTCAGCGCTAACATTGGCCGCACCATTGCCACCAACCGCCAGGCGGTGGTGGACATTCGCAGTTGCCTAGACTGGCTGGAAACGCAGGGCTATGAGCAATTTGGCATTCTGGGCACCAGTCTTGGCTCCTGTTACGCATTTATTGCCAGCGCGCACGATCCGCGCCTGCGCGTGCATGTCTTCAACCACGCCGCCACATGGTTTGGCGATGTCGCCTGGACCGGGCAGAGTACGCGCCACCTTCACACCGCCTTTGAGCAAGCCGGATTAACGCAGGCTCGCCTGCGCGCCTTGTGGTCGGGAATTAGCCCAATGGTCTATATGGATTTGTTTGCCGGAATCGCGCCGATTCGTCAACAAGGGGGCGATGCTCCGGCGGCATGGCCGCGCAAGCGGTCGCGTATGATTTATGCGCCGTATGATCTGACTTTTCTGCCGGAGTTCTCCTTGCAGGTCATCGAGCAATTTAAGCAGCATGGCCTGGACTTCGACGTAAAAGTCCTGCCCTGCGGCCACTACACTACGGGGGAATTTCCGTTTAAGTACATCGACGGCTGGTACATGGGATCGTTTGTATATGCGGCCTTCAAAAGGCTGGCGAAAGAAGGCTGCGGAAGCACATCGCCGCCGCAAATGGAATGCGTTGCGCTATCGGCGTAACAGGAAGGGACGGCATCGCGACGTGATCGACATTCTGGCCTCCCGCGTGGTGGATCGCGCGGACAAGCCCACTGATGTGGCGTACAAGCTGCGCAGCCCAGACAATTTTCGCAGCAACAGCCGGGAGTTGGAGATCGAAATTCTCGGCCTGCGCCCGACGAAGATGGAATAGACGGCAGAGATGCAACCAGCATTCTCTGACCCTGCCCATTCAAGCCTGCTTTTGGCTTGAGTGGACGGGCCTTTTTTATTCCCAGGTCTCAAAAGCGAGACCCTTCGACAAACTCAGGGCAGGCTCTGGGGCACCCGGCACGATCACTCTACAGGCGCGTTGGGTGCGATTTCCCAGACTTTGAATCTTTCATATAGTTCGACTCTAATTCGTTCCTTCGGTGAGAGGTCGGGGGTAAGAAGGGCAGGGGTGTCAAGCCCAAAGATGTCGGTATGCGCTCGATTATCTGGCAACCCCTCAACATTTTGGGTAGGCGAATGGATTACTGTCAATCCTCTGACTTCTCGAACCTGTCCAGCAATCATTTTTAGAACAGCAAACCGTTCTGGTCTGCCCTGCCTTGCGCGGGTCTCAGCAGCGGTGCTGTACTTTCCCCAATCGGTGGACATTGACCCTTTGTTCTCGCTGAAAATTCCTGTTGGCGGCCGTAAATGATTAGGCCCCAGCCATCCTACTGGAACCCTATAAAACAGCGCGTCAGCATCAGGAATTTCTTCTACTGGCCAATCGTTCATCAATTGTTCACCAGCCAAGAAACGAGTTCAGCCCCGGCTTCAGAGGGTTCAAACCTTCCTGATATCTCGCTCTTGGCTTTCTTTCCGTAGTAATTTGCGATGTCTTCCGCTGCTGGGAAGTTGATTAGCAGCATTCGGCCGCCCTTCTCCCAGAAGAGGTCAATACTACCGTGGTCTGCTGGTCCAATTTTTGGTATTCCCATGCCCACTACGTTTGCCTTATGCGCATGGAGCATGAGTCTTCGGAGAAATCCTGTAGCGCGATCCAGCGTTTCTTTCGAGTAAGGCTCGAAATCTTCTACTTCCATGTCGTTTTCGATATTCAACACGAAATCTGCCGCCGCAATTTCCGTCTCCATTGCGCGCCGTTCTTCTTCAATTGCAGCCGCCGGAGACGTTAATGTGGTGGAATACGACTTAACCTCTTCATTTAATTCAGGACTTGTGAAACCCAACTGCTCGTTTTTACGAGTACGAGTACGAACCTCATACGGGGGCCTGAATTTTCGATGGTTTGAATAACTATCCAACGATCTTGTAAACACGCTGTGTGCCATGTGGATGTCTCCTATTTTTCAGCAGCAGGTGTCAAGATAGGTGTATTGGAACTATCGGCGAATTCCCTGAGCGCTTTCTCTTTCTTTATGGCCCGAGCGATCACATCACCTGCTGATACAAGGTCTTCTGTGTCCAGCGCGAAATAGATCGTGTCAGTCTTGCCGTTGTGAGATGCACGAATTGCAAGCTGATGAACTATGACCCCGGCAGCGACCTTCAAATCGTCTCCCGAACAGATCGGCCTTAGGTCTGTAATTACCTTCGCTGAACGAAAAGTCCTATCATTTGCTCGCAATAGGATGTTTCCCTTTGCGATCAGTTCCAAGCACTTTGATTTCGATAGTCTCGCAAGCCTGCCTCTCAGAATCTCCTCGTCTGAGTCTGAGAGTTCGACGACACGGTCGCTTTTAATCTCTTCCACTACGGCCTGTACGATCACGTCAGTGTCAACCTGCCATGAATAGCCCGTTCCAGCGAGGCTAACGAGCGAGCTAACAATGTTGTCTAAGTCTGAAACTTCAGCTAAATCAGGCTCTTTGCGCAGATGCGAAATCAATGCCTGTCTGTCCAGGGTCGGCATTGCTTCACTGAGCGCGCGTTCCAAGCCAGCAAGGGCCGGGTCTGTCAGCTTTAACAGGCTAGCAAGGGTGCCCTGCTCATCGGCAGGTATTTCGATTGAGTTGATTCGAGTCGTAGTCATCTTAGTGGTAGCGCTTAAAAACAGTTCAATACAACATCAATAATAATAAATTCTGAACTTCGATATCCAGCCGTCCTGCTGATTCATACTCTATCAGGCTGAGACAGGCGGGTGCCAAACACTAAGCTCCCGCCTGTAATTTCATTTACTTCTTTCCGGCTTTGACGACCTCTTGGGCGGTTGCGGCTCCGTTGGTTGGCACCGCTGGAATCTCCGCCACGTCGCCCTTGTTGGCGATGCCGAGCTTCTGGCGCAACTGACTTTCGACGCGGGCAAAGGTCTCCTTGTTGTCCTTGAAGTGCTGGCGCACATTCTCGCGGCCTTGACCAATCCGCTCGCCGCTAAAGCTGTACCACGCGCCGGACTTTTCGACGATATTGTGCAGCACGGCCAGGTCGAGTACGTCGCCCTCGCGGGAGATGCCCTCGCCGTAGAGAATGTCAAACTCCGCCTCGCGGAAGGGCGCAGCCACCTTATTCTTGACGATCTTGACCTTGGTGCGCGAGCCAACGATAACATCGCCCTCCTTGACCGCCCCGATGCGGCGAATGTCCACGCGCACGGAGGAATAAAACTTGAGCGCGCGACCGCCCGTGGTGGTTTCGGGATTGCCGAACATCACGCCAATCTTTTCGCGAATCTGATTGATAAAGATCAAGCTGGTGCGAGATTTTGAGACCGTTCCCGTCAGCTTACGCAGCGCCTGCGACATCAGGCGGGCTTGCAGGCCCATGTGCGAATCGCCCATTTCGCCGTCGAGTTCCGCCTTGGGCACCAGCGCAGCGACCGAATCGACAACCAGCACATCAATCGCTCCGGAGCGCACCAGCGCTTCGGTAATCTCCAACGCCTGCTCGCCGTAATCGGGCTGCGAGATGAGCAGGTTGTCGATATCGACGCCCAGCTTGCGGGCGTAGATGGGATCGAGCGCGTGCTCGGCATCAACAAAAGCGGCCAAGCCGCCGGCCTTTTGCGCCTCGGCGATGACTTGCAGCGTAATGGTGGTTTTACCGGAGGATTCTGGGCCAAAAATCTCAATGACGCGGCCACGGGGCAGGCCGCCGACGCCGAGCGCGGCATCGAAGGAGATCGATCCGGTGGAAATTACCGCAATGGGAACGATCGCCTCTTTGCTGCCAAGGCGCATGATCGACCCTTTGCCAAACTGCTTTTCAATCTGAGCCAGCGCCAGTTCTACTGCGCGGGAGCGTTCTTTATCGTCTGCCATTGTCAACTCCAGTCAACCAGTTGCCAGCACGCCGGAGGTGCGCGCGGGGTGGGGGATATGCTGCATACGTTGCGGAATTTCCAAGATGCTTCAGGCCGGATTCTACCATCCGGCGCAGTTGCATGGTGAAGACCCGCCCTCTTCTGCCGATACAGAGGTTTGGCAGTGTTGTATCACAATCACTGCGGGGACTGGAATCTGAATGTGTTGATTTCTGCAATCGAGCTGAAAATGGGAGCCTACACGCTATGTCGCACTGGACGTTAAGTCGAAAAATTTTGTTGATCTGCCTGCTGTTGGTGGCGCTCAATGCCACCATTGGCATCGCATCCTACCTGAGCACGCGACACACGCAGCAGGCCATTGGCGTGTTGGTGCATGATTCACTGCCGGGCCTGTATATGGCCGGGCAGATGCAATCCATCTCCAAGGATCAGAGCAATGCCATGCAACTGCACATCGACGTGGTAGATCCCGACGAGATGGCGGATCAGGAGAACTTAATCGCCCAGGACAATGCCAGCATTATGCAACTGCGCGAGCAGTATCAGAAGCTGATCCCCGCAGATGCAAACACTCTGATACAACTGGCTCTAAAACAGCAAGATCTGATGGCCGCGTGGAAGCAGACTCGCGCTCTAAGCGAGGCGGGCCGCAAGCTGGATGCGTGGGACATGTACAAAGCGCGCGTGCTGCCGATTGTCGGACAGCGCGAGGTTCTGGAGAGTACCTTGGCCAGCAGCAGTCGTCTGCGCGGCGAACGCTGGGCGCAGGATGCGCTGCGTGCCGTCCATTTCAGCCAGCGCCTGCTTATCCTGATCCTGGCCTTGATGTGTATCGCCGGGTTGGGAGTCTCCTTCTGGTTTGCATACTCCATCCGGCGCAGCCTACATCCGCTGGAGTACGCCATGGAGCGACTCGGCGAGGGCGACCTGTCGCATCGCGTCAAGATCACCAGCTCTGACGATTTGGGGCAGATGGGGAAAATCCTGAATCACTCCCTAGCGCGGATTGCACAGACTTTGTCCAGCGTTATCCACAGTTCGCGGCAGGTGCTGGAAAGCGCCGAAGGCATCGCCGCCATCGCGCAGCAATCGGCCACCAGCACGGAGACGCAGAAGCACCAGACCGCGCAAATGGCCGCCACCATGCAGGAGATGGCTGCCACCATTCGCGAGATTCGCGACAGCTCCCACCGCGCCGCCGAGCGCACGCTGGAAGCAGGCGAAGTGGCTCGCAATGGCGGCCTCATCGTAGACGAGGCGATTCATGTAATCCGCTCCGTTGCTGAATATGCGCATGAAGCCGGAGACAAGCTCTCCAGCCTGAATGAGCGCTCCGGCCAGATCGGCCACATTACCAGCATGATTGAGGAGATCGCCACGCAGACGAATTTGTTGGCGCTAAACGCGGCCATCGAAGCGGCGCGAGCAGGCGAACATGGCCGGGGATTTGCGGTGGTCGCCGCAGAGGTACGCAAGTTAGCCGAGCGCACCGCGCAGGCCACCAGAGAGATCGAGACGATGGTACAGGCCATTCAACAGGAGACGCGTATGGCCGCCACCGCTATGACTTCCAGTGAAGAAAAAGTGCAGTTGGGCGTGCTGAGCGCGCAGCGGGCGGGCGAATCGCTGATGAAGATCATCACCTCTGCCGAGCAGGTGCAGCACATGGTCAGCCAGATTGCCACCGCCGCCACGCAGCAGACCAGCGCCACGGAGGAGATCAATCGCAACATGGATGCCATCGCCAACACTGTGGCCGAAACTGCCGAGGGCGCGCATCTCTCTGCCACGGCCTGCCAAAGCCTCAATTCTCTGGCCCTGCAACTGGACCGGATGGTCTCGCAGTTCCGGTTGGAAGAAGCTCCTAGCAATCCTCCAGAACGCCAGCCCAAGCCTGAGACCGTCGCCACATCGGAACCCAAAGGAGTTTCAGCGCAGCCACGCATCTTTGCTTCCACCGCGTAGGAATCTGTTCTTCCGCCAATCTCTGAATGCGTCTATGTTTTGAGCGGACACCCCAAAAGTTTTGCCTTGGAGAATATTTTTTCTTGCGCTTGGCTGAATCCGCCGCGTTCGCCATCCTTTTTCCCGCCAATGCCGATATAATCAAAGATTCCAGCCATACAGAAGGAGTCGCAACTTCATGCCCATTCAGACGACGAAACATATCTGGCACAACGGAAAGCTCATCCCATGGGAGCAGGCCAACATCCATGTCATGTCGCATGTGATCCACTACGGGTCCTCCGTTTTTGAGGGAATCCGCTGTTACCAGACCGAGATCGGCGCGGCCATCTTCCGCCTGTCGGAGCACATGCAGCGCCTGCTCGATTCCGCCAAGATTTATCGCATGGAGCTGCCCTACACGCTGGAGCAACTGAATGCCGCCGTGGTCGATCTGGTGGAGGCCAACGGCGTTGCGCCCTGCTACATTCGTCCCATTGCGATTCGCGGCTATGGCGAGATTGGCGTCAGTCCGATTGGCAGTCCCATCGAGGTCTACGTCGCCAATTTTCCGTGGGGAAAATATGTTGCGGGCGACGCTGCCGATGTCTGCATCTCGTCGTGGAATCGTTTGGCGCCGAACACCATGCCGTCGATGGCCAAGGCCGGCGCGAACTACATGAATTCGCAGTTGATTCGCATGGAAGCCGCTGCCAATGGCTACTCCGAGGGCATTGCGCTCGACGTGAACGGCTACTTGTCAGAAGGCTCCGGCGAGAATCTCTTTATTGTGCGCGGCGGCATTCTGTACACCACGCCGCTGGCCGATTCGATTCTGTCGGGCATCACGCGGGACTCGGTGATTACGCTGGCCAGAGAGATGGGTTACACCATCGTCGAGCAATCGCTGCCACGCGAGATGATCTACATTGCCGACGAGGTCTTCTTTACCGGGACGGCGGCAGAGGTCACTCCCATCCGCTCAGTGGATCGCATTCTGGTCAAGGACGGACAGGTTGGGCCAATTACCAAACAACTGGCGACGGAGTTTTTCGGCATCACGTCCGGCAAGCGCCCTGACCGCTTTGGCTGGCTGACCCCGGTCAAGGTCAAGGCCACGGAGACCATCCCAGCGTAGCGGTGTTGGATCGCCACGTTGCCGCTCCGCTGCTACGGCGAATCCATCGAAGTATAGGAACCTATGAGCACGCACATCCATGAGACTGTAATCCTCGGCTCCGGTTGCGCCGGACTGACCGCTGCCATCTACGCCGCGCGCGCCAACCTGAAACCCATCGTGCTTGAAGGCCATGAGCCGGGCGGGCAGCTCTCCATGACCACGCTGGTGGAAAATTTTCCCGGCTGGCCAGAGGGCATCCAAGGGCCGCAGTTGATCGAGAACATGAAGCAGCAGGCGGCGCGCTTTGGCGCGGAGTTTCGTCTGGCTCACCTGGCGAGTGTGGATTTGCAAAAGCGCCCCTTCGCTCTGAACCTGGGCAAGGAGACGCTGCACGCGCGCACATTGATTATCGCCAGCGGAGCCAGCGCGCGATGGTTAGGATTGCCCAGCGAAAAAGCTTTGATCGGCCACGGTGTCAGCAGTTGCGCCACCTGTGATGGCTTCTTTTTTAGCGGCAAGGAGATTGCCGTAATCGGCGGCGGCGACTCTGCGATGGAAGAGGCTATTTTTCTGACTCGCTTTGCCAGCAAGGTCACGCTGATTCATCGCCGCGAGCATTTTCGCGCATCCAAAATTATGCTGGATCGCGTGCTGGCGCATGAGAAGATTCGCGTCCTGACCAACATGGCGGTGGAGGAAGTGTTGGGCGTCGAGCAGAAAGAGGTCACGGGCCTAAAACTGCGCAACGTTGCCAATCAGGAGACGAGCGTGCTGCCCGTTAGCGCCATGTTTCTGGGCATCGGCCATGTGCCGAATGCGAAGATGTTCGCCGACCAGATTGATCTGGACGACGACGGCTATGTGCGCACGCGTGACAATGTTTTTACCCGCGTGCCCGGTGTCTATGCTTGCGGAGACGTGCAGGATCGCCGCTATCGGCAGGCCATTACCGCTGCTGGCTCCGGTTGTATGGCCGCGCTGGAAGTGGAAAAGTTTCTCGAAGAGCACGGACGCTGAACGCGCTGTACGCAGACAAGTGCGGGAGAAAATCTAAAAACATCTATGTCCATTGCTGGCAACCTTGCGCGTGTACAAGAGCAGATGCGCGCCGCCTGTCGTCGTGCCGGACGCCAACCAGAGAGCGTGCAGCTTATGGCCGTCTCGAAAATGCAGTCGCCGGAGCGCATCGTCGAAGCGTATGCCGCAGGGCTGCGACTCTTCGGTGAAAATCGCGTGCAGGAGTTTGCGGAAAAGCAGCCTGCGCTGGCAGCGGCAGGAATGTTTACAGGCAGGGCGGCTGCTTCCTTTCATCTCATTGGCCCATTGCAATCGAACAAAGCCGCGCGCGCAGCGCAACTCTTCGATGCTATAGATACCGTCGATTCTCTGCGGCTGGCTGAAAAACTGAACCAAATCGCTGCCGCTGCTAATGCAACGCTGCCAGTTTTGCTGGAGATCAAACTAAGCGCGGAGACCTCCAAACACGGCCTGCTGCCGGAGAGCGCGGAATTGGCTCTGCTGCTGGAATGCGCCCCAGATTGGCCGCATCTGCAAGTGCGCGGCCTGATGACCGTTCCGCCATACTCGGAGAATCTCGAAGCGGTCAGGCCGTATTTTCGCCGCCTGCGCCAGTTGCGCGATGTGCTGACGCAGCAATATCCTCGCCTCGCGCTCGACCAGCTTTCGATGGGCATGTCGCATGATTTCCCCGTAGCCATCGAAGAAGGCTCGACCTGCACGCGCATCGGCACGGCCATTTTTGGCACGCGTCCGTCGTTGGATACGCGGCAGGAATGACTTCCATCCCCATTCGCGACACACCACAGGGAGCCAGCTTTCTGGTGCGCGTGCAGCCCCGCGCCCGCAAAAGTGCCGTGCAGGGCGTGATGGGCGAGGCGCTGCGGGTCGCGCTCTCCACGCCGCCCATTGACGGACGCGCCAATGACGCGCTGATTCTTTTTCTCGCGGAGTTGCTGAACGTGCCGCGTTCCAGCATCACACTCGCCTCCGGGGAGCGCGCCCGCAACAAGCGCATCTGCATTGCAGGCCGCAGCGCAGCGCAGATTCTGGCTGCGATGGAAAACATCTTGCTATAACGCGCCAAATTTCCCCACAACTCCCTAGGTCGCAAAAACGAGACTGGGAGCACCCAGATTTTTCATTTTCTCTATAAGATGAGCAGCATGATCTCGCTCTACGCTGTGGTGCTCGCTGTCGTTGTGCTCACCTTGCTGAGAGTTTCGCTGGCCCGCATACATACTGTAAAAACCAAAGCGGATTATCTGGTGGCAGGCCGTTCCCTGCCGACGTATGTTTTGATCTTTACGCTGCTCAGCTCCTGGATTGGCGCGGGTTCCCTGTTTGCTGGCGCGGAGAATGCCTACCGCAATGGATTCTCTGCGCTGTGGCTCTCGGCGGGCGGATGGGTGGGGCTGCTGTTGATTTATTTCATCGCGCCACGCGCCAGAAAATTTGCTCAGTTCACCATTCCCGACCTGCTCGAAGCCCGCTACAACGCGACCGCGCGCGTGCTGGGCGTGATTGCGATTCTCTTTGCCTATACGGCCATCGCCAGCTACCAACTGCGCGGCGGCGGCGACATTCTGCATCTGATCTTTCCGGGCATCATTAGCAGCACGCTAGGCATGTATATCGTCGCGGCCTTTGTGATTTTGTTTACCGCGCTGGCTGGCATGTCCTCGGTTGCATATATGGATGTGGCTATCGGGCTGCTCGTAACGGTTGCGTGTGTGCTGGCGGTGCCGATCCTGCTGCATCAGGCAGGTGGATGGGCCGGACTGCACGCATCCTTGCCCATCTCGCATTTTCAGATTCTCGGCCCGCTCACCTGGACGCGCGCAATGGAATTTTTCCTGCCAACGCTGTTGCTGATGCTGGGCAATCAGTCGATGTATCAGAAATTCTTTTCGGCAAAATCGGAGAAGGCGGCGCGGCAGGCTGTCGTGGGCTGGGTCATCGGCACGGTGATTCTGGAGACGATTATTGTCGCGATTGCCGTGATTGGCTCGGCGCTCTATTCGACGGGAGAAGTAGCGCAGCATCCCCGCGAGATCATCGCCTACACGGCGCGGCATGGGCTGCCTGCCGTGCTGGGCGCGCTGCTGCTGGGAGCAGTCTTTGCCAAAGTGATCTCCACGGCGAACAACTATTTATTTTCCCCGGCGACGAATCTGGTCAACGATGTTTTTCTTCGCTACATCGAACCGAAGGCCAGCAATCCGCGCATTCTGCTGGTTTCGCGGCTGATGGTAGTGGGGTTGGGCATCTGGGCGCTGGCGCAGGCGGCGTATACGCAGTCGATTCTGGAGAAATCTCTCTACGCCTACACCATCTACTCCGTCGCGCTAACGCCGGTGATTCTGGCGGCCTTTTATTCGCGTCGCGCAACCGCTGCGGGCGCGGTGAGTTGCATCGCCGCAGGCACGCTGGTCACGATCTTCTGGGATACGAGCTTCGTCCATCGGCACCTGCCCACAGCAATTGCCCAGCGCGAGGCGCTGTTTCCTGCACTGATCGTTTCGCTGCTCTGCCTGGTCGTGGTGAGCGCGTTGACCACTCCGCCGCGAGAGGAACAGCTTGCGCCGTTTCGGGGATAGCGTAAACAGGCCCAAGGGGACGCTCTGCATCCCAAGTCGCAAAAGCGAGACACGGGGCACCCGGCGAAAACGCCAGACACATTGGGGTATCTCCCAAAGGGGATACCCCAATGTGCATGTGCAACTATTTTTACTGCTCCGAAAGATGACCCATCTTGTCGCGCTTTACCTGCAAATACTTTTCAAATGTTGCCAAGGATTCCACGCTCGCCGAGATGCGCTCAACCACGCGAATGCCAGCCAGCTCCAGCGCTGCGACCTTTTCCGGGTTGTTGGTCATCAGCCTTACAGCGGAGATACCCAGCAGCTTTAACACCTCTGCGGGCAGTTCAAACTCGCGGCAATCGGCCTTGAATCCCAGATACTCGTTCGCCTGCACGGTGTCCATACCTTCGTCCTGCAAAGCGTAGGCCTGCAACTTCGGCATCAGGCCAATCCCGCGCCCCTCCTGCATTTCGTACAGCAAAATTCCTGTGCCCGCTTCGGCAATGGTGCGCAGCGCCAGCTCCAGTTGCAAGCGGCAATCGCAGCGCAGGGAACCCAGAACATCTCCGGTCAAACATTGCGAGTGAATGCGCACGATGGGCGGCTGGGCATGGGGTAACTGGGCATGAATATCTCCCATGACCAGAGCCACCATTTCCTCCTCCGGACGCTGCCGTATCAGGCTCGCATCACAACCAGCGTCGCCAGATCTGCCATCCCATGCGCCGATGAAGCCGTGAATACGGAAATGCCCCCATCGACTGGGGAAATCGGCCTCGGAAATCTTACGCACACTTAGAAACGCCATATCGCGATTATAGGACGCGGCTTACCGCGCAGAGTCGCGCAGCACGGATTCATAGAACCGCTCATAGCGGGGGATGATATGCGAGGCGCAGTAAGTTTGTTTCGCCACGCGGCGCGCCGCCTTCGCCATTGCCTGGATGCGATCGGAATTTTGCAGCAGCGCAATGGCTGCCTCGCTCATCTCATCGACCGCGCCTACAGGAAACAGGAAGCCTGTCACTCCATGCTCGATCAACTCCGTCATACCGCCGACTGCCGTGCCAACGGTGGGAACCTCACAGGCCATCGCTTCGAGCGCTGCCAATCCAAAGGATTCCAACTCGCTGGGCATCAGCATCAGATCGGCGATCGGCAGTAGTTCATAAATGCTGTCCAGCTTTCCCAAAAAATGCACGCGATCATGAATTTTTAGTTGCACGGCCAGCCATTCAGCCACGGAACGCTCCGGGCCGTCTCCGACCATCAGCAGGCGCGCCGGCATCTTGCGAGCCACGCGGGCAAAAATTTCGATCACGTCGCGAACGCGCTTGACGGGGCGGAAGTTCGACAGATGCACCAGCAAGAGCTCGTCTTTACTGGCATATTGCGCGCGCAATTGTTCTGCGGCAGCCTTGTTTCGCACATAGATATCGCAGTTGACAAAGTTGGGAATCACGGCAATTTCGCGTGTCGTGCCAAAGGTCTCCACCGTCTTCTGCCGCAAATAATCGGAGATGGCCGTCACACCATCGCTCTCATCAATGGCATAGCGCGTGATGGGCAGATAGGCGCGATCCGCGCCGACCAGCGTGATGTCCGTTCCATGCAACGTGGTAACAAACGGCAGGCGGCGGCCTGCGCGGGCCAGCATCTGTCGAGCCAGCAACGCGCTGACGGAGTGGGGAATCGCGTAATGCACATGCAGCAAATCTAGGTCGTAATACTCGGCGACCTCCGCCATGTGCGTCGCCAATGCCAGGTCGTAAGGCGGAAATTCAAAAAGCGGATAGTTGGAGACCGGAACCTCGTGAAAATGAATCTTGCTCTCCCGACCCGCCAACCGAAAGGGTTGGGAGTAGGAGATAAAGTGAACCTCGTGCCCGCGTGTCGCCAGCTCAATGCCCAGTTCGGTGGCGACCACGCCGCTGCCGCCGTAGGTTGGATAACAGGTGATTCCGATTTTCATCATGTCTCGCTTTCAAATTGGATGCGGACAACGTAACGCTGGCTGCAAGATTTTTTATTCTTCGGGCAAGTTCCCATAGTGAATGCGCTGCACGTTGGCGTGTCTTGCTGCGTCGCGCGACAACGTGGCCAGCAGCGCGGCAACTTCCACCTCCCTGGATGCGAGCAGCCGCGTGCGCGTTGCGTGCAACTCTGCATCCAGATAGGCAGGATGACAGACCATCTCCCATGTGCCTTCTGGGATTTTTTTTAGAATCGCGTCGAGAGTCGCGGCGTCCAGCGTTCCGGTCGCTAAAACTCCTAGGCAGCCGTCGGTGGTTGTCATCGCGGCAGCGCGTGTTTTTGCAAGAAATTGCGCGCGCAGCGTACGCAAAAGATGTACCTCCAACCGCCGCGTGGCGCTAGCTTGCGGCGTTGCGCGAACGCTCCATCTCGGCTCGAATGGATTGCGAATTTTCTGTACACCACACTGTTGCGCTGCGTGCAACACTGGCTCCAGTACATGTGGAAACATGTGCGTGTGCTTGTGCGTGTCGAGGTGCGTCACGGCCACGCCGCTTGTTTGCAGGCGTTGGACCTGCGCCGTAGCCTCCAGCAGAACATGTTGCGGATGAATGCGGCCCAGAACTAAATCCCGCACAAAGCTCCCCAGCGTGGGTCGAAAAGCGGGCACGCGGCTGTTGGAATCGAGAAGCGTGGAAATCGTGTGCGGTGGAGACAGCGGAATGCCATCAACCAGAACAATGTGGCATCCGACGCCAAGTGTGGGATATTGCTGCGCCAGATCAACGGCCTGCTGGAAGCTGGGCGCGGCGGCCATCAGGGTTGTCGAGGTCAGCGCACCGACGCGGTGCAACTCGATGACAGCCTGATTGATGCCCGGAGTCAGGCCAAAATCATCCGCGTTGACAATCAAGCGATGCATCGGCTCAGTCTACCAATTGCGCGGGTCGCAGCGTTGGGATCCAGTTTGAAAAGCCATCTCTCAAAGGGCTGCATTGACCGTCGCCGAACGCTTCCATAGACTGAGGACAGCACAACCCCAGCATGATGCAGCGCAATCTATGCGCGACGTATGCGCAACCGGGGGCGGTTAGCTCAGTTGGTTAGAGCGCCTGCCTTACAAGCAGGATGTCGGGGGTTCGAGTCCCTCACTGCCCACCATATCTAGTGAATGTTCTTGAGTAACTGCTCCGCGTAATAGTTCACCACATGCGCCTGGTTCTGCATTACCTCAAGATATGCCTCTTTCATGAGGCGCGCGCGGCTGTCGTGCAACTGCTGGCGAATCATCTGTTGCACGCGAGGATCGCTGAGTAGGTGCTGGCCTGCGGGTTCCACTGCGATGAGCTTGTAAATGACGTAGCCCATAACGGCATTGGAAGTTGGACTCTCATGGAGCGGCAGAATGGGAGTAATCTGTCCGGGCTTAAGTGTGGTGATGGCAGCGTAGACGCCCGGATCGGCGCGCAACTGCGATTCGGGAGCAAAGCCCATATCCCCGCCGCTGGCTGCGGTGTCCGGCTGCTCGGAAAAGTTCATGGCCAGTGTGGCGAAGTCTTCGCCGCTTTCTAGGCGGTTGTGCAGCGTCTGGATTTTCTTCTGGGCCTCAGCATCATTCTTGGCCTTGCTGTTCTGCAAATTACCCGGTTTCTGATTCGGCATCGAGGTCACAACAATCTGCGCCAGATGATACTGCGGCTCAATCAAATTGAAGTCAGCCTTGTGCAAATTGTAGTAATCGGCAATCTGCGCGTCCGTAATGTTGATTTTGGATTCGACCTCTTTATTGATGACCTTGCTGCTGGTTAGAGAACGACGCAAGTCGTGACGCAGATCGTCCAGCGTGAGATTCTTGGACTGGAGTTGGGCGTTGAACTGAGCTTCGGTGTAAGGAGCCTTCAATTCGGCGATCTTTGCATTCACCTCGGCATCGGTCGCCACCAGATGGAGTTTTTCTGCCTGCTGGCGTGTAATTTCCTCGTCGATCAAGCTGCGGATAATTTCCAGCCGCATACGATCCGCTGCATCCTCCGTGGGTGGCTGCGGCGCGGAGCTGATGCGATTGTGATAATACTTCTCAACATCCGCGCGCGGGATGGGATGACCGTTGACCGTGGCCCAAACATCGGGATTGGGCGCGCGGTTGCACCCAGCCACGCTGAGGAACACCAGTGCCCCCACAACGACATGCGACAGCCGCAAACTGCGGAATGAGGCGATGCTCCGTTTCGGAGAAGTATCGCGTGAAGTAGTTATTCCAGCCGATGGCTGTGTCAACGAAAATGTTTTCTGCATCGTGTCCATATTCGACTTATTCCTGTTCAACGCTTGATTCCATCTTGTACCAGTCATGTATGCACCGTCGATCCCATATATTTAGGTTGGGCCTGCATCCTGTTACAGCCTACATTCCATGCATCCACACTAAAAACATACAGCAAGATAGACGATGCTGCCCTGTTTTCTGTTCTTGTCAATGAGCAGGCGCAGGCTTCGGGGCAGACGCAGACTTCGGACTGCTGCTGCTGCCCGTGATGGCGGCAGGTTTCTTTTCCTGCGGCGGAGGAGTTCCTCCCGCATCCACGATGGCCCGGTCAATGACGGCCCACAGCGTGGATTGCGAAACTACTCCCACAACGCGCTCACCATTGATAAACAACGTGGGCGTCCCGTCAATTTCAAGAGCCGTGCCAGCCTTCATGGAAGCGCGCACGGCCGTCTCATTCTGTTTGCTGATACACAGATCCAGCTTGGCGGCCTTCACGCCTTGCCGCTTGCCTTCCTCTCGCGTCAACTGATCCAGCCGGAGCATCGCGGCTTTCATGTCGGGATGGTTGGATTTCCCCGTAATTTCATCTCCGTGCCCATGAATATAGTCCACCAGATTCCAATATCCTTTTTTGCTTTGCGCGGCCAAACAATTGACATCCACGGCAGCGTGCATCGCCCAGGGATGGATATCCGTCAAAGGGTAATCTTCATCGATGTAGCGTACCTGATCCTTATAATGCTCCTCTGTCGTGGGGAACAGCACCGTCTGCATAAGCGCGCAGAAGGGGCATTCCAGATCGTCGAAGTCAACGATGGTGACAAGGGCATGGTCAGAGCCGCGAACAGGTCTGCCCAGAAGGGAAACTCCAGCCAGCGGATTCTTGCTCAAATCAAATTTTTCCAAGTGCGCCAAGGTGTTGTTGTCTGTCGAAATCAGAAGATTCATCGTCTGCGCGCCCCCATCGTGGTGAAAGGTCACGGGCAACGTATCAAAGCCCGGGACAGCGCTCTTACTGCGTTTTCCAATTACGACAACATACTCCGGTGGCACATTGAACTGGGAGCGAACCGTTAATTCGATGCGACGATCCAGCGCAGTTGGCTTCGCTTGCACAATTGGCTTTACCTGCGCGAGTGGTTTTGCCTGCGCAAGTGGCGGAGCTGCCTTTGCGGGGCTGACCGACGCTGTCTGCACATGGCAGCCGACCGTTACAACAGTAAATAAAAGGAGGAGCCAGAGACGTGAAATTCGCAAAAAACCCTCGCTAATACGGTACATCCATTATCACACGCGCTAGCTGCCAGAGATGGGGAGGCGCGTCGAGAATCGAGCAATCCTCCCGGCAGCGATGATCCGATTTAGAACTCTTCTTCGGGTTGGTGGAAATACATGTTCCAGCCAAGGTAGTTGCTGGCAGCCTCGTAGACGGCGCTGGCGCTTTGCGAAAAGTTGGCGGCAACGTGATGCTCGAAGCCCTCTTCGCAAATGAAACGCAGCAGTCGCTGCATCTGCGGAATCTGCACCACGCCGGCGCCGCCGAAGGTCTCCAGCGGATCGTTGGTAAATCTCCCCTCACCGACATAGCCGCGTATTTCTCCATTGAGATCATCCGTGGAGAAACGGGCGTAGCTCATCTCCCCAGCTTTGACGCGGCCCACACAGGTACCGAAGGTATTCTCTTTGCCGACTGTGCCCGCGAGGATGGACTGAAAATCCATGACGACATCTTGGAAAAAATGTTTGGGAAGATTGGAGCAGTGGAAACAGACAGCCTTGTCGGGGTCGTCGCCATAGTTGTTGTTCCAATCGAGCAGCGCGCTGGGAGTCTCGGAGGCTAGCGCCAGAGCGTGCATGCTCAGCGTGCCCACCACATCAACCTCGCAGGCCGATGGAATCAGGTTTTCGCTCATCATGCTCATAATGGCGCAGGGCACCACGCCAAAGTATTCTTCAAGCGAAGTCCAGCACTGGACGGCGCTGATGGTGGTTTGCGTCTGCTGCATCCACTCCTCGATCACCCAGCCCAGCTTGGCCATTTTGACCAGCGCAGGTTCGGGAACATTGTCGGTCTTGACGTATTTCTTGATCGCAGCCAGCTTGGCCTCGACATTGCTGTCACCGTTTTTGAGGCGCTCGATGCGACCCAAAATCTCTGACAGATCAATCGGCTCAACGGAGATGCCGTTAGCTTCAAGCAGCTTCTCACTGTAGCGAACGGTATTGAAGGCGGCGGGTCGCGCTCCAATAGAGCCGATGCGCAGGTTTGTCAGGCCACGCACAATGCGGCAGACTGCGGCAAACCAGGCCAAGTCTTTTTTGAAGGATTCCGAGCTGGGAGAAACCGTGTGCAGTCGGGTGAGCGAATACGAAATGCCGTACTGCATCAGATTGTTGCAGGCTGACATCTTGCCGCAAAAACTGTCGCGGCGAAAGGCAATGGCCATTTTGGAGGTCTTGTCGGGCGTGGCCTGCACCAACACGGGAACTTGCAGCGTGGAGAGACGCAGCGCGTCGGCAATGGCGCGCTCATCGCCGAAGTTGGGCAGCGTGACAATAACGCCGTCAATCTCATCGCGATGCTGGCGGAAAAGATCGCCACAGCGTCGCGCCTCGGCATGGGTTTCGACGGCGCCATACTTCGACTCTTCTAGGCCGAGCACAATGGCGCGAATGCCCGCAGCGGCCAACACCGTCAGCATCTCATCGCGGCCCTCCTGCGCCAGATGACCAGGGAAAAACCCACGATTGCCAACGATAACTCCCAAGGTAAGCGGATGTTTACTCACTGCATGTCTCCTGTCTCTCGTAAGTCTTCCACAACTCCAATCCGAACTTGCGGCGGTATCAATGCTTGCTCGGTTTTCCAGATTTCCCTGATTTTCCGGGCGCGAATTTTACGCAATAGAAAATGCCCAGAACCAGCAAAAGCGCTCCCCACCAGATCGGCGCGTGCAAATAGGCCAAGGCCACCGGCGCAACGCGTCCGACCATCCACGCATACACGCCATACCCACCAATCAACACCCCATACATGGTAAGCAGCACGCCAACAAAAAACCAAATCGGAATCTCGGAGCTATGTTCGGAACGGTGCATTCTGTTTTCTCCCTCTCGCGGCGCAACGGCTCTACGCTTGGTTGACCTGCTCTACCAGAACAGGATGTTCAGCCCTATGAAGATCAAGGACACGATTCCGGCCCAGAACCACTGGTTGCGATAGAACGGCACTGGCTCTTGGAAGGGAAGCGGCGTGGCTCCATACACCAGCCCATGTAGCTCCTCTATGGACTTTGGCTGGGTAAAGAGGCTGACCACCACCGTGACCGTTATCGCGATCAGGAAACTCCACAGTCCGCGATAGAGGTTCTCGGCCATGCTCTTGGCATCGGGAGAAAGCGCAACGATGGACAATGCCGTCGGCTCCAACTGAACCCATACGAACAGGCTCACCGAACTCAACATGCCGATCAGCAGCCCCCAGAATCCTCCCGCTGCCGTGGCGCGCTTCCAGAACATGCCCATCAGGATCGTGGCGAAGAGCGGCGCAATAAAGAAGCTGAACAAGGCCTGCACATAGTCCATAATGCCCGCCGCGTGCATAACCAGATACGCTGCGCCGATGGATGCCGCCACAGCCAGCACCGTCGCCCACCGTCCCACGGAGACATAGTGGTGGTCGGGGGCCTTCTTGCGGATCAGCGGCTGATAGATGTCATACGTCCAAACCGTGGCGAAGGCGCTGACGTTGCCAGCCATGCCGGACATAAAACCGGCCATCAGCGCGGTGATGCCTAGGCCCAGCAGTCCCGGCCCGCAGTAGCGCACCAGCAGCAGCGGCAGCACTTCGTTGTAGCTGTGCGGATTGGCGGCGCTAACCTGATTCTCTCCCACCAGATGCATCAACGTTCCGTTGGAGTTATGCAGCACCACCAGTCCCAGCAACCCTGGAAGAATCACGATGAACGGCACCGCCATCTTGAAGAAGGAGCCAATGATGGGAGCCATCTGCGCTGCGCGCAGGTCGCGTGCCGCCAGCACCCGCTGCACAACAAGAAAGTCCGTCGTCCAGTAGCCAAAGGAGATGACGCAGCCCAATCCAAAGACGATGCCCGTCCAATGCACGCCCATCGGGTTGGCGCTGAAGTGCGCCGTATCGCGCCACAAGTGAACATAGTCCTGGTGCTGATAGTTGCTGGCGATTTTGGCGACCATCTTGTGCCAGCCTCCCGCCTCCACCAAGCCAAGGATGGGCACCAGCAGCGCTCCCGCCCAGATCAAAACAAATTGCAGCACCTCGTTATAGATGGCCGAGCGCAGCCCGCCCAGTCCCACATACACAGCCACAGCCAGCGACGACACTAGAATGCTGAAGGTGATGTCCCAGCCTAGAACGACCTTCATCACCACAGCCATCGAGAACATGTTCACGCCGCTCATCAGAATCATTTCTGTGGCAAAGGAGAAGGCCGCCAGAATCCGGCTGGATTCGCCAAAGCGCAGCTTCAGATAGCCAGGGACGGAGTGTGTTTTGCAAACGTAGTAGAACGGCATCATTACTAGGCCCAGAAACAGCATGGCCGGAATGGCTCCGATCCAGTACCAGTGCGTGGCCAGAATGCCGTACTGATAAGCCGACCCAGCCCAGCCCATCAGCTCCAGCGATCCCATGTTGGCAGAGATGAAACTCAATCCAGCAATCCAGGCGGTCATCTCGCGCCCGGCCAGGAAAAATTCCTCACTGGTGTTGCTGAGCCGTTTCAGGTAAAAGCCGATGTAGAGCACCATCGCGAAGTACACCGCGATCATCACGACATCCAGCCCTGTCAGATGCGCCAACTGCGAATGCCCCGGCGCAGCCAAAACAATAGCCAGCGCGCGCGGCGTTGGAAATGTACTCCCTGTGCCGCGCAATCCGCTCCCAAGCCAGACATGCGTCGCGGGTAGAGCGCATAGCGTTGTTGCTACGAAATCCATTGGCATAGTGTGTCCAAAGTCCTCGTGTCAGATGCCGCCTGCCCTTGCGCGCGCAAGCGGATACGTCGCGTTTTGGCTGCTGCCATCAGAAGGCCCAAAGCTGCCGCAACCCAATATATCCAAAAAGTGATGGCTTGGGTCAAAAATGATTTCAGAAGGGAAATGTTTTCCTTTGCAGCAGCAACACTGCCCGCCTGCGTAGGGGGAAACTGTCCGCAATGGGAATCTTGCCCGCCGCTGCCGGTGCGCCTGTCCGCATTGTTTCAGTCCCAACGTGGTAGCATCAGTGTTTACAGGATCATGAAAGAAAATAAGCTGCAAATTATTCCGCTTGGCGGCCTGGGCGAGTTCGGCATGAACTGCCTGGCGATTCGCTGGCAGGACGACATCTTTGTTATCGACGCGGGCCTCATGTTCCCCGAAGAGGAACTTCTTGGTGTCGATATCGTTGTTCCCGACATCACCTACCTGATCGAGAACCGCAAGCATGTGCGCGCCATTGTGCTGACGCATGGGCATGAGGATCATATCGGTGGCCTGCCTTGGATTCTCTCCGAGTTGAACGTGCCCGTCTATGGCACCGAGTTCACGCTGGCCTACGTTGAAGGCAAGCTGGATGAACACGGCCTGTTTGAAAAGACCGAGTTGATCGAGATGCAGCCGGGCAAGCCATTTTCGCTCGGCCCGTTTGCGATTACGCCTGTCCGCGTGACGCACAGCCTTGTGGATTGCGTGGCGCTGGCCATCGAAACTCCCGTCGGCCTGGTCATCCACACCGGCGATTTCAAGATCGACCTGTCGCCGCCGGATGGCCGCGCCTTCGACCTGCAAGCCTTTGCCGAGTACGGCAAGCGCGGCGTGCTAGCCCTGCTGCAAGACTCAACCAACGTGGATCGTCCCGGCTATACGCCCAGCGAAAAGGCCGTGATTCCCGCGCTCGATGAGGTTTTTTCCCGCGCTAAAAAGCGACTCTTCTTCAGTTGCTTCTCGTCGTCCATCCATCGGCTGCGTATCGCTGCGGATTTGGCCGTGAAGCATGGTCGGAAGGTGGCTATTGTGGGCCGATCGATTACGGACTCTTTTGAAATGGCACAGGACTTCGGCTACGTCAGCGCGCCCGACGGCCTGCTGATTTCTCCGGGCCAGTTGCAAAATATGCCGCGCGAGAAGGTCTGCGTCTTCATCAGCGGCACGCAGGGTGAGCCAATGTCCGCGCTCTCCCGCGCTGCGGTGAACAACCACAAGCACGCCAAGATCGACGCGGGCGACACGGTTGTACTCAGTTCGCGTGTCATTCCCGGCAACGAAAAAGGCATCTTCCGCATGATCGACCATCTCTGTCGCCGCGATGCGCAGGTGATCTACGATGACGGCACGGCGGGCCTGATCCACGTCAGCGGCCACGCCAGCCAGGAAGAGTTGCGGATGATGCTGCACATCCTGAAGCCGAAGATTTTCATTCCCGTACATGGCGATTATCGACATCTGAAGCGTCACGCAGAACTGGCTGCGACCGTCAGCGAAATTAAGCAGACGATTTTAATTGAAGATGGCGATGTGCTGGAACTGGATCGCAATTCCGCCAAAAAAGCGGGCAAGGTTCCGGTAGGCCGCGTGTGCATCGATTCTGGTTCATCTGGCGATGTGGTTGAAGATCTGGTGATCCGCGACCGCCGCCACTTGAGCGAGGGCGGCATCGTGCTGCCGATTCTGGCCATCAACAAAACCACAGGCCGCGTGGAGAGTGTTCCGGAGATTGTGACGCGCGGTTTTGCCCCCACCGAACAATCGCTAATTGACGAAGCGCGACTCGTTGTCGGACGCACGCTGGATGCCTCCAGCGCCGAAGAGAAGGCCGACTACGGCGTTATCAAGGAAAAAATCCGCCAAGACCTCAAACGCTATATTCAAAAAAATACCAGCCGCCGTCCGCTTATCATGCCGGTGATTCTGGAGATTTGACCGACGCGCCTCCGGCTCATCAGGATATGCGCTACCTAGGCGGCTGGACGACTGGCCGCCATCAGTCTATTGCGACGGAGAATTGATGGCGCACATCCGCGCCGCGCACCCAGAAGATGACATCCTCGGCGATGTTAGTCGCGTGGTCGGCAATGCGCTCCAGATTGCGAGAAATGATGATGGTGTTCAGCGATTGCTGGCTCCATTCGGGGTGGGCCTGCATCACCTCCACCAGCTTCTGATGCGTTTCGCTGTTGATGCGATCCACGTTGTCATCCATCGTGAGCACAGAGCGAGCCATGCCCGCATCGCCATCCAGAAGCGCCTGAATCGCCACGCGAATCATCCATCCGGTCAACTCGCCCATCTGGCGCAAATCCACCGGCAAATCCACGGCGGGATACCGCAATAACTCTGCGGCGCGCTCGGCGATATTTACCGACTGGTCGCCGATACGCTCCAGGTCGCCGTTGATCTTGATGACGGCCAGCAAGAAGCGCAGGTCGATGGCCATTGGCTGCTCCATTGCAAGCAGGTCGTAAGCCATTTCATCCACAGAGCGCTCCGCCGCGTTGATGGCTGTCTCGTTGTCGTGAACGTGATCCACCATCAATGCGTCGCGCTTGAGATAGGCGTCTAGGGAGCAGTCCAGCGCCTGTTGCGCCAGCGCGGCCATCGCAAGCAGTTTATCCTTCAACTCCGCCAACTGCTGCTGAAAATGAATGCGTGGCATGGGTCTCCTCCTATCTGAATTCAACACTGCGGTATTCCTTATTGTGCAACAGATGTTACCTTGCTGCGGCAACACTTTCGTTAAAAATTTCCTTTGGCATTCCCATCGTCGATCTTGGGAATCCTCGGTGGAGACAGGCGGCTGTGTTTTTCATGGGCAATGGAAATTTGCGCCATCCGAAACAAATTCGCGTAACCTGTGTCTATATAAAGAAAATCAGGGAGAACTACAGAGTTCGCCGCTCCCGACACATTGACGATTCCTCCGTGTGCTCGCGTTTGATCGGCAGGGCTGCGCGAGGACAAGAAAGGCTTCAAATTATGCATTCTCTTCGCTCCATGCGGACATTCCTGATTGCGCTTCCGATATTGTTCGCCGTGCTGTTTTCTTCTGCCCCATCCTTTGCTGGCGTATTCATCTCCGTGGCCATTGCTCCCCCGGCCTTGCCGGTCTATACGCAGCCCATCTGCCCCGCGCCGGGTTATCTTTGGACGCCGGGGTACTGGGGCTATGGACAAGCGGGCTATTACTGGGTTCCCGGTGTTTGGGTTCGGCCACCGATGGTCGGCATGCTCTGGACGCCGGGCTATTGGGGCTGGGGTGGCGGCGCATATATATGGCATGGGGGGTATTGGGGGCCGCATGTTGGTTTCTACGGCGGTGTGAACTACGGCTTCGGCTACACCGGCGCGGGCTTCTACGGCGGATATTGGGCGGGCGGACGCTTCAACTACAACCGCTCGGTGATGAACGTCAACACCACCATCATCCACAACACCTATAACCAGACGATTATCAATAACAGAACGGTCAATCGCGTCAGCTTCAACGGCGGACAGGGAGGAATTCGCGCCGTGCCCAACGCGCAGGAAATGGCCGCCAGCCGGGAACAACACTTTCAGCCGACATCCAACCAGATTGCGCACGAGCAGGCTGCCAGCGTGAATCGCGCCCAGTGGGCTGCGGTGAATCATGGCCGACCCGGCATACCCGCGATGCGCTCCATTAACGACCGCCGCTATAACCAACAGCAACGCATCTCGCAGGGCATTCGCCGTGGTCAGATGACCCCCGGAGAAGTCGCGCGCGCGGAAAATCGCCAACAGAACATCAACCGTCGCATCTACGCCGATCGCCAGGCAAATGGCGGCAGGCTGACGCCCCGACAACGGCGGAACATCAACCAGCGACAGAATGGAGCCAGTCGCCAAATCTATCGGGAGAACCACAACAACCAGAGAAGGCCAAGATAAAACGAGGAATGCGCAGCGGAGCATGTGCGCGCGACTCTACCGATTTTTTATTCTGAATCGTGCCATGATCCGTCCGTTCAGACAATCAGGTTCAACGGGTAGGCGCGGCGCGGCGCATCGGGCGGATCCACAAATGGCTGGGACTGCCCTGCAACTGTAACCGAAGCGTAATACTCGACTGCCCGATCCTGCGTAGAAAATGGCCCCAGACTGGCCGTGTATACGCTTCGCCCGGCGTGCATGGCTGGCTGTGTTTCCCACTCGCTCTGGCCTTGCCGCCGAGTGTGGAACATCACCCCGCCCGCCTCTTGCACGCCGGGCGCAACGATAAAGAGACGCAGCGATTCTCCGGGCTTCATCAGGGAGGGGCGCGTTGGAAGAAAGATTCGCGCCGGATTCGCCTGTGCAGGACGGATCGCCGTTTCGTATGCTTGATCCATCTCCGGCGGCAGATCGCCCACAAATTCCTGGATCGAGAGACGGAGACGCTCCAGCGATATCCGCACAAATTTATTTTGCATGGAGGCCAGTTGGCCCTGATCGTTGCGGGTTGCGATGATTGCCTGATACTCGATCATCCCTTGGCGCGCAAGAGGTGCAATCGAAAGCCAAAGCGGCACGCCTTGTTGCATCACATGAGCGCTGGCCTCCGGCTCCTTGCCCGCCACTCGCAACGTGACCGCATCTTCGAGTACAGCATTGAGTTTGTGCGCGGTCTCATACGCATCGCAGTACGGAACCATGAAGGCGATAAATCCCGCGAAGTAGCCGATGCGATTTTTTTCCAGCGGAGAGGTTGCCTCCGCCTGCAAATCCAGAAATCGCTTTGCGGTGGCGCGCTGGCTCGGCAGCACGGCGAGATCCGGCTCCGATGAGGCATAGAGAAATGCCTCGTCATAGTCCCCGGTAATCTCAATGCGGTTCGCGAAGCCCTCCTTGTTGTACGTGCCCATAAACGTCGAAGAAATTGCGTGCTTGCTATCGCAATCGTTGAACAGGTCGGCAAGACGCCGCGCGCGATCTCCAGAAGCCATCGCCGCACAGAAGCTTCGGTAGTGCGTCGTCGCTGTCAGATGCTTGTTCCAACTGGCCCGCGCAAGGTAGGTTGCTGTGGGATCGACGATGCAGTGCCGCCAGTGGATTCCCATCACGCCCTGGCATCCAAAACTCCGCGCCCGCTTCATGTCCATCTCAAATCGACTGGCCCGGAACTGTGGAAGCCACATCGAAGGATCATCCTCCAGCCACGGGATGGGCCAGCGCTCACGTCCTTCGAGCTTTGCAAACTCTTCGCTGACGGGATCCCATCCCAGGGAGTCATTCAGCGCAGAAAATACAATGTCGTCGGGCAGTCTTTGGTGGAGAGACGTAAAATTGCGAACCACGCCGCCCCACCCGGCCAATACGAGCTTCTTATTGGGAGCATTCCTGCGCAAAAAATCATGCGCTTGCGCGAACGGGGTGATGGATAGCGGAATATTTTTCTTCCGGCTCTCCCAGTTCGCCTGTTCGTCCTCCCACAGCCAGACGTAATCGACCATCGGATAGCGTTCGAGCAGGTCGCCCAAGCGGCGCTCCAGCAGGGCGCGCGCGGTGCGCGACTCAATAAATCCGCCGGGGCAGGACAGCGCCTCTGGCGGAAGCGCGCGCGCGATCTCCACCGGATTTTGATATGGCTCAAAGCCGATGCCAGTGCGGATGCCCAAGTCTGCGGCGAAGTTGAAGGCTGTGCGCATCATCTCTGTCGTCCGTCCGGCGATATCCCAGATATCTGCGCCGCTCCGCGTCGCATCCGCCCCAAATGTCTCCTGATCAAAGAATTGTGCCGCGCCCATCTTGTAGCCTGATGTGCGTTGTGGCAGATATCCCCAGCTTCGCATCGTGGTGTCTTCAAGGGCGGCGCGATGGCCAGCGCCAGCGAACTCAAACGAGAGATACGACTCTGCCAGCGGATCGTTCTGTGTATACACATGCATGCCAAACATGTTGAACCGCATACGCAGCATGGAGGCAAAGTATGCCTTGTAATCCTCAGGATTGTAGATGCTGATGCAGTTGAGAAAATCCGGCCAGGGCAGCAGCCCGCGCGCGGCAAACTGCGGCGTTCCTATCCAAGGTTCCGAAGCCGCAGGCAACAGAAATGGCGCACGATCAATGGGAACCGTAATCCCATCAATCCCGAAGACCAGCCCCTGCCGTTCCAGAAAATCGAACACGGCGTAGAGCAATGCCTGTTCGCTGGATGCTTTAAAAATTGCGCCATTCTTGGAGGCAGATATCTTATATTCCTGATCGTTATTGAATGAGGAGCGGTCGATACGCAGCGTCAACACTACGCTCCCAGCAGCCTGCTGTCCACGGGACTCCACAATTTCTGGGGCGCTATCCAGGGAACGCAGGCCTGTAAGTACCTCCAGCGTGGCGAGCCGCACCTTCTGACTCGAAGCCGCCTGTGTCTCGATTGCAATGCGGCGTGGCCTTGGGACTTGGGCCACGCCTTGCGGTAGCTGTATAAGTCCACTCGCCGCCGCAAGCGCTCCCGACTTCATGAAGTCTCTGCGGTCCACGATCGATCCTTATCCTTTTATCCACACAAAGATGTACAAATATCAAGGACTCTACGGCATGGGGAAAAACTCCTAACGCTTGAGGAGACTACTACCTTTTTCAGAACGGGCCAAGGCTGCCTTTTGATCTTGTAGTATCTTCCACATGGTTCCGCTGAAAATCATTTCTTGCGCATGTTGGGAAACGGAACAGGCATCGAGGAGCTGATGATACCGCGCCAGCTCGGTATCAAATTCCGCAACATCGCCATTGAATACATCGGATCCAAAGACAAGTTTTTCAAAAGCACTGGCATCGCTCGCCGGGGTATGGAGGCTTTTTACTCCTGTCCACCAGAAAACAGATTTGAAATAGGCATAATTGTCTTTCATCTTGATGAGCGTGGAGCCAGAGATATCAAAATACAGGTTTGGATCCCATCGGGCAATTTCTGCTGCTTCCGAGTAATCGGGATTACCAAGATGGGCACCGATGATGATTAAATTGGGAAATCTTCTGGCAATCAAATCAAGCCTGCTCGCCCGCATCCGATCAAAGCTGACGTCTTGTGCCTGCTCTGGATCCTCACGAAGGACAACCCCCGTGTGAAAATGCAATATCATGTGATATTTTTGCGCGCGCTCATAAATTGGCCAGTAAGCGCGGTCATCGTAGTTCCTTTTCGTCGATGAAATTTCCCCAAGACCAAGGAACCCGTCCCGATGCAGGCGATCTACTTGTTGCAAAATGTCCCGATCATCCAAGTGAACATCTCCGAACCCTATAAATCGGTCTGGGTGCTGCTGGATAAATTTACGCGCTTCTGGAAGACCTTTTGGGGTGACGCATAAGATGGCCAATCCATCCACTTGATCCATTTTCTCCAACATTTTCTGTAACACACCGGGTTCACCATTGTAGTGAACCATCGTATCAATCAACTTGGGCTGATGATCCTGCGCCGGAACACTCCAAGAGGCCACGGCTAGCAATACGGCGACAACTGCGCTCTTATAGAAATTCATATCTGCGTTTTTTCTCCTTCTTGTCTACTACCACTGGACGGAAATCATCGCATACGCTTTCATATCCGGCACGGTAAACTGTGTGCTAGAACTGTCGTTGGTAAAGTCGAGCGATCGCGCACCCTTTGCGCCGGGAGCATAGAGCGTTACCTTTTGCGCCTTCTTATTCTTTGGCAACACCACTCGAACTTTTAAGTTGGAGAGAGTTGGCGTCTTCACCACGTCGTAGTTCACCAAATGGACAAGGAATCGTTGACTCCTTGTCTGGCGCGTACAATTTGCGACCAGAAAATCCGGGCCATCCAACGTAAGAGGAATCTGATCCTCCGCAGCCCACTGGACGGCGTCGGTGATGTCCTTCCAGTTCTTCGGACGTTTCCAGAAGATATTGGAAACCCAGAAGTAAGGTTCGGGAGGAGGCATAACTCCGTCAAACTGTATGGCTGGGAGATACGCTACTTTCCCGGAGCCAACCTTGTTCCGGGTCGGAGTCCCGGTGTCTTTCGCATGGGCTTGCACATCCTGCTGATAGGCTACGCCAGCGGTCTGCCCTTCTACCAGCCCACTCAGTCCAGGCTGTACGCGTACCCGTCTCCAGTTATCATAAAGCCCAGACTGCTCTGTGACCACCAACCCACCTCCACCCTCCACATAGCGGCGGATGAGAGCGATCTGCTCGTCGGAGAGGCATTCGGAATTGGGGAGGACAAGAACCTTATACTTGGATAGGTCGTGAAGATGCTCATCGAAGATCAGTGCAAAAGGAATTCTCGATTGAATCAGAGATTGCTCGACCAGAATCGCGCTTAGTTGCGCGCGGGAGTTATGGTAGGTCAGCGAAGCGTAGGATCGCAATACCGCGACGGGAGTTACATCTTCGCTATCCAGATACAGATCTTTGTTCTCGCGATAAAAATCAATATAGCGCAGTGTTGCCGGAGAAAGTACATTGCTTCCCACAAAACCAAGTGTCTGGTTGAATGCGAGCGCCTCGGCCATCCCCACAGGGTCATGATTCGCATAAGTCAACAGGACATTGTTGTAGATTCTGGCAAGTTTGTAACTGCGGATTTTTGAAATTAACCGACCATCGGGATTGTAAGTTGGCATATCCCGCTCCTCACTCCAGAAGGATTCCGTAAATTTCAAAAGCCTGGAATGATCGACCCCGGATGTCCACGGATGATTCTCTCCGTTGATGCCCCCCGGATTGATCTCGATAGCGACTTCGGAGTTGAGAGACTTTGCATATTCAGAAACCTGCTGTAGTGCGTCAGCCATTGTCTGGCAGCGAAAATCAATCCACTCCTGAAAGGCGGGATCGTAGATGATTTCCATATCCTCTGGAAGGTTGTCGCTGTTCCATTGTGGGGGATTGATGAAGGAAACATTTTCAAAGCCGAACCGCTCCCGCAATTGCTTTGGACTGTACTTCGTTCTGAGATACTTCCGAAATCCGTTGACGCACCACGGACAGTGGCAGGAAGATGGCTCGGCATTGAGGTTGAAATTATCGAAATGAATGAAATCCGTTTTCACTTCTACGATCGCATAATGCACGACTTTTTTGAGGTAATTGAGATAATCCTGATTGGTAAAACATGGCATGTAGCGGAAGGATTGCTGGTAGCCATAGGTGATGAGAATGGGCAGCCCTGAGATATCCCGCTGGATCCATTGCGTAGCGCGTGGCTCCTCCGCAAAAAACGTCTCATACATCATGGATCCCCATTGAACGTAGGTGTCCACCTTCATGCCATAGCGATGGGCGATGGCCACGGCATCCCGTGTGCCCTCCATTTCTGATTTTTCAGCCGCCATTCCAAACCCTTTGTAGAGATGGGTGTGAAAGACTTCGACTCCCTGATCGTGGAGTTTCTTGATGAGCGCTTCGCTCTGCTCATACTTGCTGATTTGAAGCGCATCCAAGCGCTGCCCGCCACGGCGCACGATGAAGATGTACGGCTCATGGCCGCCGCCTGCGTCAATCATGCCGTTCCGCAACCATTCTCCCTGTCCACTCTCTGGCCCAGCCAAGGAAACGGACATGGCCGATGCAGCCGGGATTCCAAGTTGCGTTAGCGAGGCCGACGCAACCATAGCGCCGATAAAGTCTCTGCGGTTAAGTGCCATGTTCCATGCTCCTTTGGATGTTTTGGTGGCTTTGGGCGAACTTGCCCCTTATACTACGACATCGACGCGCGGCGGTCGATCCCATGCGCAGCAACGACCTGAACGATGCGCTCCTGTATCTCTTCGATCGGCAGATCGCCTTTGATCGCGACAACACGGGTCGCCTCTCGTGCGGCAATCTCGCGATACTTGGCAAAAACTTTTTCGTGGAAGGTTCGTCTCTCGCGTTCAAAACGATCCGCAGCGTCGGTCTGTGCGTTGGAACTACGGCTGCGTGTGCGGGCCAGACTGATTTCCAACGGGGGCAACAGCAGAATCGTCAGGTCAGGTTGCAGGTTGCCGCAGAGTACACGGTGAAGCGCCAGAACAGCATCGCTGCCCAGCTCGCGTCCGCCGCCCTGATACGCTTCGGTGGAGTCGGTAAAGCGGTCGCAGAGAACGATCTTGCCCGCCTCCAGCGCGGGGGAGATGATCTGCTGGATCGACTGAGCGCGGTCGGCAAACATCAGCGCCATCTCGGTCATCGGGGCGACCCCGGTAGTCTTTGCGTCGAGTAACAATGCGCGAATGCGCTCGCCAAGCGCAGTATCTCCCGGCTGGCGCGTAACCAGAATCGGCAGCCCTTGCTGCTCCAGCGCTTCGGCCAGAAGGCGCAACTGCGTGGTCTTGCCAGAGCCGTCGAGTCCCTCAAAGGTAAGAAAAAAACCGCGCCGCATGGCGTGAGTTTACCATCGGGCTGTCTGTCATGCAGTGTGAAATTGACACCGCCGCGCTGCATGAAAACTATTCGATTGTTAATTTACTTAATAGTTTTGCTTCCTGTAAATCGATTTTCGCCTTGTGCCCATGCGCAGCGAGCAAGCCAAGAAGTTCATTCCCACTCAACAGGGTTAGCGGTTTCCCTTTGGCGAACTCGTAGGCATCCGGGCCATAGGTAGACGTGGTGACAAGGATGCCCTTATTCGCCCCTTCGTTATGCACTGTGCCGAAAAGGTCACGTACCGCAGCTACTCCCACGACGTTGGTATACCGCTTGGCCTGAATGATGATCTTGCCACCACGAATCGGATCAGGATCAAAGGCGATTGCATCAACGCCACCATCGCGGCTGGCCTGTGTAATCTTGACCTCTCCACCGTTTTTGCTGAATTCCTTTTCAAATATTTCCCGAACCAAATTCTCAAAATCGACCCAATCCATTGCGGCCAGGTTGGTGCGATCATCCAGTGTTTCGGCTACGGCATACGAATCCACAAAACGAGGGTCTTCTTTGTTAATCGTTAAAATTGGGCGTATTGGGGCTAATTCTGTGAGTTTGCTGCTCGCTACGCCCTTGAGCTTGCGAAAACAGGCTTTGGGTTCTACTTGGCTCAGGTTGATCTGAAGAAATTCCTCGCGTTCAGCCTGTACGGAGAGTATGCAGCCGTGAGTCTCTATTCCTGTGGCCTTGTCAATGCTACGAACCCAACCGTTAAAAACGATGCTTTTCAATGTCTCTGACTCATCCGCAGCGAAAAGTTCGTGGAGCGTTCTGAGGGCAACCTGATAGAGCACATCGTCATACGTGCGTTTCATCCACGCTTCAGACATGGGTACTTTTTGATGTTGATTGCGGGCGGCAATATATTTGACTTCTTTGATTTTAGGAAGGGCTGATTGATTGGGAAGTTCAAAGTCCACAACCAAAACCCTATTGCTTTGATTGAAACTTACAGTGCTGTCTTGCGGGAAGTTGTCTGGATATGACGAATGGTTTAAGACCTCGGAGCAGAAGAATTCCACGGCCTTAACATCGCCTTCAGTAAATTCGTTTTTCAATTGATCGATATGCGTGTGCTGTTCTTTTACGGTTGATTCATAGCATGCTCGATTTTTCTCCCATGCAGAAAGCTGTTTAGAGTACGCAGACATAGCTGCTTGAAAGCCTGTCTCGATAGAGGCGCAGTCCCTATTCCACTGGGTCAACGCGGACTGATAGGCCGTTTCAATGGACGCACAGTTTTTACTCCACTTTGCCAACTCAGATTGATAGGACGTTTCCAGTGACGCACAATTTTCTCTCCATTGCATCTTTGCAGATGCAAGATCGCTTGCAGCCTTCATTGCTTTTATACGGCGCATGCCAAGAAATGTATGAATAAAGGTAATAGCTGGAAGAAACTGACTCCCGTTTGGCTCTGGTGGCATAACGGGAACATCTGGTTTTAATGGAATTACAGAGATGCCTGGCTTTATGGGTTTTACGCCAGCCATAGGTTTTCGAGGATGGTTTTCACTGAAGGTTGTTTTATCTTTCAAGCAATCCCAGCCGAGAGGAGGCTGCTGAAGGCTTGATTTAAGGAGAGTTCCGAGCGCGGTCACATGTTCTTGTATTTCTTCTGTGAGGCTGCTGGCAGTCTCTTTGCCGAAAGATAATAAGTCTGTCTTTTTTTGCTTGACCAACAAAGAGTTCCAGCGCTCATCCCACTTTGCTAGCTGCAACCCAGCCTTAAGTTCTGCTTCTTTCTGGGTAGAACCTCGAACCACTCTATAAGCTCTCAATCCTTTATGCTGAATTGTTACTTCCCACATTCGCAGATCCTCTCAGCCATACAGCGCCATTGTATTGATGCTGCATGAAAACATACAAATCTAAAATTGTTGATATACGCAGCATGTTTTAACTTTTCTCCTCGCTCTGCATTACACTGGTCTGTCATTCCATCGCTCCAATGCTTCGGAGGAATATGCGTCGGAAATCCTTGCTTCTCCCCTGTCTCGTCTCGATTCTTGCTATCTCAACCAGCCACGCGCAAACAGGCCAGCCTGCGCCTACCGCTCCCAGCGCGGCCACGCCCATCACGGTTGCGGTGGACGCGACTGACGCGCCGCGCAAGATGCTGCACGCGCATCTGACGATCCCCGTGCATCCCGGCGATGTGACGCTGCTCTACGCCAAGTGGATTCCCGGTGAGCATGAGCCGAGCGGCCCCATCGACAATCTTGCAGGCTTGGTGATTCAAGCCAACGGCCAGACGTTGTCATGGGTGCGCGACAGCATCAATATGTGCGCCATTCATCTCCATGTGCCTGCCGGGGTCACGGTGCTTGATGTGCGCGATGATTTTCTGGCGACCGCAGCGGCAACGGGCTTTTCTGCCGGAGCCTCCACCAGCGACAATCTGGCGATGATTAGCTGGAATGAAGTGATGCTCTACCCGCAGGGCAAGGTCGCTGCCGATATTCCTGTCACGGCCTCGGTGACGCTGCCTGATGGCTGGCAATATGGCACGGCGCTCACCTCCACAGGGCATGAGGGAAATACCACGCGCTTTGCCACCGTGTCGCTGGAGCAACTGATCGACTCACCCGTGCTGAGCGGGCGGTACTTCAAAGAGATTCCGCTGGCTCCAGAGGTAACGCCGAAGCACTATCTCGACCTAGCCGCCGATGGGCCAGAGGATTTAGATCTTCGACCGAAGACCGTGGCCGCCTTCAACAATCTGGTGCGCGAAGCGGGCGCGCTGTATGCCTCGCGCCATTACACCAGCTATCACTTTCTGGTGACGCTCAGCGATCAGGTAGCGCACTTTGGGTTGGAGCATCATCAATCCAGCGACGACCGCGTGCGCGAGAAAACATTTTTACAGCCCGACCTGTTGCTGCTGGAAGGCGATTTGCTGCCGCATGAGTTCACGCACTCCTGGAATGGAAAATATCGTCGCCCGGAAGGGCTGCTCTCCCCGGATTACCAGACTCCGATGCGGGATGATTTGTTGTGGGTCTACGAAGGTCTGACGGAGTATCTGGGGGGCGTGCTGGCCACGCGCAGCGGCATCTGGACGGAGCAGCAGTATAGAGACGCGCTGGCCAACACGGCGGCAATGCTCAATGCGCGTCCGGGCCGCACCTGGCGCAATCTACAGGACACGGCGACGGCGGCGCAGATTCTCTACGACAGCAGCGACCAGTGGGATAACTGGCGACGCGGCGTGGATTTCTATCCTGAGGGCGAACTGATCTGGCTCGACGTGGATACCACGATTCGGCAGCAGAGCCACGGCAGAAAGTCGATTGACGATTTCACTGCGCGCTTTCATGGTCTGGGCGGGAACACGCCGCCCAAGGTGGTGCCGTATACCTTCGATGATGTCGTCAGCAATCTGAACGCGGTGCAGCCCTATGATTGGGCAAGCTTTCTCCGCGAACGGCTGAATGCCAAATCGCCAAACGCGCCAATGGGCGGCATTAAGCACGGCGGCTACCAACTGATATATACCGACACGCCGAATGAAATGATGCAGGCGCGCGAATCCCTGAGTGGCGTGAATGCCTGGTTCTCCCTAGGCCTGCTGGTTGCGCCGGATGGCGGCATTCGTGATGTGTTGATCGACTCGGCAGCGTACAAAGCGGGCCTGGGGCCGGGGATGAAGATCGTTGCCGTCAACAGCCGCCAGTATGACGACAGTCGAATGCGCGCTGCGATCCGCGATTCCAGCGGCAGCAAAACGCCGATCCAGATGATTGTCGAGAACACGGGATATTTCCGCGTGATCAACATCGACTATCACGGCGGAGCGCGCTACCCCTCGCTCCAGCGCGTAAGCGCCACGCCGAATTTGCTGGATGAAATTCTGACACCGAGAACAGCGCCACCGAAGAATTAGAGCGAATCCCCCAGATGATGAAATACAAATCCGAAGGATGTCATTCTTCAAGGTGCACACTTCGTCGATGCATCTAACATTCTCTGGATTCTTCATCGGGTGCCCATCCTCGCCGCAGCGAGTGTGGGAGGAAAAATCTAAGGAAGCTCTGAACAAGTCAGCGTCTTGAAGGGGCGGGGCTTTAGCCCCTGAGGGACAGCAGTGGAACTTGATCAGAGTTTCCCTACATTCAATCCGAGGCAGTTGTATCGGGAACGTACCGCACCCATCCCACCCTTCGCAAAAAACACGAAGGATGGGGCACCTGTCTTGTGGAAATTCATCGCGGCGGCTGCCAGGATCGCGTTGATCGCATTTCCAGCGTCGCTCTTCAGCCGATTGCCTTCCAATCGGTGTTCGCTCTTCAAATGTCCGATGCGTGGCTCCACTGCGGCGCGCCGTTTCATCCATTGCCATAGCGCTCGTGGAGTTCTGCCTCTTCGCCGCTTATCGACATGTGCGGCGACCGCACCGTCATAGCCATGGCCTTGATAATCTATGTCCACGTGCGCTTCGCCGACCTTGGCACCGACGAATCATCCACCGCGACTGCTGACCGCTACACTGACCTTGTTGCCGAACTCGTACTGCTTGCCCGCCCTGGCTGGGATGATAGGTGCTGCCCAGAGTCTGCTCAAACGACGACCAATCACGGCAAAGAGCGAGTCGAACCAATGGATGGCTCCTGTCGATCAACTGCTCCAAATCTATCTGAAATAATTCCAGATGTGGCTGCCCAGCTTCGCGCTTGGGCCGCATCCTTTTTCCCCAGAAAACTTCGTCGATTTACATTACACGCCTTCGGAGAAATTATAGACCGCCCACTATCAAGAATCATCTGCTTTATAGGCCTTTTGCAAGTTTTTCAGGATCAACTAGGGTAGCCTGTCTTCTGCTGGCCGATGTGAACTTTCTCCGCCGCCTATAGTGCAGCCGCATGTGCCTCTTGCCCAGACACGGATGGATGATCCTCTACCAGCCTGGCAATATGCGGTAAAAGAACAATGTCGAGGGGGAATTGATAGCGGGGATCTACTGCCGTCAAGAGGAATGGCAGGACGTAGAGGAATGCCGCCGCGATGAAAACTTTGTCATACAAATCCAGCCCCCGCCGCGCCTTTAACATCAGCAGGACAAGCCAGATAGGAATGACCAGAGCCATCGCGACAACAGGAATCGTCCACAGGCTTAGCCCTCGATGGAGACGCCTATATGGAGACAGAAAAATATAGAGCTTGACCGCCGTAATTTTCAGCTCATTGATTGGATGATTTCGTATATATTCCAGACCGTGATGGATGAAGTATCGCTGTAATTGGGGGGTATATCCCTGTAACTTAGGATTGGCGATGATGTCCACGTCCTGATAGTTGAGACCTTCTGCCTTCATGAACAGCGACACAGACTGTTCTGGTGTTTGGTTTTGCAGCATGGCTTTGATGGTGAACTCATTATGTCCCTGCACAAAATTGTAAGGGCCGTCCTGGGGAAGAAAAAAGCTGCCATGTGCGAGGGTGTTGATGGATATCAGCGTTCCGGCGCTGACGACTCCACCAACGATGAGTGCAAGCACTTTCCTGCGCCACCGAGCAGGGGAAGCAAAGATGGCATATACCAGCAGGGGCAATAGAAGAAGCATATTGGGGCGCTCTGCCATGCCGCATCCAAAAACAATTCCCGTGCCGATTACTAAAGAAATTCTGGAACCCATCTGGACGATCAAAACGAGACACAGTAGCAGAACGACCATTACAAAAACCGAGAAATCGACATCCCAGAGCTTGACGACGGAAGCTGGAAGCTGCGGATATACCGCAGTCACCAAGCCTGCCATAAGAGCATACCGACTTCCGACCTCGATCCTCCGCGCAAGTTTCCACACGGAAACGACCGTGAGGACATACATGGCAGTCTGCAAAATCTCCATGCCATGCCGCCCTAACGCCTGGATGCTCAGCCCCACCAGCCATGTGTATTCAATCGGAAATGCAACCTCCGCAATATGGCCAGTACGTAGGTATTCCTGTACATATTCGTAAAAGGCCGGCACTGGAATGGCCGCTTGGGTCGCAAGCAAAGCGGCAAGAGCTGCAACAAGCGGCGTGCCCAGAAGCAGCGCCCAGTAGCCGAGGGAACGATCATCGTCGAGCCATGAATGAACATAAGATGCATGCATTTTTTTTGCTCCTGTGCATTCTATCGCGCACCTTGATTTTTACGAAGTACTTTGCAGGTGCCCCATTCAAGCCTGTTTTCTTTTGGCTTGAGTGGGGGGAACCGGAGAATGCTGGCTGCATCTCTGCCGTCTATTCCAGCTTCGCCGGGCGCAGGCCGAGAATTTCGATCTCCAACTCCCGGCTGTTGCCGCGAAAATTGTCCGGGTCACGCAGTTTGTACGCCACATCGACGAGGGAATTCTCGCCGAGTTCCATTGCCGCCAGTTGCTCGGCCCAGTTCCAACCGAGGGCTGTGTATTGCGCTCCGGTTGGCCCCTGCGCCAGCCGCAGACGCACATGGCGCTCCTTCATAATGCGTGGCGCGGCGCTGATGCGAACATGACGCGCCAGAAAAATCGGCTCAGGATTGTCCATGCCATGCGGAGCCAGACGCGCCAGCCAGGTTGCCAGCGCGGGTGTCAGGCGGTCGAGTGGCAACTCCAGTTCGCAGACAAGTTCGCTGGCAAAGGCATCGGGAGTCATCCGTTCTGCGGCGTAGGCGGCAAGGCGCTGGCGCAGCTCCGGCACGCGGGCCGAGGGAAGCGAGAAGCCCACAGCGTGCGCGTGGCCGCCATAGCGCGTAAAAAGATCGTTGCAGGTGGCGAGCGCGCCGAGCAGATGAAACGAAGGAATCGAGCGCCCGGAGCCATACGCCTCGCCCGCCTCATGCGTCAGCACCAGAGCGGGCTTGCCCACGCGATCCACCACGCGAGAGGCCAGAATGCCAATCACGCCGCGATGCCATCCCTCCCCGTCCAGAACCAATAAAGCGGAGTCTGACAGCGAGGCATCGTCGCGCAAACGTTGCTCAATCTCGTTGAGTGCCTGCAACTCGATATTGCGGCGCTCCGTGTTCAGGCGATGCAGTTTTTCTGCTAGCTGGCGCGCATGGGCGGGATCGCGCGTGGTGAAAAGATCGACGACATCGCTGGCAACATCCATGCGTCCGGCGGCGTTGAGTCGGGGAGCGATACGGAAGGCAATGTCGCGCGCGTTGAGACGGCGGCTGGAATCAATCTCCGCCAGTTCCAACAATGCGCGCAGGCCGGGATGCACGGGGTTCGCCAATTGCTCAATCCCCAGCGCAGTAACGACGCGATTTTCTCCCAGCAATGGAACCGAATCGGCAATGGTAGCCAGCGCCAGCAATTTAAGAAACGACGGCAGTAGCTTGGCGCGCGCGCGCTCCCGATCATTGGCTTCGAGCAGCGCCTGCGCCAGCTTGAAGGCCACGCCCGCGCCGCAGAGATGTTTGCAGGAATAGGCGCAGCCGGGCTGGTTGGGGTTCAGCACGGCAATGGCTGCGGGAATGCCCAGCGTTGCGTCGGCCAGATGATGATCGGTAACGATCAAATCCAGTCCCAGCCGCTGCGCCTCGCTCGCTGCGGCAAAGGCGCGGATGCCATTGTCCACGCTGATGACTAGTCGCGCGCCATCGGCTGCCGCCTGCGCCATATACTCCGCCTGCATCCCATAGCCATCGCGCAGTCGGTGGGGAACGTGGAAGCGACAGATGCCGCCGAGTGTTTCAATGGCCGTCTTCAGCAGCACCACGGCAATAGTGCCGTCCACATCGTAATCGCCGTAGATCAGAACGGGTTGCTGCTGCGCGATGGCTTTCTGGACACGCGCCACGGCTGTCGTCATGCCAAGCATGGCATACGGGTTCAGCAGATGATCGAGATGCGGCGAAAGGAATGCTTCGGCCTCTTGCGCCGTGCGCGCGCCGCGAGCGCACAGCAATTCCGCAATGATGAGAGGCATCGCCGCTGCTCGCGCCAAAGTCTCTGCGGCAGCATCGGGCGCGCCAACCTTCCAATGCTGGGCCGAGGTAACGGCATTCTCTGCACGGCTCGCAGGAGGAGGCGCAGCGCTGGCAACTGCGGGAAGTTCTCCCATCTCTGCCGCAGGAGAAAGACTCATTCCATCCCTTCCTCGCCAGAGGAGGAATGGGGATCTAAGACATCCTGCATATAGTCGATGGCCTCCACCAGATGGCGGTATTGGCCGTACCACTTCGTCACCGTTTCATGCACGAAGAGAAATCCCTGATGCGCGAAGGCCAGCTCAATATGCCCGATCTTGCCGATGTGTTGCAGCAGCTTGTGCGCTTCGTCAATGTCGGCGGCCAGATCATTCAGGCGGGTCAGCTCCTGCAACTCTTCGAGCAGCATTTCCAGCGTGGCCGCCTCCAGTTGATCCTCGCCGATCATGATGAGCGGGACATTCACGGTCTTCGCCATCTCGACGAAATCCTTCCAGCTATCCATGTTGTCGGGGTCGTTCCACCAGACGCGGGGCGCATCCTCTGGAATCAGCGCGGGGAAGTGGCGAATGCCGTGGCCTTCAATAAAGGCAATCATGTCGTCTTTCAGAAAAGTTAAATTGTCGGATTCAGTCATCTCAATTGGTATTCTCGCAGACTGCTTTAGGATGGGAGTAGAAGAATTTTCTCAGGAGAGCAACGAGAGTGGCAAAGTTTGAGCGGCATATATTTGTTTGCACCAACCAGCGAGAGCCGGGAAGCGCCCGCAGATGCTGCAATCCAGAGGGTAAAGCGGAGCTGCACGCGCTGCTGAAACAGGCCACGGACGCGGCGGGACTCAAGACCACGGTGCGCGTGAACAAGGCAGGATGCCTAGATCAGTGCGAGCACGGGCCAACGGTGGTCGTGTATCCAGAGGGCATCTGGTACGGAGGAATCCTAGCGGAGGATATCGCGGAAATTGTGCAGTCGCATCTGGTCGAAGGCCGTCCGGTGCAGCGATTGGTGCTGGACGATGCCTGCGTCAATACCGCATCGTGCGCGCATAAACCGCGCGCATCTGGCACATCCACCACATTCACCCAATCCGCATAAACGGGCGGCCATGACCGCCGCGTATGCTATATTTCAGAGAGAATCATGATTTTATCGAGAGACTACGTTGGATATCTGGCGCGCCAGACGGTCAAGAGCTTGATGGATGCGAAGCTGATTCGCACCGACAAGGTCGCCGTATTGCAGGAGCGCGTGCAGGCCGGGCTGTTGGATGAGCTTGCGCTGGAAGATCGCATCAACGAGGAAGTACGCGTGATTCTGGAAGCGTATCAGGAAGACATGCTCCGCAGCGGAGCCAGCTACCCGGAGATGTTCAAAAAGGTCAAGATGGAATTGGCCCGAAAGTACAAGGCTATCCTGTGAGAATCTCGCGCGATAAAGTCAATAAACTCGCTCATGTAGTAGCCGATACGCTGGCTGAAGTCAACGAGTGCGATTTTCTGGAAGACCGCAATACCATTCGACAGAAGGCCCGCGACATCCTGGAAAAACTCCTGACCGAGGAGATGCGGATCGACACGGCGGCGCGCCTGAAGGTGCAGTCGCATAAACGCGATATTCCCGAAGGCAGCCAGGAGTGGGATATTCTGTACCGCAAATACTACAACGACGAAGTGAAAAAGCTCGGTATCTAGGGCGAGACCACACTCCCCTAGGAGCGGAAGCCTGCGCTGCTTGTGCAGCGGTTACGGACGGGATGAAGCCCGTCCCCTTCAAATCTCAGACCGTGGTGTAGATTACTGGATTCAGGGGCGACGCAATCACTTCGCCTTCCTGAACGCCCGGACACCAGCGCGCGATATCAGCCACTTGATTTTTATTCTTGGGTTTCACCAGGCGCATGTCCTCATCCATATAGATGACCGTCATTATTTCCCGGGGACGATCCGTTGTGTTTTTTCCAGCCCGATGAAATGTCCAGCCAGCATGGAAGCTGACATCTCCAAGCGCGAATGGACTCTCTTCAAGTTGGAACGTCTCAAGCGCCTGCTTCAACGTCAACTCGCTCTCATCGCTGATTTCAAGGTCTCGGCCAAGCTGGAAGCGATGACTTTTTTCGCAGAAGGCAAGTGGCCCCATTGCAAGCGGCGTGTCTTGTAACGGAATCCATGCGGTGACCATGTTGTCGTTGGAGACGGGCCAGTAATACTGATCGGCGTGCCACGGGGTGATGCCACCACCCGGCTCCTTGTAAAGAGCCTGATCGTGATACATCCGCACGCCACGACAGCCCATGAGTTCCGTCGCGATCCGGGCGAGGCGTTTTCCAAAAACAAACTCCCGAATTAAAGCATCCTCCTCCCACAGATTCATGATTTGTAAAAAAGCCTTGTCGTATGTGGAGCGCTGATCGAGCGGCAGCCGCTGCGTATTCAACTTCTTAACCTGCGCCGCGATCTCTCGTCGATAGCGTTCGATCAAATCCGCAGAGAGGACGTTCCGCAGCTTGACATAGCCATTTTCCCGATAGAAATTTACTTCATCCTTCGTGAGCTTATATGGCAGGTCAAGTTCTTGTTCAATCGATTTTGTAGCCATCGTGAAAGCATCTCCTTAACGCCGCAAGACAGGTCTTGAACTGAATCCGTGGGTTCCTTGTTCCTTGGGCAGAGCTTCTCCAGGCGCAATTCTCTTAGCGGAAGCGTTCCATTGTCAAGCGGAACAGCGGTTGTTGCCCGAAAGCAAACGCGCTAAAAGATCACTTTTCCGCCCAATTGAAAGACGCGGTTCCCCGGCAGGTTGGAGGCAGCGGTGAGCGTATTTCCATAGGAAGAATTGTACTTGTTGGATAAAAACGGATTGACCGCCAGCGCAGAATTGTATGCATTTAGGCCGGGGTTCGGCGTGCCTAGATAGTCGTGGTTGAAGACGTTATAGGCGTTGAGCTGTAACTGGACGGAGACCCGTTCGGTGATGCAGATGGTTTTGAAGAGATTGGCGTCGATATTGTAAAAATTCTGTCCGCGCAGAATGTTGCGACCTGATCCCGGATAGGGATTGCCTAAGGTCACAGCTTCATTTTGATTGTCCACAATCCAGTGCGTGCTTGCCGGGTTTACCTGAGTTGTTGTGCCATAGGCAACATATCCATTGCCGGGGCCAGCGTTGTACGCCACCGTGTTGAGCGGAGCATGTACGTTGGAAAGCACCATGCGGCAGGTATCCACCTGCGAATACGATTGGTTGAAGCTGCTATCGCACATGCTGGACTCGGTCGCGCTAGTTACCGGGTTGGTAAAGGAAAGCGGCTGGTAGGGGTTATAGGGCTGCCCGGTGTTGTAGGTATAGACACCATTAAAACTATAACCGCCGAATAACTTGTTCTTCCAGTTGGACTGGTGGGCATAGAATGGCAGGTCGTAGGTCAACCCAAGAGCGGCAACACTGGGGTACGAGTTACCACTGAGGCCACGCTCCGCTCGATTCGTGTGGAGCGGATTTTGCGCGTAGGCCACGGTTGTTCCGCCCGAATAGGTTCCGAAGACTTCACTGACATTATCGATGGTGCGGCTGTAGGTGTAGGCAAAGTTGGCGGTCAGCCCATGTAGATTGCGCGTGATGATGCTGGTTTGCAGGCCGTCGTAGAGCGAGAAGCCGCCGTTGGTCTCCAGCCCAAGGTTGGACTTGGCGCAACTGGGACGTCCATAACCAGGCTGGGTCGCGTCCGCGCACAAAGAACTGGGCGAGACGACATTGGGAAAGACCTGCGAGACGGGAAGCAAATCTGGGTTGGCATCCACGGATTGAAAATTATGCACCGTATGGTTTCCGACATACCGTATCGACAGCAACACGTTGGGGCCAGCTTGATATTCCACTCCAAGAGAAAAAGTCTCGGCATAGGGATTCAGAAATGGGGACGAGACGTAGGTTTGGTTGTTGAAGGCCGGATTAGCTCCCGTGGGCAGGTAGTGCAGGTCGGCGGCGCGTACATCGCCTCCGGTAAAGCCGCCGCTGGATGGCAAGCATGCGCCGCCGCCGCAGGTGAAGAGATTCTGATTCACGACCGGGCTGGCAATCGCGCCCAGCAGGAACATATTGTAGAACGCTGGATCGAAGTTGATGGCAAAGCCGCCGCGCACCACCAGTTTGTGATCGAGAATGCCGGGATTCCAGGAAAATCCAAGTCGGGGCTGATAGTTCTTCCAGTTGCGGGGAACCTTGGGCGCGATGGTGACGGAGAGCGGCAGGCTGGTATTCCAGAAGGGATTTGGCCCGGTCTGCTGCGCCAGGCTGGAGGCGTGCAGCTCATTGACGGCCTGACCGAAATACTCCCAACGCAGGCCCAGGTTGAGCATCAGATCGGGACGAACCTTCCAGTCATCCTGAAGGTAGAGAGCCGCATCCGCTTCCGTGAAGGGAATCACCGGATTGCCATTGGCCAGCTCGACCGCGCCAGTGCCGTGGGAGTCATTCAAAAACGCGTTCATATTGCTATACAGAAAGACGCCGTTGTACGTGGGCAAAAAGACGTTGGGGGAGTTCTGATAATCCCATTCTCCGCCAAAGGCAATGCTGTGGTTGCCGCGCGTCCAGTTGGCATTGTCCTGTACCTGTGTAACCTTTACCGTTCTGCCCTGCGGATAGCCCGCGCTCAAGCCGAAGCTGGAGTCGGTGGTGCCGCCGGTGTAGAAAAGCTCCGAGGGACAGGCGGTCATGTTGGTCGTGGTGCAGCTTGTGTTGGATCCGCCTTCAAAATCCAGCTTGGATTCCTGAAAGCTGTAGCGAAGCTGGTCGATCCAGTGCGGAGAAAAAGTATGCGTCCAATCGCCGCCAACGGAGTAGTTGGTGTCCGGGATGTTGACGTACTCCCCCTGGGCAATGGAGGGCGCAGCATAGCCAGCCGTGAGTTCGGACTGATAAAAGAAGCGCAGATAAAAGCGATCCTTTTGCATCGGCTGCCAATCAAGACGTCCTAGGTCTTCCTGATCTGTAAAGGGCGTTGGGATCGAGCGCTGAAATTGCGCTACCTGAATCGCCACCGGGCCACCGGGAGAAGTGACGGTCTCCGTTGTCGTGGTGCCGGGGATAACGGATGGGTTTCCTGCCGTTTCTCCGAAGGGGCCGTTGTTGGTAAGGACGCCAACGGCGGGATTGCCGGGGAAGGCGGAGGCCAGTTGTTGCAGTCCAAGCGGCGTGGGCGTCACCGCTCCTTGGGATGAGGAAGGAACAACGCCGGTAAAGGCGCGCTCCGCATAGGTGCTGCCGAAGAACCAGAGCTTGTCCTTCAGGATGGGGCCGCCGAGTGTTCCTCCAAAGCGATTATCGACAAGATTGGGCAGGGTCGGCACGATGCAGCCAGTGAGGGAGGGATTCTGGTGCGGCAGGCAGAATCCAAAGAGCGGAGATTTCTGCTGATTCTCCAGTGAGCTGAGCCAGGAGCCGGTGTAAAACTCAAAGCCGCTGCCATGCAAGGTGTTGGTGCCGTTTTTGGTGACGTAGTTAACCACGGAACCCATGTTCCGGCCATATTGGGCACTGTAGTTGTCGGTGATGACTTGTATCTCCGCCAGCGCGTCCTGATTGCCAAAAAGAATCTGTGGCCCGGCGACGGAGTTGTCATTGTTCGACTGACCATCCAACTCAAAGTTATTGGCGCGACCGCGCTGACCGTTAGCGGAGAAGCCCGCGCCATTGGTGTTGCTAAAGTTGTCGTCCAGCGTGCGGGCGACGCCGGGAACTAGCAGCGCGACAGAGTCAAATCCATTGGCAAAGGGCAAATCCTGCAATTGCTGCGAGGAGAATGTGGTGGAGACCTGCGACTGGGTTGTATCCAGAGAAACACCGTTGTTCTCATGCACGGTGACGGTGGAGGATGTTCCCAGGGCCAGCTTCTGTTCGCCAAGCGCGGCCACGCCTCCTGTCACCACGCGCGCGCCGCTGAATCGAAGCGGGCGAAAGCCAGAGGCGACAATCGAGAGCGTGTAGACGCCGATGGGCACATCGTGGAATGCGTAGTCGCCGTTGCCTTGCGATGTGGTTGCGAGAGTGGCTCCGGTGCTGGCGTTGACGGCGGTCACGGACGCGCCGGGAATCACCGCTCCCCGTGGATCAACGATGGTGCCAGTGATCGTTCCGGTGATGATGCCTTGCGCGACGGCCTGGCGTGCAGCCAGAGCCAGAATGACGATGGAGCAAAACAGGCAGAATCGAAGCAAAAGACAATTCCCAGCCCGCACCGTAACCTCCGTGTGGCACTGCCGCATCGGTCGGATACGGCCTGCCGATGTTGTTCTTGCGTAGGGTCTCATCTTAAAGGCAATGAAGGTTGCTTTGTCCAGCTTTTTCTTTCAGGGGTATTCCTGATGTAGACGCAGAGGCGCGTTCGTTCCATTTTGGAAACATTGCCCCAAGCTGGGGAATGGAAGGATGCAGAGAAATCTTGGGAAAATCGCTTTTTAGTGTGCGTGCAAAACCAGAGACGATCCCTTGTCGAAGCTGACGGTGATCTGAAATTTGCGGCGCAGCTTCCACTGCTGCTGCGTAATGGGATAGTTGAAGACCACCAGCCCCTCTGCGGTCTGCCCCGGCGGAATCACCTGATGCCGCAGCAGCGGTTGCATCCGCACCGAAGCCAAATCGGGAAATCCCTGAAAAAGGCGGTCGATATCTGTGGGGCTGGCCCCTAGGCTGCTCTGCTGCTCCTGCGGCAGCGTGAGCTGCGCCGACAGATCGAAAATATCCAGCGGGGCTTTGGAGATGTTTTTCACCTGCACCTGTCCGAGTACGATTACCTGATCCTGATCGAGCGGCGCTCCGGGCATTCCCGGCCCAGGAGTACCGGGATCCGAATCGGCGTTGGGGTTAAAAACAGGATGGATGGGATACATCGTCAACCGCACCACGGATCCGGAGGCGACCGGAGCAACACTGCCAACACCCGTGTAGAAGAGCACCATGCCAATGCTGGTGATGGCCAACGCGATCAGAATGGGCAGGCCGTATTCCTGAAGCAACGGGCAGGGCAGCAAGCGGCATACCCGCGAACGAAACGAATCAGCGCTCGCCGAGTCTGGCTCAGAGAAATTAGGCGTTGGGGAAGAAGGCGTATTCATGGCTGCCAGCATTCTAGCGCGAAGAGCCATTGTCAGGATTCCGCGCCGCGTTTTTTGCACGCACATCCGCGAAACATGTCATCCCCCCGTTCCAGAATGCTCCCAGGGTCTGTTCCAAAGCGCGCATATGAGACACTGCGGCCAACGCAAACACCCGCGCCCACCTGCAAGGCGACAGATCTGCCTTGGGTGGTTAACATGGGCACGCGCATGCCCTGTGAGCGCTTCAGCTTAGAACGCTTTGGTTGTACGTCTAGACGGCTTGGTTCAGGCACACCACCGCATCGGCCTGCGGTCCCTTGTCCCCCTGCACGATGTCAAACTCGACATCATCGCCCTCTTTTAGGCTTTTGTAGCCATCGGTGCGGATCGCGCTGTAATGCACGAACACATCCGGCCCGTCCTCTCGACCAATAAATCCGAATCCCTTCGAGTTATTGAACCACTTCACTTTTCCTTTGAACTGAGTCACGAAGAAACCCTGCCTTCCATACAAATTGGAACCGCGCGGTTGCAGCGAGCGGACTCCCTGAGGATATAGACGCAGGATTGCGGTTTTGGTTATGCGGGGGTACGCGGCGGACATGAAGAAAAGATCGCGCGGGGGGATGTGCCTATTCTCTTGAAAATACGAACGAAGCCGGAGTCGGTCTTTGCTCCCTCCGCTATGCGCGGGTGCGGCGCAGACGATCGTAGAGCAGCAGGGCGATCATGCTCTTCCCGTCGATGATTTTATTGCGCTCCACCCAGCGCAGCGCCTCGGAGAGCGGCACCATCTGGCACTCAATGAATTCATCTTCCTCCGGCTGCGCCTGGCCCGCCGTGAGTTCCTCGGCCAAATATATCTGCATCCACTCGCCCAGAAATCCTGGACTGGGGTAGAAGCGAATCAGCTTGCTCCAGCGACGCGCGCGATAGCCCGTCTCCTCGATCAGCTCACGTTTGGCCCCGGGCAGCGGAGCTTCGTTCGGCTCTTTGCGTCCGGCGGGCAGCTCCCACAGATATTGGCCTGCGGCGTGGCGATATTGCCGCTCCAGCAGCACCAGCGGGTCTTTTTTTCTTTTGCTGTCATCGACGGCCAGAATCACCACCGAACCGGTGTGGCGAATCACATCGCGGCGCGAGGCAACGCCCCCCGGCTCGCGCACGTATTCCGAATGCACGTCGAAGAGCGGGCCGCGATAGGCCACCTCAGAAGAAATCAATACAACCTTCTCGTCTTTGGACAAGCCCTTGGACTTGTTTTTGAGCAGAGATGACGGCGCAAGTTTGTCTTTGGATTGTGTTTTTTTTGAAGAAGTCTGCGGTTTCACGGTCTGTTTTCTGGGTGTCATCGGTGAAGAATGTCCTATCTGCAAGATACCATTCTCTGACGCCAGCGGCGATCCGGCAGCGAATTTCTTAGAAGGAAGAGCTTTGGAGATCGCTGTTTTACCGCTGCAGAAAATCCAAAGCGCGGATCAGGTAAGGCTTCAACTCTTTGCGTGGCACCACGGCGTCCAACATGCCATGCTCCAGCAAAAACTCCGAGCGTTGGAAGCCTTCGGGCAATTTCTGTCGCAGGGTCTGCTCAATCACACGCGGGCCAGCAAAGCCAATCAGCGCGCCCGGCTCGGCGACATTCAGATCGCCCAGCATGGCAAAGCTGGCCGTCACGCCGCCAGTGGTGGGATCGGTGAGTACGGAAATATACGGAACCTTGGCATCATCCAACTGCGCCAACCCCGTAGAGATTTTTGCCAGTTGCATCAGGCTGGCGACACCCTCCATCATGCGCGCGCCACCGGAGGCAGCCACGATGATGAGCGGATGGCGCGTGGCCAACGAACGATCCACAGCGCGGGCGATGGTCTCGCCCACCACGCAGCCCATGCTGCCGCCGATAAAGGCGTACTCCATGACGCTGAGCACTACGGAGTGCGGCCCCAGCTTGCCCAGCGCATTGATGATCGCATCGTTCAGGCCCGTATCCTGCCGCGCCTTCTGCAATCGCGCCTTGTAGGATTTTAGATCGGAAAATTCCAGTGGATCGGTGGAGCGCAACTCCAGATCGACCAGAGCGTAGCCCGACTCCAGCAGGCTGTCGATGCGCTCCCGCGCCGATAGGCGAAAGTGCCGCCCGCACTTGGGGCAAACATTCAGGTTGGCTTCAAGTTCTGCCTTCCAGACAACTTGGCGACAGCCCTCGCACTTGATCCAAAGACCCTCCGTGCGGACGCTCTTCTCGCCATTGGCCATAATTTCGTTCTCGCTTCGCTTAAACCAGGACATGCACTTCCTATCCTACCTGTTCTGTCCGCCGAGCAGCACCTCCACCACGCGAGCCGGGTCTAACATGCCGTAGCCGATGGTGTTTATCGGGATGGATCCGCGTCGCGCGTCCGTCATATAAAAACAAGCTATCAGCTATTCGCTCCTGGCTGGTAGCTGAATCAATTTAGATCAATTTAGAAAGAAGTGCTGATCGTTACGCGGAAGGTTTTCCTTGGCTCCCAGATAAAATACTGCGAGCCGTAGTAGGCCAGAGCCTGCTGATATGTAAAGTCTCCCGCGCCCCCTTGCGGAAACATGCTGCGCGTAAAGATGATCTGGCGGCCCTGGTTTTGATGCAGACGCACCGGATTGTAGGCGAAGTAAATCTCAATCGGAGCATTGATAACAGGAGCCATCAGGGATATATACGGCCCCACCGACATGCGCGGCTGGATGTTGGTTCCAGGCACGGCACCCAGGCGGTTGGCGAAGGTAAACGGAATCCCACCCTGACAAGCGCCGTTGGTATAGATGGGGCAGCCGTAAAGTCCGCTGCTCATCGTTGCGGAAGCCTGTGGATTCTCCAGCAATTGGTTATGGTTCAAGGCCATGTTCAAACCCAAGTCGTCATAGAACGCAAAGGTGACTGGCCCGGCGATGGGGATGCGATATTCCATGTTGCTGGTAATTTCTGTATCGCCACCGATCGGCGAGAGCGCGTAGATCGGCAGCGGAATCTGCACCGAACCCAGGCTTGGATTTGTCGGGTCTTTAGGCACCAGCGTGCCGTCGGGGTTGGTCAGATTAAAGAGCACCTTGGTGGGAATAAACGCATACGGGGTCACAGAGCGAATGTCGAAGCCGCGCAAGTCGTTTTCGCCGCCCGTGAAGAAGCGGTCGAAGGGCGGGGCAACCAGTCCGGCGATTCCCTGCACATACGATGCCTGGATGCGATAGCCGAAGATATTGCGTCCGTCGGGATCGAAGTGAAACATGTGGATCGGCCTGAAAAACTTATATTCCACCGTCGGATTGATGAAGCTGACATTGCCGCCCAATCCCGAACCTTGCAGCACGAATGAAAAGCTTTTTCCCGTGCGAGGCCGATAAGGGTCGCCGATGGTGTCATACATGAAGCTCAACGACAACTGGCTGGTGACAATGCCATTGAGTGCCGTTTGTCCTGTGGTTCCATGACGGAAGTTCAGGAACTGAAACAGATTGGACGTAGCTGGACTGAATGCCTGAACGTTGGAGGTATTCAGCGAGTATGTGGCTCCGATACGCTTGAAGGTACGCCGAATCGGGTAGCCTGCGGAGACGGTAAGACCCGTCTGCGACTGGTTGAAGCTTTGGATTGTCGATTGCTGCGCGGTATCGAAGTTTGCGTTGCCGCCGCCCAGCGCGTGGTAGCTCTTGGTGGCGTTGTAATCCGTATTTTGATGGACAATCTGGAAGCCTAGGCTCAGCGGGCGATTGCCGAAGTATGGCTCGGTGAAGCCGAAGGTGATGTTGCGCTGCAAATCGCCGATAGATGCCTGCAGGCTGAGCGTTTCGCCGAGTCCCAAAAAGTTATTCGTCTGATAGTTGGCGCCGAGGAATGCTCCCGACAGACCGCTGAAACCACCGTTCAAGCCGATGCTGTTTTTGCCCTTTTCGTGAACCTTCAACAACAGATCAACCGTGCCATTATCGGCATCCTGATGTGTCTCTGAATCCTGATCGGCCTTCAGGGGATTGAAATAATTGAGCTGATTCAACCGCAACAAACTCAACTCCCAAAGGCGGCTGTTGTACACCTGGCCTTCCTCGACCAGCAGCTCGCGGCGAATCACGCGATCCCGCGTGATGGTATTGCCGCGGAATTCAATGCGGGAGATGTAGTACGGTTTCCCCTCATCAATATCAATGTTCAAAAAGACCAGCTTCTTGGCTTCGTCTATGCGCGGCGTCGGCACGGCGGTGAAATTGATATAGCCCAGGGTGCCGTAAGCCTTGCGCATATTCTCCAGCCCCTTGCCGATCAACGTCGAGTTAAAGATATCTCCGTCCTTCAGCTTGAAGAGAGCACGCAGCGCCTTCGCATTGCTGACGGCCTTGTTTCCGGTGAAGGTGATGCCGCCCAGCCGATACCGCTCTCCCTCTTCGATCGGCATGGTAATGTCCATAACCTTGCCCTTGCGCGGGCGTAAGGTGAAAATGGAAATACCGCCCTGATTGCGAATATGCGTCTCCGGCTGATCCACGCTGGCCTTAAAGTAGCCGCGGTCGCGCAGAGCCTGACGCACGCGCTCGGTATCTTCTTCGAGCTTGGCCTCATCGTAGGTGCGCGCGAACAGATTTTCCAGGAAAAAGGAATCCGGGATGCCAATCGGCTTGAGGTTCTTCATGGCGCGGCGCAGTACGCGGCTGGGGACATCCGTGTTGCCCTCAAATCGGATGTGTCCCACCTTGACCGTCGGCCCTTCCTTGATGATGAAGTTGACGGAAACGGAGGCCGGAGGAATCGTTTTCACTTCTGTCCGAATGGTGGCGAATTGATGCCCATGCTCAGCCAATAACCCCTTCAACACCGTTTCGGCCCGCTTGATCTTGGTGGGATCGTACTGGCTCTCCACGGTGAGGCCCACCTTTGCCTTCTTGAAACGCTCCAGCACGTCGGACTGGGAGACGGCGTTGAGGCCCTTGTAATTAATTTCGCGGATGGTGGGACGCTCGCGAACAATCACCGTCAGAATGATGCCACTGGGCGACTCTTCCTTGTCAATCTGCACATTCTCAAAATAACCCGTGTTCCAAAGCGAGTTGAAATCACGCTCGATGGTCTGCGGGTCATAGGTGTCGCCTACCTTGGTAAACATGCGCGCAAGAATGGTCTCTTTGGGAATGCGGCGGTTGCCGATGACGCGAATTTCGCTGACGACATTCAACTGCGCCAATTGCGCCGACTGCGCCCAAAGCGTACAGGCAGCACCCAGGATGACCAGCAGCAACGCCAGAAACTTGGCCGCTCTGCGTGCCCGGTGGCGCACAGTCGTGGACGGTTGGGTTGGGACGCAAAAGCCCCCTACGCTGACGGGAAAAATAAGCACACCCTCACTGCAAAAAATCGATTCCTGAGGAAAAGACGATTATACGGGACGAAGCCGCAGCTTCCCAAGGCGCACCGCATTGTCCTCAATTTCTCTGGTTTGGCGCTACCCAATTTCACTTGTCTTGCTTCCATGCGAACCCTTCGCAACTCCGTGAAAATGGCGGCTCCGTGAAAATTATGAACACATAGGTACACAACTACCGCCTGCAAAAAGGCCGCTCCTCAAAAGGAACGGCCTTGGCCGCTGGCGGCAAGAAACTCTGCTCCCCCGCGTAATCAGACCTGCATGACTTCCTTTTCCTTGGCCTTGCACATCTCTTCCATACGCTTGATCTCTTCATCGGTCAGCTTCTGCATCTCATCGAGCGAACGCTTCTCTTCATCTTCAGAGATTTTCTTTTCCTTGGCGGCTTTTTTGATCAGGTCATTGCCGTCCCGGCGGATATTGCGGACGCCCGTGCGATGGTCTTCCAAAACCTTATTGAGCTGCTTGACCACTTCGCGCCGCCGCTCCTCATTCATCGGGGGAATCGGCACGCGAATCACCTTGCCGTCATTTTGCGGATTAAATTCCTGTTGCCCGACGCGCAAACCCTTTTCGATCTCCGCAATCAGGCTGGGATCAAAGGGCTGTACCAGCAGCATCTGCGGCTCTGGAGCGCTAATCTGCGCCACCTGATTGATCGGCATCTCCGTGCCATAGGCCATCACCTTTACCTGCTCCAGCATGTGAACCGAGGCGCGCCCCGTGCGCGTAGAGGCCAGATTGAAGCGAAAATCCTCCACCGCCTTGTCCATACGGAGCTTGAGTTGTTGATACACATCTTTCAACGCCGGAATACCAGCCATCGCCGAGCCTGCCATCATCGTTTTCCTTTCCTGCAAGGGCTAATTGTAATGGCTCCACGAGCGAAGAACCAACTCCTGCTCATGCCCACGATCCAAACATCCACAAAAAGTCCATACACAACGAACGCTTTTTAACGCACAATAGATCTGATGTTCTCTTCTTCTTCATCTGGAACGCAGACCATGTTTAGCTGCTCCGTATGTACAGCGGCACAGAGCAGACGTGAGGCATTTTTTCGCGCCGGAATACGCGGCTTCTATCGCTGCTCCAGTTGTAACAGCTACCTCCAGGTCAGCGGTCGCATTACTTCGGCCATTGTCGCAGCCATTGTCGCGCTTGGCTTTGTTGTCCTCAACTGGATTGTTCCCGTCTATCCGGGCAACACCGCGCTCTGGATTGCCTTTCAGGTGGTCACCGTTCTGTTGGTATATTTCGGCTTGCTGGCGTGGTTGATGAGCGTGGATCGTCGCCAGCCCATGCGCCGCTTTATGCTGTAGCGCTATTTGATCTCCTGCGCTTGCGCCTTCTGCAGGAGTTGCGTGTATTTTGCCGGGCGCGGGTCGCATAAAGAATCAGCAATGGCCTTGCGATAGCCGCCAGTGTAAATGGAATACATCACGGCTAGCGCGCATCCGACTCCGAGAAATATCCCGAAGAAAAACCCCATTGCGATGTTCAAAGGTGTCATTGGCCTCCTCCGTCCACACAGAAAATCCTGTCACCCCGACCCCTTCGCTCCGCTCAAAACAGGCTCCGCTCGCGGTGGCGGATGCAGTGGAGAAGCCTAGGGTCTCATGTATTCGTATCGCAGATGTTACGGCAAAGGATCGCATTCCACAACACGCGGGCAAACGGCCATCCGCCATATGCGCTCAGTGCTGTACCATCAATCCTGTCGATGTGGCTTGCTCATGCGCGTGGTACGACGAGCGCACCAGTGGGCCACTCTCCACATGTCGAAAGCCCATCCGCAGCGCCTCTTCTTTCATCCAGGCAAACTCCGCCGGAGTATAAAGTCGCGTCATCGGCAGATGATCCTTGGACGGACGCAGGTACTGCCCGATGGTTAGAATGTCCGTACCCACACGCGCCAGATCGCGATAGACATCAAGCAGCTCGTGCATCTCTTCGCCCAGACCCACCATCACGCCCGATTTCGTGACCAGCTTGGGATCGACTTCTTTCGCATACTCCAGCAGCCGCAGCGTGCGCCCATAGCGCGCCCCGGAGCGCACGGCGCGATAGAGTCGCGGCACGCTTTCCGTGTTGTGATTCAGGATTTCTGGCCGTGCCTCGACGACAATGCGAATGGCCTCTTCGTTGCCTTGAAAATCCGGGATCAGCACTTCCACCTGGCAGCCAACGGCCTGACGATGAACTTCCTCGATTACCAGAGCAAAGGCGCGCGCGCCGCCGATCACATCGTCGTCACGATTCACGCTGGTGATAACGGCGTGCTTCAACTCCAGCTTGGCGACGGCCTCGGCCACGCGGCGCGGCTCGTCAAAATCAATCGGCTCCGGGCGGCCCTTGGGCACGGCGCAAAAACCACAGCGGCGCGTGCAAAGATTGCCCAGCATCATAAAGGTGGCCGTCTTGTGATTCCAGCACTCGCCAATGTTGGGGCAGTGGGCAGATTCGCAAACCGTGTGTAGGTTCAGATCGCGGGCCAGCTTTTTCAAATTGTGATACGTCTCGCCCATCGGCGCGCGCGCCTTCAACCACTCCGGTTTTGGAGCGGGGCGCTTGGGCGAAAGATCAATCTGGATCAGATCAGTAGCTGTAGCCATAGCGAACTCTCTATTGTAGCGGTCAAAACACTCCTGCGTTTGCGCACAGCGAAGCTACGCTGTTTTTGCCTCGAACTATAATCCGTAGGCATGACGGCCGAGCGTGCACCGCAGATGGTTCAAGCCATTACCAAGGTTGATTTTGCGCCAATCCTACCGAAGCTCAAAGGTCTTTTCTTCAACCTGGAGCGAGAGATGGAACGAAAGGCAAAGAAGAATCCCGGTCATCGTTGCTTTAATCAAGCAACGATCTTTCTACAGGTCTCCACATTGAGCATCTACAACTGCTACGAATCCATCCTCTGGCTTGGCTTAGATAGGGAGGAAACCGGGAAACGGCCTAAGAACACACTCCTAACAGTTCCATCCATAACGCGCACTATGATCGACAATCTGTTTACGGTCGTCTTCATGTTCGATCAAGGAAAATTTCTACAGAATTATCTATGGTATGCCAAATCTTCCTACAGGGAGGCATGGGAGGAGTTGCAAAGGTATAAAAAAGATTTTCCTCAACACTCGGACTACATCATTTCTTTTGAAAAAAGCTTGCAAGAATATGCAGAAGGTCTCAAGAAACATCTACAAGTGTCAGATGCAGAACTATCGAATCCGAACAATTTGCCGTATTGGCCAACACTCACGCAAGCCATAAATCCCAAAAACACCAATACCAGCAACCTCACCGCCGACTGCAAAAAGTTTCTCGTGTGGCTCAATGATTGGTCGTACCGAGAAATCTCCCAAATCGCGCATCACTCGGCATGGGGTGTCAGCAAAATTGGAAGCTTTTTATTGAGAGATACGCTGAGCAAGAAAATGCAAGATCAGATTGACGGGGATAGTATTGATCGTTTTCGATTTGGCCAGATATTCAACGCCGTAACCGCGCTTTTGTGTTTCGCTACCGAAATCAATCAGCATTACAAGCTGAATCACACTGATGTCTTGCTCCTGATTTGGAAGCATCTCGATAATGTGCCTGTAATCCAGGAGGCATGGGATGTACGTTACAAGCAATTTCTCTCGACGCAATCGCCGTAAAATCTGCGGGTGAGTCAGATAGAAGAAGAACACGAAGTTCACCCCAGCTAGACTGGCGTGTCGCCTTCAGTGCCCAGAGTTACCGGCACATCCATGCGTTTCGATCCACGGAAAATGGTGATCGTAATTTTTTCACCCGACCTGTGACCATCCATAATCCCGGAAACATCCTGCGTATTCGTCACCTGCTCGCCGTCGATGGCCACAATCAAATCTCCGCCCACATAAATCGGCGTGTTGCCGAGATATGCCTTCTGCGTGCCGCCATGCAATCCAGCGCGGTCTGCCGGGCCGCCGGGAATCACGCGCTCAATCAACACGCCATACTCGGCGGGCAGGCCCATCTGGGTGGCAAGGTCAGGGCCGATAGACAGCGACACAATGCCCATCGTAGGGCGCAGCACTTTTCCGTATTGAGCAAAATCGCGCAGCACGGCCTTGGCCGTGTCGATGGGAATCGCAAAGCCAATGCCCGCATTTTGATCCGCGCCACCACCGGTGGCGATCATGGAGTTGATGCCAATCACCTCGCCGCGCGCATTCAGCATCGGTCCGCCGGAGTTGCCCGGATTGATGGCCGCATCGGTCTGGATGGCACCTTCGATCAAGTTGCCCAGCGGGCCGCGCACGCTGCGAATGGAACTGACGATGCCGCGCGTCATCGTCCCACTCAACCCAAAGGGATTACCGATGGCAAAGACCACCTGCCCCACCTGCAAGCTGCGGGAATCGGCGAGCGTGGCTGGTTGCAGATTCGGCGCATCAATCTGCAACAACGCCAGATCGTGCGCTTTGTCGGTGAGCAGCACGCGAGCCTTGTACTGGTGCTTGTCGTAGAGCGTAACCTCCACCTGGCGCGCGCCAGAGACAACGTGCAGGTTGGTCAGGATGTGCCCCTGCTTGTCCAGAAGAAATCCCGATCCCTGCCCCTGTTGCGGCACCGGGCCGTAAAAAAAATCAAAGGCCATCGTGGTGGATGTGATGTTGACCACTGACGGCAGCGCCCTCTTGTAGACAGCAACGTTTTCCTGCTCCTCCGGCGTAAGCGCGGGCGCGGCCTCGGCCTGTGTTGGGAGTGTGGTGGTGGACAAATCGCGCAGCAAATGCTGGTCAACGTTCGACAGGTTGGGATGCAAACGCGCCGTCCATCTGCCCGTGGTTGCCGTGTGCGTTGTCACAACGTAGAAGCCGCCAAGAATGGCGATGGTCAAAAGAAGAAGACGTGCTTTCATACAAAAACGTTCCTTGCCTTCGATTGTAAAGCTGCCTGATTATGTCCGCCATGCCCGCGTGATGCGTTCCACGGCGGCCTCGGTCTGCTCCAGCGGGCCGGAGTTGTCGATCACATGATCGCAACGCGGAATTTTTTCTACATCGGGAATCTGCGCGGCGATGCGGCGGCGCGTGTCTTCTTCTATGGAAAAAATCTCCGCCGGATTCAGCTCGCGTCTCAGCTCGCGCTCCCGCTCCCGGCGGACGCGATCCAGTGTGCGAGCGATTCGCAGAGTCTCCGGCGCGGTCACAAGCACCAATTGGTCGAATCGCCGGGACAATCCTGGCGCAGTGCCGGCACGGTCAGCCTCAAAGATCAGGGCCGACTCCACCATCACAATCGCGTTGGGATCTCGCGCAAAGATTACCTGAGCGCGGCGCTCCTGTTCCGCAATCACTGGCGGATGCACGATGCGACTCAGCGCATCGATGTGGCCTGCCTTGTCTTCGCCCTGCGGCGCAAAGACATATCGAGCCAGAGCTGCGCGATCCAGTTGTCCATCTGGGTGCAGCAGCGCAGGCGCATCAAACAGCGCAGCAAAATGTTGCAGGATGGCCGCATACACGGGTTGGCCTGGCTGCATCAACTCGCGGCCAATGGCATCGGCCTCCAGCAGATGCGCGCCGCGCGCGGCAAACATGGCGGCAACGGTACTCTTGCCGCTTCCCAATCCTCCAGTCAAACCAATGCGCAGCATGGCAGCTTTCTTGTTCTACAGCTTCTACAGCGGAAGGCCGCGCCGCAATCGGGCAGCGCGGACGGTGTTGGCCATCAACATGGCGATGGTTAGTTTGCCCACGCCGCCGGGCACGGGCGTGTACGCTCCAGCCACTTCAAATGCCTTCGGGTGTACATCACCGACGATGACGGAACCCTTCTCTCGAAAAGCCGTTTCGCGCTTCACCTTCCCGGCAAAGAAGCGGTCGAAGTCCTTCTGCTCGGTAATGCGATTGATGCCCACGTCGATGATGGTTGCGCCGGGCCGCACCATCTCCGGGGTCACAAATCCTGGCCGCCCGATGGCCGCCACCAGAATATCGGCGGCGCGAGTGTGCTGAGCCAGATCGCGTGTCTTGCTGTGGCAAATGGTCACTGTCGCGTTTTCGTGCAACAGCAGCATGGCTGCGGGCTTGCCCACAATGTCGCTGCGGCCAAGAATGACCGCGTGTTGTCCGGCGATGGGCAGATGGCTGCGCTTAAGAATTTCGAGAATTCCGGCAGGCGTGCAGGGCGCAAGCGCGGGCTGGTTGGACTGCAAGCGTCCCATGTTGATGGGATGGAAACCATCAACATCCTTCTCCGGCAACACGGCTTCCAGCAGCCGCTTGGTATCCACATGCGCGGGCAGGGGCAGTTGAATCAAGATGCCGTCGATGTCGTCACGCGCATTCAGTTGCGCCACCAACGCCAGCATCTCTTCGGTGGTGACGGTATCCGGCGGCGCAATCATCTCACTGTATAAACCGAGTTCTTTGCAGGTCTGCACCTTGCTACGCACATATATCTGCGAGGCGGGCACACTGCCCACCAACACGGCGGCCAGTCCGGGACGAATGCCCTGAGCCGCCAGTTGCTGTACCTGCATGGCAACCTCGGCCTTGATCGCGTCGGCGATGCGTGTGCCATCCAGAACTGTGGGAGAAAGCGTGGAAGTCATATTGCCCCTCGATCTCATGGTACAAGATCGATTTGGAGCGATGGGTAGGTCGGCGGCGGCATATCTTCCAACACGCTCACTGGAATACACTGCGCTTATGGCTGCAAAAAAGTGGCTGTCTACTGAAGAGTGGCGATCTACGGAGGCATGGCACACACTGGCCGACACGCTGGCTTGTCCGGTATGTCGGCAGCGAGGATTGTCGGTCATCTCCAATCCAAATCCAACCCGTCCAAATCAGCCGGAGAGTTTGGATTGCCCAGGCTGTCATCGGAGGTATCCGATCATGGAGGGGATTCCTGTGATGCTCGCGAATCGCGCCGTGCAAAAGTAGTCGCGCGGGGTAGAAGTAACCTCTTTGATATCCCTAAAATAACGAGAATCCAGCTTGCCATCATATTGCCCAAAAAACAGTGCAGTCCTCTCAGCGCTCCCAAGGCTCCGCGCTTCCCTCCCAAAGACAGCAGTAACCTAACGGCATTACCGAAGATTTCCCTCGTGGTGTACCTCAAACTGCCGAAGAATCTGTTAAATAGAGGGGAAGCTTCCCGGGTATGCCGGGCTGTTTCCCCATCGTTGGCTGTGAAGAGAATGCAGGACACAGGCAACGATTCTCCCCCAGATGGGTCTTACTGAGTGGGAGCTGTTGCAGGGGTTCAGGAAAAGGCAGACAGGGAAGCGGTACTCAACTCTACGAGGAGGGGGCAACACAATGACATCACAGGGCATGGTTGAGAAGTTTCCCATTGCGGAGTTGCAGGATTTGCGAAATGGCCTGCTGCAAAGTGGCTTGGATTCCTGGCAGGCGGCAGAATTGATCAGCAGCTTTTTAAGCGGTCGCGGCTATGGCGTCTCCCGCCAGCGCGCCCGCGACGCGGTGGCGCACTTGGATGGGGTTCGCTGCTCCCTGGAAAACATGCAGAAGGAATTGGAAAGTTTGGCGCTGGTCATGTAAGCTGCGGGCGCAAGGTTGCGTTTTCGGGGATAGCAGCACTCCGGCCTCGTTATGGGTGGAACTCAACTCCATAACCGCGAACATTCGGAATACATCCCCAGAGAACGGCAGAGCCAAAGGCTGAGCAAAACTTGCTCAGCCTTTTCTGTTTTTGCGCGCGCGGAAACAATGCCCCGACTTACGGCGGAACTAAAGTCCCGCCCCTTTAAAACGCTGCCACGCGCAAAGATTCCTTAGGGGTTTCGTCCCGGCGCTTTACCCGTGGACGGCAATGCTGGTAAAGGAGAGTACGGCGTGGCTGGCGACGGGCTGACCGTAAAAGCGCGCCGGAGAAAAAACGCTCAGCAACAGCAGATTATTCAACTCCGCCTGCACCTCTGGAGCGACCGGGCCGGAAACAATACGGTAGTCATACACCCGTCCGTCGTTGCTGACGCTGGCCTCCACCACGATGGGTTCAGGAGTGGCAAGGGGAAGATCGGCTCCCGCCAGCGAGTAGAGAAATTTTGGCGCGCTGACGCTATCGACGGTGGCATCGTTGGCAACCAGCGGTTCAGGAGCGGCAAAGGTTCCGACCAACAGGATCACCGTGCCTAGGAAAATCACGGAGCTGGCAAACCCCGCAGAGGCGAACATCAAAAATGGCGCGATGGCATTCTCCCATCGCATCTGCCAGCGATCCAGACGGCGACGCACCCTGCTGCCGCTGCGCTCCCGCGAGAGGGCAACGCGCAGGCGCACCTCCATCCCTTCCGGCGCTCTGGCTGGCCCTGTGGCGGATAGCAGGCGCTGCATGTCGCGCCAGGCATCAAATTCTTTTGCGCAGGCGACGCACTGCTCCAAATGGGCGGCAATAGCCTGCATCTGCGTGCCCCGAATCGCTCCGTCCAGATACCCGGAGAACTGCGCTTGCATGGATCGACAGGTTTTCATCCAACCTCCTCGCGCAAGCCATGCTCAATGGATGTCGCGCTTGTCCTGCTTGGCCGCCGGAGCGTGGTCATAACAAAATTAGCCAGATTTTCTTTCAAAACGGCTCGTCCACGCGCCAGCCGCGACTTGACCGTGCCCATACGCACATGCAAAATTTCGGCAATCTCCTCATACGCTAGACCTTCCAGATCGCGCAGAACCACGACGGAGCGGAATGGCTCCGGCACTTGTCGAATTGCGGTCTCCACGCGCAGACGAATCTCTGCCTTCGCCGCAGACTCGAAGGGGGAAATCCCTTCATCCTCAAAAGTATCTTTCAGGCAGAGCGTGGGCTGACCGGAGTCCGCGCTCTGCTGCGCTTCCATCGTGACCTCTCGGCCCTTGTGCCGGAACCACCAGCGACGCTGGTTGGACGCCTCCCGCAGCGCAATACGGTACATCCAGGTGCGTAGGCTGGATTCACCATGAAAATTTCGGATATGGCGAAATACCTTGAGGAAAACATCCTGGGTCACGTCGGGCGCGTCCTCTGGATCGGTCAGGACGCGGGCAACCACGCCGTAGATGGGCTGATGGTACTGGGCAACGAGCGAGGCAAAAGCATCCTCCGAGCCAGCCTTCAGCGCAGAAACCAAGTCGGCCTCTTCGGAGCGGATTTCAACGACGCTTGCCAGATTTCCCAAAGCAAATCCCGCAGACATGCGGTCACCCCCACACTATCAGCAGCGTGCCAAATCCTCAACCCTCCCTCCCGCATTGAACGCGGGCAACGCCTCTTGTGGGCATTGGGATGAGCATTTCTGAACACCGCAACCCACACCCAGTTAGACACGGCGCGATGAGGAAAGGTTCCCCCAATTTACAGAAAACAGGAGTTCTTTTTGCAGAGTTTTGACGCGGCCCGCCCGCGTAGTGGAACCTATTATTTCCCCGGCGGGGTGGCGCTTGTTGCTGCGGATGGTTTACTTACGGTTGATTTGCTTGCAGATGATTTGCTTGCAGGTAGCTTGCTGCCGGAGAGTTTCCTTGCGGGAGCCGCAGTTCGGAGGGGTCGGCGCGCTTTTTTCAAAGGAGGCTTGGGGCGTCGTGGCGTACCATCTTCGACAATGATTTTCTGGGAGCGGGCGGCCATCTCCGCTGCGGTCATCGCCAGCAGTCGGGCATGCAGCATCGCTAGGTTTGTATCTTGATTGCCCGTCGCAGCCACCAGTTGCTCGGTCAGATTTTTTCGAGCTGCGGCCAGTTGATCTTCCGTTTCCGCTAGCAGGGCTGCCTCCGGGCGCGAGGCCACCAGCGTTGCCGTCGTCGTTACGCGCACCAGCACATCGTAGAGAGCATTGACGTTCTCTACCACCGACCATTGCGGCGCAAGCTCGGTCGGCTTGGCCTTTGCCTGATCCAGCAAGGTGGGCAAGGGGCCGGAGATATCCCGCTGAATGGAATCTATGTCGCCCTGGATTTCACTCTTTCCTTGACGCGAGAGCTTCCAGTGGCCCACGTTGACCACATTGACTGCGGATGCAACCACGGCGGACACCGGACGCAACGCTTCACAGGGAGCGGGCGTGGATGCGGGACTTGAAGCAGGAATCGCATTGGTTGGCGCTACAGTCGGCGCTACAGTCGGCGCTGCGGTTTGCGCGGAGATCGCGAGCGTTCCTGCGATAACGAACAGCGCTGCACTGTACAGAACGTAGGCATGAATTTGAAGACGCACAGGCATACTTGGTGAGTATACGTTGCAGGGGATAGGGTCGCAAAAAGTTGAAGGGAGAATTTAGGGTCGCGCAAATGTTTGATACACTACAATCTGTCCACACCTGTGGGCCTGTGGCGCAGCTGGGAGCGCGCTTCCATGGCATGGAAGAGGTCGTCGGTTCGATCCCGACCAGGTCCACCAATCTATCAACAATTCAGGCAGAGAGAATGTTTCCAGGCTAGGAACGCGCGCCGCCGCCTACATCCCTATGGAAAGAGAATGGTGCGGATCCCGGCCATCCCGTTCCATGCTAGACTGCGCTTGCGTCCGTATGCATCCAGAACTTGAAAAACTCGTTCACTTGCAGCACACTGAACAGCGGATTCTCGCGCTGGCCGGACAGATCGCCGCATGTCCCAAGCGGGTCAAGGAGCGCGAGCTGGCGCTGGTTGCTGCGGAGCGGGAACTCGCCGCCGCCACGCAATCCATTGCCTCCGAAGAAAAAAATCGACGGGGCATGGAATCTACCGTCGAAGATCTCCGGCGTAAGGCCGCGCGTTATCGTGTCCAGATGGATGCGGCGCAGAATGAATCCCAGGTGCAGGCTCTCCAACATGAGATTGACTTCTCCGAACAAGAGGCCAGTCGGCTGGAGGATGCCGCCATCGAAAGCATGATGCGCATCGAAGCGCTGGAGCAGCAGCAGCGTGCCTTGCAGACTGCCGTCGAACACCGCAAGCAGCAGCTTGCCGACGAGAAGGTCGAGGGGAAACAATCCATCCAGCGGGATGATGCCGAGCGCAGCGCTCTACAGCAACAGTGCCGGGAGATACGCGCCACCATTGAGGAAGCGATGCTTTCGATCTATGACCGTCTGGCTGCCTCGCGCAAAACCGCCGTCGCCGAAGCCGCCGATCAGCGCTGCTCCGCCTGCCAGATGATGGTGCGCCCACAAAAGTGGAATGAGCTGCAAAACGCCGCCATTTTGTATTGCGACTCCTGCGGACGCTTGCTCTACTTCAGCGCTCCCGTCGATCTGTCGCAGGAGATTGCTCGACCTACCCAAAAGTCCGCAGGCGCGTAGATCGTCCGACACGCGCTTCATGCTAGGCTGAACATCGCATGGAAATTCGCGCTTGGCATCGCTTCGACTCTCGCTGTTGCTCTTCGCGATGGCTGGCCGCAACCGTTGCATCTGTCGCAACGCTGCTGACGGCGGCGGGGTTGGGCTGTGGCTTGGCGGCAGCGCCGCAGCCTCCGTCGCTGCATATCCCCAAGCCTGTACGCGATCTGAAGGCCGCGCGCACTGGCAATCAAGTCGCGTTGACGTGGACGATGCCCAGCAAAACCACCGACGGGCTGAAGCTGAAGTCGCCTATTCCTGTGCGTATTTGCCTGCAAACCACCAGCCGCGTCTGCGATACCGTCGGTAACATGCAGGCGCTTCCCGGCAAGCCAGCCACATTTACGCATCTTCTGCCGGAGTCTCTAACGCAGGGGTCGTTGCGGATCATCACCTATCAGGTCTTTACGCAGAATACTCGCGCCCAGGCCGCTGCCGCCTCCAACGACGCGCCCGCGCTGGCAGGCATCGCGCCGTTGCCGATAACGGGCCTGACTGCCCAGGTCGTTCCTCAGGGAGTGCTGCTCCATTGGCAACCTGCGTCGTTGCAACGCGGCACCGTGTTTGAAATTCAGCGAACCCTGCTGCGCGCTCCGGCTCCTGCGCCTGCAAAGAATCTTCTCTCTCTTTCTCAGAAAACTTCGCAGAAGAGTCCGCAGAAAACTCCGAAGAAAAACAGTGCTGTGAAAAAGCCAGTGCCGCCCGTGGTGGAAACTTTGATTGTGAATATTCCGATCGCGCGTATTCCGACGGCGAGTCCTGCGGGCACGGCGGGAACGACTCCGCAGCCAAGCCCGCTAGTTCAGATACGCCAGACAGACCCCGGCTTTGCGCTCGACACCAGCGTGCAGTGGAACGCAACTTATCGCTACGCCGTGGCCCGTGTTGTCGAGTATCCCGTAACGCATCCCGTGGGCATGGAAACTCTGCGCATCCACGGCCAGCCAAGTTTGCCCATACAACTGCAAACCCTCGACACCTTTCCGCCCGCCACGCCCCAGGGACTGGCTGCCGTGGTCGTCTCCGCTGCCATGAACGGAGGAGCACCAGCGGTGAACCTCTCCTGGTCGGCCAATACCGAGCCGGACTTTGCCCAGTACCGGGTCTATCGGAGAGAGATGTCTTTGCGGAATGTATCGAGCACCGCGCCGATGCAAATCGCGCCCACTCCCGGCAGTGCGCCCGGTGTGCTGCTGGTCACGCCCGCTTTTCAAGATACTTTCGTAGCTCCGGGCCATCGCTACGCCTATTCCGTTCGCGCTGTGGATACAAGCGGCAATGCGAGTGCCCCTTCCCCGGAGGTCGTGGCCGATATTCCAACGCAGTGAGTCTCGCCTACTCCTATGCGCCGCGCATAGAAAAAATCTTCACGCCGCGCGTGCGAATTCGACAACCACTCCGCAAATACTGAGCATCTCACCTAGAATAGAGACCAGAGCAGGTGTTCTCCGGCGCGCCTTCCTGCTAACGTAGTTTGATTTTTGTCCGATACAGCACGCAAGAATCCCGACGAGGAGAGATTGTATGTCAAAGACGCAACTGGAACAGCTTCGCGCGATGACCGTCATCGTAGCCGATACCGGCGACATTCAGGCCATTGAAAAGGCAAAGCCGCAGGATGCCACTACCAACCCATCGCTCATCACCGCTGCCACGCAGATGCCGCAGTACCAGCCCATCATGGATGGCGTGCTGCTGGAGGCCAAGAAAAAATTGGGTGCCAATGCCAAGGATGCTGATGTCGCCAACCTGGCCTTCAAGCATCTGGCCGTGGAGTTTGGCAAGCACATCCTCAAAATCGTTCCCGGTCGTGTCTCCACCGAGGTCGATGCCAGACTCTCCTACGACACCGCCGCCACCGTGAAACAGGCCCGCGAGATCATCCAGCAGTATGATGATGCGGGCATCAAGCGCGAGCGCGTGCTCATCAAAATTGCCTCCACATGGGAGGGCATTCGTGCCGCCGAAACTCTGGAGAAGGAAGGCATTCACTGCAATCTGACGCTGCTCTTCGGCCTCCATCAGGCCATCGCCTGCGCGGAGGCGGGCGTCACGCTCATCTCCCCTTTCGTGGGCCGCATTCTGGATTGGTACAAAAAGGATACGGGCAAGGATTACGTCGGTGCCGACGATCCGGGCGTGCAATCCGTCACGAAAATTTATAACTACTTCAAAAAATTCGACTACAAAACAGTGGTCATGGGAGCCAGCTTCCGCAACATTGGCGAGATTCAGGAACTGGCCGGATGTGACCTGCTCACCATCTCCCCGGCGCTGATCGCCGAGCTGGATTCCAAGCAGGAGCCGCTGCCACGCAAACTCGATGCCAGCAAAGCAAAGACCCTGCCGCTCGAAAAAATTACCATCGACAAGCCGACCTTCGACAAGATGCACGCTGCTGACCGCATGGCGCATGACAAATTGAAAGAAGGCATCGAAGGCTTTAGCGCCGCGCTGGAAACGCTGGAAAAGCTGCTGACCAAGCGCCTCGCCGAACTTGGCGCGAGCGAACCCAAGGCTGTTGGCGCGCGCTAAGAAAGCTCTGCACAAATCTGCCTTTTGAAGGGGCGCGGCTTTAGCCGCGCCGTACATGTAGCCCAATCGACACGGGCTTCAGCCCCTGAGGGAATGCGGTCTCGCAATAAGAACTTATTCAGAGGTTCCTTAAGAAACCTCTGAATAAATCCTTCCTGTTGAAGAGGGCGCAACTTCATCTGCGCCAGCGCCCTCTCTCTTTTCTGCGGATTCAACCGAAGCCACTGCCCGACATGGCCCACGTAAGATCGAAGAGAGGTTGCCATGCAACGATCCACAAAGTCCGCACATTTAGAAGCAGCACATCCAGAAGCAGCCCCGGCGGCTTTCCCTGTCGCGTCCGAGATAGAGAAGAACGCAACCGCCGCAGACACTCCGATTGCCACCATCGCGCGACGCGCAGCAGATCGGCTTCGCGCCGGGCACGTCTGGGTATACAGTTCCGATATAGAAAAGCTCCTTCCTGCGGCTGGAGCCGAGGAGATCGCTCCAGGTTCTCTGGTCGCGGTACAGGATCATCGCGGCGAACGATTGGGCACCGCGCTGTATAGCTCCGCATCCATGATCGCGCTACGGCTTCTGTCGGCGAAGGAGATTCCCACACGCGGCGCGTTTCTGGCTTTAATCCGCGAGCGCCTGCAGCGTGCTCTTGCCTTGCGCGCGCAGCTCCTTGCCGATGTTTCTGGAGCAGAAAATCTCGCAACCGATGCCTGCCGTCTGGTCTTTAGCGAGGCCGATGCGCTGCCCGGAATCATCATTGACCGCTACGGGGAACTGGTTATTCTGCAATTGCTGGCCCAGGGAACTCACGCGGAGGATGTGCGCGCAACCATCGTCGCCACGCTGCGCGAGGAGTTGAATCCTTCCTGGATCGTCGAGCGACCCGATCCGCGCATTCGCAAGTTGGAGCAATTGGCTGCATCTCCAAGCGAGCCACTCTACACGCGAACGCCGGAGCAACCGCTGCGCAGCACGATGTTCCATTTGAACGGCCTGCGTTTTTTCTACGATGCCGATGCCGGACAGAAGACCGGAGCATTTCTGGATCAGCGCGAGAATTACGCCGCCGCCGCCCGCTACGCGCATGGGCGCGCGCTCGACATCTGCACCTATCAGGGAGGATTTGCGTTGCATCTGGCGCGTGTCTGCCCGCAGGTCACGGGCGTCGATGCCTCCCGCGCCGCGTTGGAAATAGCAGAGAAAAATCTAATCGAAAATCAAAACCAATTGCTCGCAGATGGGAGCGGAGTGGAATGGATTGAGGCCAATGCCTTCGACCTGCTGCGCGACTGGAGCGAGAGTGGGGAACGTTTTGACACCATCGTGCTCGACCCGCCAGCCTTCGCCAAGTCCAAACGCGCCACCGAGGGCGCGCTGCGCGGCTATAAGGAAATGAATTTGCGCGCGCTCAAAATGCTGCACCCCGGCGGAACACTGGTGACATGCTCGTGCTCGCATCATGTTTCCCTGGAGGATTTTGCTGGCGTTGTTGCCGCTGCCGCCAGCGATGCGGGCCGCCGCGTACGCCTGCTGGAGACGCGCGGCGCAGCGCTGGATCATCCGGCGATTTTGAATATCCCAGAGACGCACTATCTCAAATGCTTAATCTGTCGTGTGGAATAACGACAATGCATTCTGAATGAGAGTCTGGGAGCAAGCCGCTAGAACAGGCGCTCGGCCCGCTTCAGGCTGCCCGCTGTTCCAATGCCGGTCAGCGTCAGACCATAGCTCCACATATTTTCGTTGCGCACGGATCCGAGAGCGAACCGTCGGTATTCCACGCTGACACCACAGCAATTGAAGTTGTACGAGGTCTGCGCGGTGGCATATTCCAAGGAGCGAAGATTGATATCCAGACCACCACTGCCTGCGACGCTAAGACCCGGTTTGGTGGGTGCTCCGTAACCCAGCAGCAATTGCATCTGGTCATAGTTGGTGATGGGTATGGGCTGCCCGGCAGCCACAATGCTCTCCGCAGGAGCATTCATCAGCGCGTAGCCAAAGCTGGAAAAAAAGCTCTTGTGTCGATAGTTGGTAAAGATATTGTTGGCCGCCATGCGACCTGCCTTGGCATCGTACTCCACGTCCCACTCCATGTCCGTTGTCCCACGCGTGTTCAGAAGCAGGCGGGAGAGTACGGGCGATGTGTTGCGCGGCGAAGTAATGTAGGCGATGGAGCTAAAGTCCAGTGTGCTGGTAAAGATATTGCGGCGACCGGAAACCACGGCCCCTCCAAACGTTGGGTCGAAGAAGTATTTTTGCCCGATATACCAAGAGAGCCATTCCTGCGTATCTCCCGTGCAGGTTGGCGCTGGCTTTTTGATGCCAGAATTGTTTTTGTTGTCCTGCGTACTCTTCCCGCTGGACGGTTCTTCCTTGTGCGCGTTCGCCGCTTCATCGGTCGTGCAGGGATGCGGCTTGAGCGACTTGATAAACCATCGCTGGGTCAGGCCGTACTCCATCTCATTGGTGTCGCTGTAGATATCCAGCGCATCAAAGCGCGGCACGTTATTGAAATTATCGACACCCGCCACGTAGCGATACTGCACCTCCGGCGCAATCGTGTGCCGCACGGCCACATCAAAGCGGCGCGTAAGAAACCCTCCGCTATAGTCGCGTTCGAGAACCGGAGGGCGAAGCTCCACTCCGGTTTCGACGGCCTTCCGATTCAAGCTGGCATTATGCACGATGGGCGTGGTTGGGCCGAGAATCTGGCTGTTGGAGTACAGCGTTTCGCGCAAGCCCACCTCTGGACGCAGTATCCATCCCTTCTTCAGCAACGGCAGAGAAAGGTGCGGATACAAATCCGTGCGGGCGGCATCCAGGCTGGGATTCAGTCCCGGCTCGGATCGCGTCATCATGCTGAACGAGGCCGCTCCACCGTCAAGCAGGCGGGAATGTCCAAAGCTGTGATCGGAGGTGTCATAATCCAGCCGGGGCAGATGCAGGATGCGAATCTGATCGCCCACAGCATCGCTCTCGAAGTTTTGATAGCGCTCCAAGTCCACGCTGGCCGCCTGGCCATCTTGTTGGTGTGTCAGAAAGGCCCAGGACTTTACCTCCGACGAAACGGCTAGGGAGAAATTTGGCGCGAAGACCTGTCGATACACATAGGAGCTAAGATACTCGGCATCGGTTATGGCGTGCGTGTTGGCATCCAAATCGCGCCGCCCTGTAACGATGGTGTCCTGCCCCCCCTGGTTGATATACAGCGGAGCAAGGCCACGATCCTCCAGGCCATCGTAGTAGACATGCAGAAAATCGTTGCCGTGGCCCTTGTAACGGTATTCGGCGCTCTGCTCCGGGCCACGCAGCGAATAGTATTGGAGTCCCATCATCAGATCCGAACTACGATTGATCGCCCAGTAGTAGGCTTCTCCAAAGATGTATCCCTGGATGGACGACGTGCCAAAAGTTGGAATGAGAATCCCCGACTGACGTCCAGACGCATCGACCGCATGCGTGACGTAGGGCAGGTAGAAGACTGGATATTTCCGTATTCGGAAATTGCTGTTCCACGCCTTTGCCGTACCATTGGCCACCACGATGCGCGGGGCCAGAATTCTCCAGTTCGGCTTGGGCAAACGGCAGGATGTCATGCTACCGCCATACAGCGCGTAAGATTCCGGACCATTCTTCACCAACAGCTTGCCAGCGATGCGGAATGGATTGGGCGTTGAGTAGACCTCGCTCTGTCCGGTGCCGCGCAGCACGCCTACTGAGCCAACCACGTCATAGAATCGGCCTGTCTGCGCGTTCAGATTCATTTGGCCATGCGTGGCGGAAATCTCTTCGTTGTCCGGGCCGCCATCCAGTTGCAGATGCCCTTGCGCGTCCACGTCGCCCGTTGCCGCATTGTAGGTAACGCGATCGGCGCGGAGGATGTAGTTCTGGTAGTCAATCTCCACTTCCCCGCGCAGATGATAGATGTCGCCCTGCTTTTCCTGCTCCTGCGCGTGGATTGTGACGGGCGTGCCCGTTGGCGGCGGCGCGACAAGCTGCGCGACCGGAGTTTGCACACCCTGAATCATCGTCGCAGACGCAACGGTGGGCGCATCTGGCAGATCATCGCCTAGAGCATCGCTGCGCGTGGACGAAACTGGCTGCCCGGTCAACGCCTGCGCCTGCATTTGTGGAGAACACAATGCGAGAAGCGTAAGGAAGCAACAGAGGCGGACTCTCATGGCGGCGCTGCTTGTAGTGTATCGCCTGTCGATCCGTGCGCGATTCGTTGCCGCGCAACAGGACGCAACATTCCGGGCACGACCATCTGCTGCAAACATTGTGCATTTTTCTCTGGCTTTTGAGTGCCTTCCGTGCGATAACAAGAAGTTAAGGACGCGGGCGAGTTACGAACGTGAGCACGGCATCTCCATCTGCGATCTCCACTCCGTTCCTCTCCGAGGAGCTAACCCCTCCGCGCGCGCAGGATTGGAAGCGCGAAATTTCCCATCTCGTGGAGTCTCGCCGGGAGCGCCAGACAAGCGCTGCCCAGCCCGTTGCCGATCCCGTGGTGCTGTCGCGAAGCTTGACCTCAACGCAGGAACGCGCGGCCCGTGCCGCTCAGATTGCTGCGACCGTTGCCGCCCGATATGCTACCGCCCCCACGTATACCGAGTTGTGGCAGCGACAAAAATCCTCCGAGACTACGAGCCTGCGCGAAGTAGAGATACAACAGTCGGCCATCCCTGAAGTCAGCGCAAACGCACCGCTTCCAGAAGACGTTGCCAGCTCCGTTGCGGACGTTGCGGACGACATCTGCGGCGAGTTGCCCTTTGACGCTCCCCTAACTCCCGCCATCACGGCCAGAATTCTCCTGCCAAATCTGCCGGCACGCTCGACGGAGATGACGCTGCAGACCCCTGCAACGGAGCCAGAGCCAGCCTTGGAAGATTTTCTTGCCTCCTCCTGGATGACTCCACCCCTGCCCCTGCCTGCAAACCTGATTGAATTTCCACGCGAGCGCGTGGCTCCCCGGCGCGTTCGCCCCAAGCTGGCCGAGGGGCCATTGGGATCTCGGCGCGCGATAGAGGCGGATGGAGCGCAGGCACAACTAAGAATTTTTGAAGTCGATCCAGAAACGACAGTGCTGCCGGAATCAGCATTCACGATCACGCCAGAAACTACGCCGGAACTGGCTCCCGCAGATGTTTCCAATATCTGCGCGTCCCTCTGCCTGGATGCACAACCAAAGTCGGCAGAACAAGAAGAGGCCGACGCATATGAGGTATTGCCGCTATCTCTGCCCGCGGCCAGCCTGTATCGTCGCCTGATGGCGCTTGCCGTGGACTTCTGTCTAGTGTCGGGCGCTTTCCTGTTATTTCTGTTTGTCTTCGCGTTATCCACGCCGCATCTGCCTGCCGGAAAATCTGCGGTAGCAATGGTCAGTATCGTTTATTTTGCGCTTTGGCTGCTCTATCAATTTTTATTCTTCTCTTTGAGCCATGCCACGGCGGGGATGCGCTATGCTCGGATCGCGCTGTGTACCTTTGACGATGAAAATCCCAGCCGCAAGGCGCTGCGGCGACGCATCGCCGCCTGGTGGATTTCAGCCCTGCCGCTTGGGATGGGCTTTGCGTGGGCACTGCTGGATGAAGATAGTCTGAGCTGGCACGACAGAATGACGCGCACCTATCCGCGAACATATTAGAACTTGGTCTGGAAAAAATGGAGGCGCGGATCGGGATCGAACCGACGCATAAAGGTTTTGCAGACCTCTCCCTTACCACTTGGGTACCGCGCCTTGGGATGAGACAGGGTTGTTACACCAACAACCTCTCGCTACAGAATACCCTGCCACGGAACATCCCGCCGAGAGCCTCGCTTGGTTGGGAGGGTCGCGTACCGCAGGGTGGGTCTTCGTATGGAGCGGGAGACGGGACTTGAACCCGCGACCCTCGCCTTGGCAAGGCGATGCTCTACCACTGAGCTACTCCCGCACGGTACTTTCAGAGTATATCGGTTGCGGCATCTTTGGGTCAACGCAGGGCCAAATGCCGGGTCAACGCGGAACCAGCACCGGGTCAACCCCGGCGACAACTGTAGCCTGCGGCACCTCGACCCTGACGATTTCTCCATCCCGCATATGCAGAATGCGATCGGCAATGGAGGCGGCCTCCTCGTTGTGCGTAATCATCAGCACGGTCTGCTTCAGTTCTTTGTTGGAGCGCCGCAACATCTCCAGCACCGCGTTGGAACTTTTTGAATCCAGATTTCCCGTCGGCTCGTCGGCAAGCAGGATTGCCGGATGCGCGATCAATGCGCGGGCAATGGCAACACGCTGCTGCTCGCCGCCGGAAAGCTCCGAGGGTCGATGATGCAGCCGCCCGTCAATCCCCAACATCTGCGCGATGGAATGCAAAAATGTGTGATCAATCTGGCCTTTTCTGCCAGCAATTTCATGGGCAATTTCGATATTTCCCATCGCCGTCAGTGTTGGCAGCAGATTGAAGCGTTGAAAAACAAAACCAATTTTCTGTCGGCGCAGGCGCGTGCGCTCCGCATCGGAGAGATGGACAAAATCAATACCATCAATCTGCAAACTTCCCGACGAAGCCTGCGCCAGCCCGCCCAGAACATAGAAGAGCGTGGACTTTCCACTGCCGGAAGGCCCGACAATGCTGACAAACTCCCCCGGAGCCACGGTGAAGGAAACGCCCCGCAGCGCGGGAACTTCCAGCTTGCCCGCGCGGTAGGTTTTGCTGAGTTGCTCGGCGATGATGATCGGCTGCATCCTACGCACCATTGTAGCGGTTCTGCCGGATTTCAGGACGGAACAAATCGCCAAACCGAGCTAGGAGACCGCAACCAGTTCGGAATCAAGCGACTCCATAGCCGCCAGCGTTGCCTTGCGTGGGCCGCGTTTGCGAACCAGCAGCACCCGCGCCCGCTCCAATAATTCCTGGGGCGAGCAGCACCCCTTGGGCAAAAACGCATCGGCGCGGCTGTTCTGGTCGTAATGTTTCACGCTGCCGCTGAGCAAAATCGCCGGAACCCACGGAGCAACTTCCTTGATGCGGCGCACCAGCTCATTGCCATTGCAGTGTGGCATCACCAAATCGCTGACGATCAGGTCAATGTCGCCTTCGCGCTCAAATATCTCCAATGCCTCTTGCGCGCTGGTCGCAGAAAAGACTCGGTAGCCTCTGGTTTCCAAAACAAATTTTCGTACAGAAAGCGCCTGTTCGTTGTCATCCACGCACAGAATTTTTTTCTTGGGCCGCATTCTTGTATCACCACTCCACGATTCTCTAAGGGCTGCCGGAATGGGAGTCCCGACCACCAGCCAGTGTTTTTGGCCGCAGCCCGCCGCTCCGCCTCAACAGAGAACCTGCGCGCGAGTATCGTCGCCGCATCTGGGCGCGGCTCTCTATACACGTGCAGGCTCTGTCCTGCGGCTGCGAGCAGCCAGACTGCGGAGGACGGAATGCCGATGCATGGTTGCCGCAGCGCCACCGATCTAATCGGAGCGACATGTCACTTCAGCGGAAACAATACGCCGTGGAAGCAAGATGCCGTTACCGGGCGGCTGGACATTCCGGCCAAACTTATTTTTTTAATTCAAGCGAAAGTTATATGTTCCGATGTTTCGGGAACGCTTGCCAAGAGTACGGAGGAAGAAGAGCTGTGTAAATGGAGAAATTATAGCGAAAATGGGAAGGGATTCCATCGGCGCTTCAACCGTTGGGAGCTTTCGCCTTGCGCCTGCGTCACTTGCAACGGATCGCGCTTGTTGAAAGGCTGTGAATCCCTCATGGAAAAGCCGTCCGCTTGCAACAGAAAGAGTGCGCCCCCTTCGGCAGAATTTTAAGATTGCGTTAAAACCCATCATCCAAAATCGCCTGCGGGCCTAAATTTTCTCCACGACAACCGCCGTGCCGTAAGCCAGAACTTCGGTTACGCCGCGCATCAATTCGTTGGCATCGTAACGAGCGCAGAGGATGGCATTGCCTCCAAGCTCCGTCCCGTGCGCCATCATCTGCATCCAGGCATCCTGGCGCGTCTTTTCGCACAGCTTGGTCAAAATGGTGATGTTGCCGCCGAGAATCGTCTGCAAGCCCGCACCGAGGGTGCCAACGATGGAGCGCGAGCGCACGATGATGCCACGCACCACGCCGCAGTTGCGGACGATGCGGTATCCGGGGAGTTCCAGCGCGGTGGTGACCATAGATGAATCAATAGGCATGATTGGCTCCTTGTATCCGGTAGATGTCGTCTTGTCGTGCTCAGTGTACGCCGAGGGTTGCCGCGCTGGTACGCGCATTTTTATTCTTCGAGCGACACCGAATCCCATTTCGACTTGTGCTTCTGTTTGCGCCCCGGAGCAGGCCGCTCCGCCGGCAGCACACGCGAGGCCGGAGGCGGCCCAACGCGCTCCCGCGCATTGGCTTTGACGGCCTTGGTCTTCGAGAAAACCTTCTTTTTGCCGGACTTCCTAGTCGCCATTGCTCCCTCCAGCAGCTTGCAGCCGATGGGCAGCCTGCAAAACAATTATGCAGCCGCTCGACGCTGCGGCAGAATTATTTTCGTAGTAGGGTTATTTTATGGATGGTTCCTATGGAAGAGCGTGATTTTTTTAATGAAGCCACTGAGCAACGCGCGCACACGCTCACGTGTCCGCACTGCGGCAAAGCTGAGGAGTACCCAGTCAGTTGGCTGGTACGTCGCAAAAAACCGCAGCTACCGCGCAATGCCGATGAGCGCGACCGCGCCCGTTTTGCCAAGGCGCAGAATTACATGGTTCGCAAAGATGACATGGCGGCCTGCAAGAACATTCGCTGTCGCAAGCGCTTCGATATTGCCGGGCTGCAATCCGTGGTGTTTTTGGACTGAGGCAAGCATGGCTGGGCCGCGCGCATTCCTCCTTCGCGCTGAACATCCGATATTTCTGATATTTCCGATTTTTTTGTGGAGAAACCTGCATGATGAAATCCTTTGGTTATGCCGCGCAGAATGCGACGGCTCCGCTTGCACCCTTTGATTTTGAACGCCGCGATCCGGGGGCGAACGATGTTGTGATCGACATCCAGTTCTGCGGTGTCTGCCATTCCGATCTGCACCAGATTCGCAATGAGTGGGGCGACTCGCTCTACCCGATGGTGCCGGGACATGAGATCGTCGGGCGCGTAACGCGCATCGGCAGCGCCGTGAAAAAATTCAAGGCCGGCGATATCGCAGGCGTGGGCGTGTTTGTCGATAGCTGCCGCGTCTGCCCCAGTTGCAAGGCGGGCGAGCAGCAATACTGCGACCTCGGCATGATTCCCACCTACAATGGCCGCGACAAAAATGGCGATCTCGCCTTTGGCGGCTACGCAAACAACATTGTTGTCGATGAGGCGTACACGCATCCCATCTCGCCCAAGCTGAATCTGGCAGGCGTTGCGCCGCTGCTCTGCGCGGGAATTACCACCTACTCCCCGCTGCGCCACTGGAAGGTGGGCAAGGGCAAGAAGGTCGGCATTGTTGGCTTGGGCGGGCTGGGACATATGGGGCTGAAGTTTGCCCATGCCTTCGGCGCGCATGTGGTGCAGTTCACCACATCGCTGAGTAAAAAAGAGGACGCGCTGCGACTGGGTGCCGATGAAGTGGTACTCTCCAAAGATTCGACGGCGATGCGGGCACACGCCAGCAGCTTCGACTTTATTCTGGACACAGCCTCCGCGCCCCACGATCTAAATCTCTACCTGACGCTGCTGAAGCGCGACGCGGCGATGGTTCTGGTGGGCCTGCCCGACCAGCCGCCGACAGTGCATGTGGGAGCGCTGGCCTTTCAACGCCGCATACTGAGCGGCTCGGCCATTGGAGGCATTCCAGAAACGCAGGAGATGCTCAACTACTGCGCCGAGCACAACATCACGTCGGATATCGAGCTGATCCCGATCCAGAAGATCGCCGAAGCCTACGACCGGATGCTCAGAAATGACGTGAAATATCGCTTTGTCATTGACATGGCCTCGCTGCAAAAATAAACTGCAAAAAATGATGCGCACACAATCCTAGGTCTCAAAATCGGGTAAGAATATACTTGACTAACCCATCTAATTTCTATAGATTGGTTCTATCAGGTGATTCTTATGATGGAAGAACAGAAAACGCTTACGGAAGCAATTCGATACTTTAGCAACGAACAGAACTGTATCGACACGATAGCTGCGATGCGCTGGCCGGATGGAAAGCCAGCGTGCCCGCATTGCAATAGCCTGAAACACTATTGGCTGGCCGCGCAACGTCGCTGGAAGTGTGCAGGATGTCGCAAGCAGTTTTCTGTCAAGGTTGGCACGGCGCTAGAAGATTCCGCTCTCTCTCTCGACAAGTGGCTGATTGCCCTTTGGATGTTGGTCAACTGCAAAAATGGAATCAGCAGCTATGAAGTCGCCAAGACTGTTGGCGTAACGCAGAAAACCGCTTGGTTTATGCTCCAGCGCTTGCGCTTGGTATTGCAGGACGACAGCACATCTAAACTGCAAGGAACCGTAGAAGTCGATGAAACATTCATCGGCGGTAAAGCCAGAAACATGCACGGATCGAAGCGACGCAAGGCAATGGATCGCAAAAACAAGAGCAAGACAATTGTGCTCGGATTCCTAGAGCGCGGCGGCATGGTTCGCACAGAGATTGTTGGGGATCGGATGCGTCCCACGCTGCAAGGAAAAATAAAAAAGCATGTTGAATCCGGCTCTCAGGTATTCACCGATGAACTCCACTCGTATTGGGGACTGAATGAAGAATACGCGCATCAGGTTATCAATCACGCCTACGAGTATGTGCAGGGACACGTTCACACGAACAGCCTGGAGAACTTCTGGTGCTTGGTGAAGCGGGCTTTAGGTGGAACCTACGTGAGCGTGGCTCCGTTTCATCTGTTCCGCTACATCGATGAACAGGCGTTCCGGTATAACCATCGCGGAACAAAGAAATTTCCAATCAGCAACGTAGAACGTTTCCAATTGGCATTGTCGCGCATCGCGGGAAAGCGGTTGACATACGCTCAAGTCACCGGACAGGTGGCAGGGTCATGCTAACGAGAAACGTCGCCAGTTACGCGGCCCTTTGCGGAGGGGGTATCGCGTGGTGATTTTTTCTTTCCGTTCCGTACCTCGGCAAGACGCTTCTGCACCTCCGCATGAGAAACGGAAAGAACCTTCGCTAAAGCATTCTTAAATGCAATGTTTTCAGCAGTTGATGAGGTTGGTTCAATACTCATAAAAGCAGTGTACATTTTGTTTAGTGGTGGTGTATAGTAGCGTTTAGAAGCGCCTATGACGGCGCGCCGTTCTTTACAGAGCAGCGCACCGTTAAGGCTACGGGGCGGTTGTCTGCCCCGTATACGACAGAGGACAATGATACAACCATTGTTCCTCCGATCTATCCCGCATTTAACCGTCTATTCTGTTACAGCAGGATAGAGTCGGTACTACGGGAATCTTGAAATAACCTTAAGAGGCGGCTTCGGTCGCCTCTTCCTATTCGGGATTCAACTCAAAGCCATACATATTTCAATTACTCAGTAATCTCCCCTCCTGCTTCGGCTGCATCGCTAAATTGTTTTCTGCGGTGACTGCATAATACCGCCCTCCACGGGCTGAGGAGTTTAGGTCTCTTCGCACAAGCCCTTTTTTTTCGAGCTTTTTGATGACGGTATAGAGATATTCCTGCTTCCCAACCGAAAGCCCCTCTTCGACCATCATGGCGTGTATCTCAGGAACCATCGCACCGGGATGTTTGCGTAAAAACATAACCACCAAGTCTGCGGTATGTTTTGCGCGAACCAGAATAGTGCGCGTTTCAGGCTTAATAGGCACGACGGACTCAAAAGGAAGATCGCGCTTTGGTGTAGACGTTGACACTAAAGGCTCGACCGCCTCGATCTGACTGCGAAGACGATTCACTGCTTCTTCCGCAGTGCGCAGTTCCGCCTTTAGCTCGTCTAGCAGTTGGGCGGCGAGGGTATGCGAACGGCTTGCCATGTGGATAATCTACTGCAATTCCGCACCATAGTCAATCGCGTCTGTCATCAGGAAGGTGAGATAAATTCACTTATCCCTAATTCATGCACGATCATGGCTGTTCATGGACTATTGCAGTGAATAAAAGGTGAAGGTGAGTCAAGTATATTCTTACCCAAAATCGAGACCTGAGGCCCGCAGCTATTTTTCTTTGTGAAACGGGCACATATCTTTGTAGCTCTACGCGCCAGCCTTGGTCAGCCGCACGGAGTCGCCCATGATGCGGACAATGTCCGCCTGCTGCATTACGGTTTGGGCAAATCCATCAGCCATGTGGAAGCAAGTGGTGCGTCAGATATCCAGATTTGAGTGTAGTACAGATGGGAAAGGTTGGCAGGAATGCGGATTCCGATTTGACAGAAAAGGCGGCACTCGCATCTCCAAGAATTTAATAGCATTGCATCCGTATAACTTTTGGGACATCTCATCAATTTAGAACGTGTTACGATCAAGATCGGAGGAAGCGTATGTATATTGTTCGCCAAACGACAACTGACCCTGCAGAACAAGAGCTTACGCAGGCAGTGCGACGCGTGCATGAGCGTTTTGGGAAAGACTTGGATGCTTTTTTTCGTTATGTTCAGGAACAGTCCCAACAGAAGTCGTTGCAACAAGACCTCCCCTTTGAAAATGTAATAAATTCATCATTAAAAAATAGGAATGACACCCCCACGGCGTAGTGTTGATTTTAGACCGAATCCAGATCGTGCAATCTACCTCACAGGTACGATTGATCAGTTGTCTGTTGATCGCCTGACTTCTTCCATCATTGGGCTACTCACGTCTGGTCGTGAACCAATAACTCTTTATATCGACAGTCCCGGCGGCAATACCTTCCACGCCGGGATGCTTCTCAAACTACTGACCTCTGTTGACTAGGATTTTTCCGTACGTTGTCGACTTATCACAGTTGCGACGGGGTTTGCAGCGAGTGCTGCATCCGACCTCTTGATGGCTGGCGATTATGCGCTGGCGTATCCACATAGCATGATTCTTTGTCACGGCGTACGCCAAGCTGCAAATGCCGACATGCTAACCCATGAGGGGGCAGTGGGTCTCGCCAAAAATTTAGCGAGTACAAATGAATTGTTTGCTCTTGAATTGGCGCGTAATTCTATATCCAGATTTATTTTCCGTATAGTCTGTCAACGCTCTGAATCTAAAACTCCGACTGGACATGACCAAGGGTACGAACCCCTCAGTTTAGAGGGTTTTATCAACACTTTACAAAGCCAAAGCCGCATATCTTTTAAACTGATTGAATTGCTGAGAAACGCTTTGACTCGAAGTAAGGATAGCGAGCAACTTGACATCCACGTATCAAACTCACTCATACAGCAGGGAGATCTTACAGGGATGCGCACGGCTTTATTTGAGAGCCACCTTTTGAAGGCGATTTTGGATTATGAGCTGGAGTGCCACTTAGAGAAAGACTGGTCGTTCAAAACGGATGGATTTGGGAAAATAGAAGAAAAATTCCATCTTTTAATTGACAGGCATGCTTCACAACACGATGCCATGGTCGGATCGTTGTGTGATAGGTGGGGAGAATTCTTTCTTACAGCAGCAGAAGAAGAGGAACTCGCCTTAAAGCCGGAAGAACAACGATCAGCATGGCTACTAAGCAAAGTGCAGCAAAGATTGAAGCCAATCTGGTTTTTCTTTGTTTCGATCTGCCGACTGCTACAGGAAGATGATTATTATTTGAGTGCGGAAGAAGGCTATTGGCTGGGGCTGGTTGATGAAATTATTGGTCGTTCTGATTTGCCGTGTCCACGAATTTTTGTGGAGTTCCCATCAACTCCTAATGGCGAAGCATAGCTCATGAAATGCGGTATTACCTGCTGACCCGCACGGCTGGTATCTCTAAACAAAGAGAGCGCACCCTTGCGGGTGCGCTCTTTTTTTGTTCTTGCTTAGGCTTGTCTTAAAAGACTTAGCTGGCAGCTTCTTCGGTGCTGGTCTTGATCTGCGAGACTGTCCAGTTGGCGTCGCCGACCTTGAAGCGGGCGAAGCGGCGCACCTGGAGATTTTCTCCCAGCTTGCCAACCTTCTGCGCGACCAGTTGACCGATGGTCACCGTCTGCTCCTTGATAAAGGGCTGTTCGAGCAGGCAGACTTCTTCGTAAAACTTTGCCATCTTGCCTTCGACGATCTTCTCGACGACGGGCGCGGGTTTGCCTGTGGCTGCGGCTTGGGCGCGATAGATATCCTTCTCGCGTTCCATGTCGGCTGCCGTCACATCCTCCTTGCGGATGTATCGCGGATCGGTCGCCGCGATGTGCATGGCGATGTCCTTGAGCAGCTCCTGAAAATCCTCGGTTCGGGCAACAAAGTCGCTCTCGCAGTTGATCTCCAACAGCACGCCGATCTTGCCTCCGGCGTGAATGTAGGTGCCCACCGCGCCTTCGCTGGCCGTGCGGCCAGACTTCTTAGCTGCGGAGGCCATGCCTTTTTTGCGCAGCACGACGATGGCTTCTTCCAGGTTGCCCTTGGCTTCCACCAGCGCGGAGCGGCAGTCCATCATGGGAGCACCGGTTTTTTCGCGCAGTTCTTTCACCATTGCGGCAGAGATATTTTCCGTCACCGTTGACATACTCGTTGATCCAATCTCAAACTCTGCGGGAAAGTACTGGTGCCCGGCAGGGAATGTTGAAAATTTTAAGATTTAATAAAGTGGCGCAAATCGAGAGATCCACGCCACGGGATATGTGCTTGCGGACTTGCAACAGCGAAACCTTTAGGGTTAGAGAAACGCGCCCTCAGGAGCTAAAGCCCAAGACGCGGTTCGGTTATGTACGGGCTAAAGCTCGTACCCTTCAGATTTCTTCAAAGGCTTTCAGCCACTTCGGCAGGCTCTTCTTCCGCTGCGGTCACA